>NZ_PKHA01000013.1:0-54247 GCF_002861525.1 Actinomyces urogenitalis | reverse complement strand
GTGCCCCTATGTGGTGTGTCAAGCGGCGGCGGGGAGTTGGTGGGTGGGTTGGGGGTCGTAGAGGGTGCCGTTTCGGATCATGGCGTGCAGGGTGAGGATGCGGCGGTGGGCTAGGGCGATGACGGCCTGGTTGTGGCGCTTGCCCTGGGCGATCTTGCGGTCGTAGTAGGCCCTTGAGGCGGGGTCTGAGCGCAGTGAGGCGAAGGCTGACAGGAACATGGCCCGCTTGAGTCTCTTGTTGCCCGCGTGGGAGGTGTACTCCTCTCGGATCGAGGAGCCGGAGCGTCTGCTGACGGGTGTGAGCCCGGCGTAGGAGGCCAGGTGCGCCCCGGTGGCGAAGTCCCGCCCGAGGGTCTCGGCGATGAGCACTGCGGCGGTCCTGACCCCGATGCCGGGCATGGAGGTCAGGACCTGGTAAAGAGGGTGGGCCTCCACCAGGGCCTCGACCTTCGCCGCGACGTCACTGCGTTGGGCGTGCAGGGCGATGAGCTGGCGGGCCAGGTGGGGCAGGACGATTCCGGCGGCGTCGGTGCCGGCGACCACGACGCTCTGGGCCTTCAGCGCGCTGATGATCTCGTCGGCCCAGGCCTCGTGGTGGCGGGCGCCGTGGGCCTTGAGCTTGGCGTTGATCCGCGCCCGCCCGGCCTTGCGCAGGGCGGCGGGGGTGGGCCAGGAGGCGATGACCTCAAGGACGGCGTCGTGCTCCAGCCGCGGGCCCAGGACCTTCTCCAGGGCGGGGTGGATCTGGGTGTACATGCCCCGGATCCGGTTGGAGGTCTGGTTGACCTGGCGGGCCAGGTCCAGGTCGAAGCCCGTGAGCATGGACAGGGCTGCCGCGTCCTCATCTGAACCGTTGATGGCCCGCAGTGTGTGGGGCATGGTGCGGGCGGCCTGCGCGATGACAGCGGCGTCACGGGCATCGGTCTTGGCGTTGCCCGGGGTCAGGTCCGCGATCCGCCGCATCGACAGGCCGGGCAGGTAGCCCACGGTGATGCCCATGTCCTGGGCCACGGCGACGGCCAGGGCTCCGATGGTGGCGGGCTGGTCCACGACCACCAGCACCCGGCCGTGATGGGACAGTCGCTCGTAGAGGTCTCGCAGGCGGGTCTCGTCGTTGGGAAGGGCCTTGTCGAACAGGCGCTCGCCGTCCCGGTCCAGGGCGGTGGCCCAGTGGTCGGACTTGCCCACGTCGATGCCGATGAACACGTCGATGCTGGAGGTCTGCACCCACAGCTCCCTCGTCTCGTAGGAGATCGGGCCAGCCTTGAGCCACCGATCCCGCACCCACGTTACGAAAGACCTCGAACGGGTCGTTCCCCTGATCAGCGGTGAGCAGCGGCCCCGCGGCGGCCGGTGACAACACCCCCCGGATCATTCAAGACAGGGGCAAGACATCATGCCGACCACCGCTGGCCCAGTCACCGGCACTCCTTGGCCGGCAACCACCACCAAGGTAACGGGCGTGACCCTGGTGCCGGCCTTCACGGGGCTTGGTGCGCCGTGGTGGGACCGTCAGGCCGTCGGCCTGGTCTCGGGCGTCACCGCGGGGACCGAGCGCGGTCACGTGGCGCGGGCGGCGCTGGAGGCGGTGACCCACCAGATCGCGGACGTCCTGGAGGCCCTGGGAAGCGAGGACCTGGAGGTTCTGCATGCCGACGGCGGGGCTACGGCCTCGCGCCTGCTCATGCAGTGCCAGGCGGACCTGCTGGGCCGCAGCGTCGTCGTCTCCTCCAACGCGGAGGTCTCGGCGCTGGGGGCGGCGCTCATCGGCCACACTCCTTCGCGATGGCAACAGCCTCGGCGGACAGCCGGGTGATCTCCTCCCACGCGCCGGCCTTGACCAGGTCCTTCTTGACCATCCAGGACCCACCGCAGGCGGCGACGACCGGGACGCAGAGGTAGTCCGCCAGGTTGGCCGCGCTCACGCCGCCGGTAGGCATGAAGCGCAGTCCGGGGAAGGCGGCGGACAGCGCCTTGATCGTGGCGATCCCGCCACTGGCCTCGGCGGGGAAGAACTTGACGGTGTCCAGGCCCAGAGCCAGAGCGGCCATGATCCACGAGCCGTCCGTGCAGGCGGGCAGGGAGATGACGCCAGCCACCAGGGCCCGGCCCACGCCCATGCCCTCCTGGGCGGAGTCGACGACGACGGGGACAACAGGGTTGGCGGACAAGAGGTCTTGTAGTGACACGGGCGATCTCCTTTGCCTGTGTCAGGCGACGTCGATGGCGCCGCAGCGGCACCTACGTCAAGACGCAGGCTGCGGCGCGGGGCTGGATCCAGGCTAGGAGCGGGCATGAGGGGCCCGGCTGGGTTGCACTATGTTGCCGATTGGGGAAGCAGGCGAGAGAGGCCAGCGTCCTAGGCCGCGAGCGCGGCACCGAGGGCGAGACCTCCCACCGCGGCCAGCAGGCTCGTGCCCGCCATGGTGACAGCGTGAAGGAACCCGGCCCACGGCCGGCCGGAGAGCATGAGCCGCGCAGCCTCCACGCAGGCGGTGGAGAAGGTGGAGTAGCCGCCAAGGAAGCCGGTTCCCAGGATCGTGACGAGCGTGGGCGCGAGTGCGCCGCTGGCGCCGGTCAGGAGGCCGAGCAGCAGACAGGCGCTGACGTTGACCACGACCGTGCCCAGGGGAACCGCGACGAGCAGGCGGCGGCCCGCGCCTGTGACGGCGGCTGAGGATGCATCAGCCGTGCGCCTTCGCTGACGTCGCGCCGCGACGACGGCGCCCACGCGTGAGTCAACCTTGAAGCGCGTGACCGCACCCAGCCCGCCTGCCAGCGCGAGCAGGAGCCAGGTCGCCGCGGTCATGACTGACCTCCTTGCCCAGTCGGCTCGCCAAGCGTGGGGAGAGCCGTGCGACGTCGTGCACCGAGCCCGGCCAGCCACAGGCCGACGGCGGCCAGCGCGACCCCGGCCACCAGCGAGCCGGCTAGGTAGGTCGCCGCGCCGATCAGGTCGGCGCGGCCGGCCAGGTGCTCGACCTCCACGATGAAGGTGGAGTAGGTCGTCAGTCCGCCCATGAAGCCCGTCCCGAGCCCGAGGCGCAGCGTGCGCCGCCACCCAGTGTCAGGGGCCAGGGCGAGGCGGCCCAGGAGGAAGCCGAGCGCGAGGGCACCGACGAGGTTGACCGCTAGGGTCGCCGTCGGCAGCTCTCCGGCGGTATGAGGCCACAGGCGGGCCAGCCCGGCGCGGACCAATGTGCCCAGCGCCCCGCCTGCGAAGACGGCAAGCGGCGCCTGGTGCTGCCTAACCCACGCGCTTGGCGACCTGGTAGTCGTCGCGGTCGAAGATGAGCTCATAGCGGGTCCCAGTCTGCTCCTGCGCCCACGCGGCCGCATCCTGGGGGGCTATCGCACCCCAGCTGCCCGAGAGCGGATCGACGACGACGTAGTCCGGGGTGACCCCTTGGGCGGTGCCCACCCAGTAGACGGTGTGCTGCGGCACGAGGTAGGGCAGCAGGCCCAGGTCGCTCTCGACCGTGGCACCACGGGGAATGAGGCTGACGATCTCCTGCGCCGAGGCTGCGCGTGCCGGTACCTGGCCCCAGCCCGGCTCGGTCATCTGGGCCAGCGGGAGGGCAGGCGCGATCCACAGGGCGGTGACCGCGGGGATGACGACGGCGACCACGGCCGTGGCCCGGAGCCAGGTGGGGACGCAGGGGTGCCACAGAGACAAGCTGGAGGCCGTGCGCCGTCGGAGAGTCTTCGGGCGGGGACGGGCGACGTCGTCGGCTGCCTGGGCGTGCCGGCGGCGCAAGCGGAGGAGTACCTCCAGCAGCGCTCCCAGCGCAATCGGCATGAGGACGGCGTTGTAGTGCCACTGCGACCAGTCCCAGTAGGTGCTCTTGGTGGACAGGAAGCGCCAGGCGAGCGTGGGCACCATGACCGCCATCCATGGGGAGGCCAGGCCGATCACGCCCGCCGTCATGACGAGCAGGAGCACGGTGACGAGCTTGACCGGTGGCCACAGCGCGCGCAGCAGCAGGTGCGCCGTGGCAGGGGCGGAGGAGGCTGAGCCGTCCGAGGTGTTGCCGCTCAGCCCGTACTCCCAGGTGCCCGTCGGGGACAGCGCGGGCAGGATGAGGCCCACCGTCACCAAGAAGGCCACCACCCCGAAGACGGCCAGGCCGAGGCCCAGCTGCGCCGTCGTCGGTTCCATGACCCGGCCTGCCAGCCGCAGCCGGGCGCGAGCGGGAGCGCCGGCGGGACCGCTGTGGCGCCCTCGCCAGGCGATGGCAAGCCCGATCATGAGGACCGTGAGCCCCAGGTCCTCTTTGACCAGGACCAGGGGTGCGGACCACCCTGCCACCGCCCACCAGCGGCCTTCGGCAAAGGCGGCCGAGGCCCAGGCCAGCAGCGGCACGGCGAAGGCGATCTCGTGGAACTGGGCCGCCACCGCCGTCTGCAGGCCCCAGGACAGGACGTAGACCAGGCCGAGCACCGTGCCGCCGACCGCGCCGAGGCAGCGGGTGGCCAGGCGGGTTAGCGGCCAGGCGGACACAGCCAGGAGCAGGTCCTGGACGATGAGCAGCGTCAGAGGGCTGGGCGCGATCCACCAGGCGGGGGCCAGCAGGACGAGGATGGGATGGAAGTGATCGCCGAGGAGGTTGAAGCCCTCGCCCTTGATCGGCACGATCGGGGCCTGAAGATGGGCGTAGTCCTTGGCCAGCTGGGAGAAGATCGCCAGGTCCCAGCTGGGGACCCGGTAGGAGCGCCACTGCCCGACGGACAGCGCGATGAAGACGGCTGCGCCGACCACTGTCACGGCAGCCGCCGGAAGGTGGCGCCCACGCGCAGGGAAGCGGGTTGCAGATGCACACATCGGTCAGAGCCTAGCGGGGGACTAAAATGCCCGGGACCCAGCCCCAAGGAGATGCCATGGATGAGCAGCAGGATGAGGCCCAGCTCCAGCGACGCCTGACGAACCGTCACGTCCAGCTCATCGCGATCGGTGGGGCTATCGGCACGGGCCTGTTCATGGGCTCAGGCAAGACGATCTCCCTGGCTGGCCCAGGGGTGCTTCTGGTCTACGCCATCATCGGCGCCGTGCTGTTCCTCGTGATGCGGGCACTGGGCGAGGTCATGCTCTCCAACCTGGAGTACCGCTCCTTCGCGGACGTCGCCCACGACCTCATCGGGCCCTGGGCCGGGTATATGACCGGGTGGACCTACTACTTCTGCTGGCTGGTGACGGCGGTGGCCGAGGTGGTGGTCATTACCGGCTACGTGCGCTTCTGGTGGCCCACCTTGCCGCTGTGGATCCCGCCGGTGGTCGCCGTCGTCGTGCTGCTCGGGCTCAACCTGGCCACGGTCAAGGCCTTTGGTGAGATTGAGTTCTGGTTCTCCATCATCAAGATCGTGGCCATCATCGCCCTAGTGGCGGTGGGGATCTACATGGTGGCGATCGGATTCCAGGCGCCTAACGGAGCCCGGGCTGATGTGGCCAACTTGTGGAACGACGGCGGGCTGTTCCCCCACGGCTTCCACGGCTTTGCCGGGGCCTTTCAGATCGCCGTCTTCGCCTTCGTGGGCACTGAGTTGATCGGTACGGCCGCCGCCGAGGCCAAGGACCCTCACGTCACCTTGCCCAAGGCCATCAACGCGATCCCGCTGCGGATCGTCCTGTTCTACCTCGGCGCGCTCGCGGCCATCATGGCGGTGACCCCCTGGCGGGAGGTCTCGCCGGAAGACAGCCCCTTCGTGGCCATGTTCTCCCTGGCCGGGCTCGGGGTGGCCGCCAGCGTGGTCAACTTCGTGGTGCTCACGGCCGCGGCCTCCAGCGCCAACTCGGGTATCTACTCCACCTCCCGGATGCTGTTCGGCCTGGCGATGGCTGACCAGGCGCCGTCGGTCTTCCGCAGGCTGACAGCTCGCAGCGTGCCGGGCGCCTCCCTGCTGGTGACCTGCGCCGGGCTGCTGTGCGCGATCCCGCTGCTCTACCTGTCCGGTTCCATCATGGACGCCTTCACCCTGGTGACCACGGTGGCGAGCGTGCTGTTCATCCTCGTGTGGTGCGTCATCGTGGTCTCCTACCTGCGGTACCGCCGGATCTACCCCGAGCGGCACGCGGCCAGCGCCTTCACGGTGCCCGGCGGGCGGGTGGCGGCCTGGGGCAGCCTGGTGTTCTTCGTCTTCGTCACCTGGACGCTGACGCTGGCGCAGGACACCCGGATGGCGGTGGCGGTCTCGCCGTTGTGGCTCGTGGCCCTGGGCGCGGCCTGGTGGCTGCGGGGACGCCGCCTGGCGCGCGCCCGGACCGAGTGAGCTGCTGCGCGGGCTGCCGGGCGAGCTACTACCGGGAGAGCTGCTGCGCGATGTCGGCGCGCGCCTGGACAAAGGCCTCCACGCAGCGGCGCACGTCTGCCTCGCTGTGGGCGGCGGAGAGCTGGACCCGGATCCGGGCCTTGCCCTTGGGCACCACCGGGTAGGAGAAGGCGATGACGTACACGCCCAGCTCCAGCATCCGGTCGGCGATCTGAGCCGCCAGGCGGGCACCATCCTCTCCCGGGAACATGACGGGCACGATCGCGTGGGAGCCGGGTAGGAGATCGAAGCCGGCCTGCGCCATCAGGGAGCGGAAGAGCTCGGCGTTGCGGGCCAGCGCAGCTCGGGACTCGTCGGCGTGCCGGGCGATGCGCACCGCCCGCAGGCTGCCACCCACCACGGCCGGCGCGACCGTGTTGGAGAACAGGTACGGCCGGGCGCGCTGTCGCAGGACGTCAACGATCTCCTGCGGCCCAGCGATATAGCCACCGCTGGCCCCGCCCAGTGCCTTGCCGAGGGTGCCGGACAGGACGTCCACCTGCATGCCCAGCAGCTCGGGCGTGCCGGCACCCGTGGCGCCGACGAAGCCGGTGGCGTGGGAGTCGTCCACCATGACCAGCGCGCCGAACTCCTCGGCGGCCTCCACGATCTCAGGCAGGGGTGCGTAGCAGCCGTCCATGGAGAACACGCCGTCGGTCACGATCATGATCCGCTCAGACCCGGCCTCCCGGGCCGCCTCCAGCTGGCGGCGCAGGTCTGCCACGTCCCCGTTGGCGTAGCGGTAGCGCGTGGCCTTGCACAGGCGCACGCCGTCGATGATCGAGGCGTGGTTGAGGGCGTCAGAGATGATCGCGTCCCCGGCGCGCAGCAGCACGTCGAAGATGGCCCCGTTGGCGTCAAAGCAGCTGGAGAAGAGGATGGCATCGTCCGTGCCCAGCCAGTCGGCCAGCTCGCGCTCCAGCTCGCGGTGGGGGGACTGGGTGCCGCAGATGAAGCGCACCGAGCTCATCCCGAATCCCCATTGCTCCAGGGCATCCTGGGCGGCCTCGCGCACGCGCGAGTCATCGGCCAGCCCCAGGTAGTTGTTGGCGCAGAAGTTCAGCGCCGGCCCGGACTCGGTCTCCACCTCGCTGCCCTGGGCGGAGGTGATGATGCGCTCGCGCTTGGTCAGGCCAGCCTCCTCGATGCCGGCCAGCTCCTGGATGATCTCGTCCTTGAAGGTGAACACGCTCAGCTCCTGTCAGTCTTCCCAGTTGATGATGACCTTGCCGCACTGCCCAGAGCGAGCGGCCTCAAAGGCCTGGCTCCACTCCTCGGGTGCGAAACGGTGGGTGATGATGCCGCGGATCTGGTCACGCAGCTCGCGAGAGGAGCCCAGCATGAAGCTTCCCTTGTACCAGGTGTCATACATCTCGCGACCGTAGACGCCCTGGATGGTGAGCATGTGGGTGATGACCTGGTTCCAGTCCACCTCGTAGCCGGCCTTGGGAAGTCCGAGCATCGCGATCTTCGCGCCGTGGTTGCAGACCTCAATCATCTGGCGGGTCGCGGCCGGAGCGCCGGACAGCTCCAGGCCAACGTCGAAGCCCTCAGTCATTCCCAGGCTCGTCATGACCTCGCGCAGGTCCTGCTGGGCGGTGTTGACCGTGACTGCCCCGACCTTGGCCGCCAGGGACAGCCGGTAGTCGGACAGGTCGGTGATGACGACGTTGCGTGCCCCGCAGTGGCGGGCGATCGCCGCGCACATGACGCCGATCGGGCCCGCGCCGGTGACCAGCACGTCCTCTGCGGCCAGCGGGAACTGCAGGGCGGTGTGGACGGCGTTGCCGAAGGGATCGAACAGCGCTCCTAGGTCCGGGTCGATCTCATCGGCCTGCGGCCAGACGTTGCGCGCCGGCACCACGACGTAATCGGCGAAGGCGCCGTCGCGGTTGACGCCGATGGAGTTGGTACGGATGCACAGGTGGCGGCGTCCCGCCCGGCAGTTGCGGCACCGGCCGCAGGTGATGTGACCCTCCACGCTCACGCGCTGGCCGATGGAGAGGTAGTCGGTGTCATCGTCGGCGGTGGTGGCGTCCGTGGCGGTTCCTCGACCGATCTCAACGATCTCCCCATAGAACTCGTGGCCCAGCGTCATGGGCGGGTTGAGCTGGGCGGCAGCGAACTCGTCCCACCCGGCCAGATGGAGGTCGGTGCCGCACAGCCCGGTGCGCAGCACGCGGATCTTGACCTCACGGAACCCAGGACTGGGCTCTGGGATCTCCTGGAGCTCAAGGCCCGGCCCGGGGGCCGGCTTGCGGAGTGCGCGCATCGGGATCTCCTCATGCTGTGCGGGGCGCCTCATCGCGCCGTGGTGGGGCGGTGCGCGGGTAGCGCGCGCCCAGGTCCTAGGCTACTGAGGTCGAGGCCACTTCACCGACGTGAGAGGAAGCGATCATGGACGAGCTGTTGGCTCAGGGGCTTGAGGCGGTGCGTGCGGGGGCGCGCCTGGCACTGGACCCGGGCGAGAGCCTGCGGATTGACACCAAGCGCAACCGCAACGACGTCGTCACGCAGGTTGACCGTGGGGTCGAGGCGCTCATCGCGGAGATGCTCGCCCCCACCGGCTACGCGTTCGTGGGCGAGGAGGCGCACGCGGCGGGCTCCTGGGCCGGGCGGGTGTGGGTGCTCGACCCCATCGACGGCACCCTCAACTACGTGGCTGTTCACCGGGGCTGGGCGATCTCGCTTGCCCTGGTTGAGGATGGACGGCCGGTGCTCGGCATCGTCGCCGACCCGGTGGACGACCGGCTCTACGTGGCGCTCGCGGGACGTGGCGCCTGGGAGGGGCGGCTTGGGCTGCGGGAGGGCGACGCTTGCTGCTGCCCGCCTGAGACGGCTGCCTCGGTGGGAAGCGACGACGGTGCATCCCACATGTCCGGTGAATCGGCAGTGCCTGGGGCATCCGGCGACGGCGCAGTCAGCCACGGGGCGGAGCCTGCCTCGGTAGTGGCTCACCTTGTGCCTGGAGCTCGACCGATGGTGGTTGAGGACAGCGAGCTGGCTGACGGCGTCGTCATCGCTCATCTGCATGCCATGGCGGCCCTGCGACACCTGCCGGAGATCATCGAGAGCTCGCGGGGACTGCGCGTGTACGGTGCGGCGGCGCTGGAGCTGGCCGAGGTGGCGGCCGGGCGGGCGGGGTGCCTGGTGCATACGCGTCTGCAGACCTGGGATGTGGCGGCGGGAGTGCTGTTGTGCCAGGAGGCTGGCGCCGTTGTCACTCGTATGGACGGCGCGAGTCTGGACGTGCGGGAGGCAGGCTCGGTACTGGCTGGGCCGGCGAGCGCGCACGCCACGATGGCGCGGCGCCTTATCGAAGGTTGAGCGCCGGAGGGTCGTCCGCGCCGGCAGCGCTTGTTCTCGGCGTTGATGGCGACCACATAGCGCCTGCCGCTACCTCGTTCTGAGTGTCGCTATCTCGTGGTGTTGGTCGACCACGCTTGTGTGCGCCATCCTCCGCTTTCGCCGCTATCCCATGGTGCCGGTCGCTACCGTCTCCTGCCTTTCGCTACCCCGTTGTGCCTGTCGCTACTCCTTGGTGTTGGTCGCTACCCGGTAGCGCGTGCTGCGGGGTAGCGGAGGACGCCAAGGGGTGGCGGAGCTGGTGGAGGGGTAGCGGAGGGCGGCTGGTGGGGCGGTTGGGTCCTGTATCTGTGCGGTTTGCTGCTACCCCATTGCGCCTGCCGCTACCTCGTTCTGAGTGTCGCTACTCCTTGGTGTTGGTCGCTACCCCGTAGCGCGTGCCCCCTCCTCTTTCGTCGCTATCCCATCGCGCTGGTCGCTACCGTTTCCTGCCTGTCGCTACTCCTTGGTGTCGCTCGCTACCCGGTAGCGCGTGCTGCGGGGTAGCGGAGGAAACGAAGGGGTAGCGGCGATGGCGGGAGGGTAGCGACCATTGCCCATGCACGCCGTCGAGCTGCCACACCACGACACTGCGGCACCGCGCCACCACACTGCCGCGCGCCCGTGCCGTGACACTGCGGTGACGCCGCCTGCCGCCAACTTCGCGGCACCACTACGTCGGAAGCCAGGGGGCCCAGCCCTACGCGCCGACTCTCTCCCGAGGAGGACCTAGAGGTCACCCTTCTTCTGCAGGCGCTGCAGACTCAGCCAACCCACCGGGATCGGGATCCAGAAGGTGACCAGGCGGTAGACGATCGCCGTGGACAGCGCCACACCGCTGGGCACCCCGGCGGTCACCAGTCCAGCGGTCAGTGCGATCTCAACAGGGCCGATACCGCCAGGAGAGGGAACCACGGAGCCGACCGTATTGGAAGCGAGATAGGTGATGGCCAGGACCGAGAAGGACAGGGTGTAACCGAAGGCCCACAGGCTGGCCCCGAAGGCCAGGATGTAGCTGACGCTCAGCAGGAGCGTGCCTCCGATGCCCAGCGCCAGGCGGCCAGGGTTGGACAGTACCCAGACCAGCCGCGGCCACACCTGACGGTAGGTTGGCTCGATCTTGGCCCAGAGGAAGGTGCGCACCTTCGGGATGAACAAGGAGACCGAGACCAGCCCCACCAGGACCACGGCGGCCAGCATGACCCAGCCCGAGGGCAGCGTGAGCCCGGTGGACTGACCGGTGGTGGCTGCCAGCACCACGAGCAGGACCACGGTGACGACGAACTGGACCACCTGGACCAGTGCCACCGTGGCCACGCCGGTGGCGGTCGGCACGCCCTTGCGGGCAAGGAAACGCAGGTTGATCGCCGCACCTCCCACGCCGGCCGGTGCCACGAGGGAGACCACCGAGGAGGCCAGGTGCACCTCGGTGGAGCGCCACACACTCAGACGCACCGGGGAGAAGGCCACCAGGCTCAGGCCTGCCCCCAGGTAGGTGGCCAGGGAGAAGACGAGTGCCCCGATGATCCACCAGACGTTGGCCTCGGCCACCGCCTGGCTGATCTGCTCGAAGTTCATCCGGGCCAGCAGCGTCCACAGGGCCACCAGGCCGATGACGGCCATGATGACGGTCCGCCAGGAGAAGCGGGTGACCTTGGCGGCTTCAGCGTGCGCGGTGGGAGTCAGCTCGACCAGGGCGTCGCGCAGCTCCTGGAGCACGGTGCCTCGCCGGCCCATCGCCTCGCGTGTGGAGGAGGGCAGGACAACCCGTTGCAGCATGGGAGCGATGGAAGCGAGCTGTTCCGTGGACAGCGTGCGCGAGGCCGTCCTGATAGCACGCTCCACCCCCACCGTCGTCGCGACGAGTGCCAGGGTCTGGGCGAGGTCCACGCGGCGGGACAGCTCGTTGGAGATCGTCTCTCCAGAGTCCCAGTCCAGCAGCCAGATCTGGTCCTCGGCGTCGAGCACAACACTGGAGGCGGCGAGCTCGCGGTGAGCCAGGCCTGCGGCGTGACCGCGGCGCACCTGGTCCCACAGCTGCTCCAGCACCGAATCTGACAGGCTGGAAGGGTCGACCTCGTCAAAAGAGCGGGCGCCTACGACGTGCTCGGTTACCAGCAGCATCGACTCGCTCGCCTCGGCCAGGCCGAAGAGTGCGGGGGTGCGCACGCCGGCCCGGGAGGCCTCCAGCGCCATGAGAGCCGCGTGCTCTGCGGCTGGGCGCACGGACATGTCGCGGCTGGGGGACAAGCCCTTGACTCGCAGCCGGTCCCAGACCGTGGCGAGGAATCCGGCAACCTGTCGGTCGGCGTCGAGCACCGTGACGTCGCGGCGCACCCCAGCGGTGTCCCAGACCGCGTAAAGGCGGTGGATGGAGGGACGGCCCTCGCTCAACGCGGCGGAGTGTGCCTGGGCCATGACGGCGGACAGGTCGACGTCGTCGGCAGGCATGATCGTGTTGGCGTCACCGCCCTCCTGGGAGGGAGCCTGTGGGGTGAGCTGCTCGAGTGCCTCGTCTTCGGCCTGCTCCTCCTCAAGGGACTCGGGAGCGGCCAAGGGGGTCTCACGCACCTGCTCGGTGTAGCCCAGCGGGGCGTCGGTCGTGACGGTCCAGGCCGAGGCCTGGGGAGCGGAGTCCATGCGGACCACTCGCACGGCGTCGACCCCGGCGCGCCGCAGGGCCCGCACGAGCGCCACGCCGTGGGCACGCCGGTCATCGACCCCAAAGGCGTAGCGCACGGCGAGACCGATGGCCCGGCCCAGGAGCACGGACAGGAGCGCGCCAGGCAGGGTCAAGGCGCTGCGCAGCACTGCTAGGCCGACGACGAGCCACACCGCCACCCAGCCGTAGCGGGCGGCTGGGGTCGAGCGGCGCTCACCGGCACCCGTGAGCAGCCCGGCCAGCGCGGCGAAGGTGGCGGAGACGCCCAGCTGGGCCGATCCGGAGCCAGAGACGGTCAGACCGGCGATGACCGAGTCCGGCCCCCAGGTCTCCAGCAGGGTGTAGGCCAGCAGACCGACCCCCCAGCCGGCGACCGCGCCCACCGCGGCCTGGCCGGTGCTGCGCCACGAGCGGCGCAGGACGCGCTCGAGCAGGACAGCCAGTGGGACGAGGAAGGTCACCAGGCCCTCAATGGCCTGGAGGGGGAAGACGAGAATCTGTCGGAGCACCGCAGCCAGAGCGTTCTGGACGTCCTGGGTGACGCCCGTGGTCGTCTCGTGGGCATAGGCCGCCAGGATGAGCATGCTCAACGCCCCTAGGAGGCTGAGGCTGAGGTCCAGGAGGTCCTCGGCGCGGCGCAGCCGGGTAGGAGCGGAGTCCACTAGGAGGGTGCGTGAGCGGATGACCGGGGTACGCGGGGGTACTGGCTCGGCCACGGGGGCGATACCGATGCGCGGGATGCCGACCGGCGAGGTCGCCGGGGCGTCAGAGTCTGCGGGCTGCCTGTCAGGCCCGGGGACGGCGTCGGTCATGGGCGTGATTTTACGGGCAGGTACCCGGCGCGAGATCGACCGTCAGGAGGATATGGCGCCGGGTACGGGTACTCCGTGCGTGGTAGCAGTGCCCGCTGCGCTGGCTGGGCCGCTGGCTGCTAGCGCCCCGCCCGGCGCAGCCGCAGGGAGTTGGTCACCACGATGACGCTGGATGCGGCCATGGCGGCGCCGGCGATCATGGGGTTGAGCAGCCCGGCGGCCGCCAGCGGGATCGCGGCGACGTTGTAGGCAAAAGCCCAGAACAGGTTCTGCTTGATGATCTCCAGCGTCCGACGCGCCACCCGGATCGCGTCCACGGCTGCCAGCAGGTCCGCACGAACGAGCGTGACGTCCGCGGCCTCGATCGCCACGTCCGTGCCGGTGCCCATCGCGAAGCCCAGTCCCTGGGTGCCAGCCTGGGCGAGGGCGGCGGCGTCGTTGACGCCATCGCCGACCATGGCCACGTTGTGCCCCTCAGCCTGGAGCTGGGCGACGACGTCGCGCTTGTCCCCGGGCAGGACCTCGGCGCGCACGTCCTCCTGCGGGATGCCGACCTGCGCCGCCACGTGGGCGGCTGCCCGGGCGTTGTCCCCGGTTAGCAGCACCGGTCGCACGCCGAGGTTGCGCAGCTGGGCGATGGCCTCGGCTGAGGAGGGGCGCAGCGTGTCGCGCACGGCGAAGACCGCCATGACGGGCTGCGCGGTGAGGCTCGCTCCGTCGGCCTCGGCCTGAGGTGCCAGCGGCCTGGCGTGCAGGACGACGGCGGTGGTCCCGGAGTCCTGGAAGGAGGCGACGGCGTCGCTCGCCCGGGCGGGAAGCTCCAGCCCCTGCTCGGCGAGCCATGCCGGCCGGCCGACGGCGACGGCGTAGGAGGTTCCCTCCAGCGTCACGGTGCCGGTCACGCCGCGGCCGGAGTGGTTGGAGAAGTCGGTGACCGGGGGCAGGGAGCCCAGCTGCGCCGTCGCCGACCGGGCGATCGCCGCGGCCACGGGGTGCTCGGAGGCCGCCTCGACCGCTCCGGCCAGGGCAAGGGCCTGGGCAGGGGTGCCGGCCAAGGCGGCGAGATCCGCCTCGTTGTCCAGGCTCATGCGGCCCTGGGTGACGGTGCCGGTCTTGTCCAGGACGATCGTGTCCAGGGTGCGGGTGGACTCCAGGACCTCCGGGCCCTTGAGGACCACGCCCAGCTGGGCGGCGCGGCCCGAGCCCACGAGGATCGCCGTCGGCGTGGCCAGGCCCAGGGCGCAGGGGCAAGCAATGACGAGGACGGAGACCCCGGCCATGAAGGCCTGCTGCAGCGGGTGGCCGAGGGCGAGCCAGGTCAGCACCGTGCCCAGGGCCAGGGCGATGACCACCGGGACGAAGACACCGGAGATCTTGTCCGCCAGCCGCTGGACCGGAGCCTTGCCGGCCTGGGCGGCGGTCACCATGGCACCGATCCGCGCGAGCGTGGTGCCCTCACCCACGCGGGTGGCTCGCACGAGCAGCACGCCGGAGGTGTTGACGGTGGCCCCGGTGACCTCATCGCCCACGCCGACCTCGACGGGCACGGACTCGCCGGTGAGCATGGAGGCGTCCACGGCCGAGCGTCCCTCGATCACGACGCCGTCGGTCGCGATCTTCTCGCCCGGGCGCACGGAGAACAGGTCCCCGGCGCGCAGCTCGTCGACGGCGATGGCGGCTTGGCTGCGCACAGCGTCCGGGCGTGGGGTGCCAGAGTCGTCCAGGACGTCGACGGCGTCGGTGGAGCCTGCTGGTGAGGTCAGGGTGACGCGGGTGACCTCCTTGGCGCCCAGGTCCAGCAATGAGCGCAGCGCGTCGCCGGAGCGGTACTTGGCGCGGGCCTCAGCCCACCGACCCAGCAGCAGGAAGGTGGTGACCCAGGCGGCGGACTCGAAGTACATGTGTGCCATGTGCCCGGCCGAGCGAGGCAGGAGCTCCATCTCCATCCTCATGCCCAGCTCTCCGGCGCCGCCCCAGATCAGGGCCCACAGGCTCCAGCCAGTAGCGGCGATGACGCCGAGGGAGACGAGGGTGTCCATGGTGAAGGCGCCGTGGCGAAGGGCCTGGAAGGCGGCTTTGTGGAAGGGCCAGGCACCCCAGGTCGCCACGGGCAGCGCCATGGCGGCAACCGCCCACTGCCAGCCGGTGAACTGGAGGGCAGGAGCCATGGACAAGGCCATGACGGGCACTGACAGCACGAGGCTGACGATGAGCCGCTTCTTCAGGTCAGCGGCCCGAGCGATCTGCGAGGCGCCGATGCGTGGCGCCGTGGCGGTCGAGGCTGCGCTGGAGGGCTCGGCCTGAGCCTGGGCGACTGGAGACGCCGAGGCCGGGGCAGTGCTGGAGGAGAAGCCTGTGGTGGTGGGGGTGCCTGCGGAGGCGCGGAGGTCGGCGTCGGCAGGCGAGGTGGGGCTGACGTCCGTGACCGAGGTCGGTTCGGCGGCCTCCTGACGGCTGGTGACCTGGGCCGTGTAGCCGGCGCGGGCGACGGCGGCGACCAGCTCGTCGTCGGAGACCTCCTTGGTCAGGACGACGTGAGCGGACTCGGTGGCGAGGTTGACCGTGGCCTGGACGCCGTCGAGCTTGCCCAGCTTCTTCTCCACCCGAGCAACGCAGGAGGCGCAGGTCATGCCGCCCACGGCGAGGTCGACGGTGCCGAGCGGGGCGGTGGTGGTCTCGGCGAGTGGGGTCAGTGGCTGAGTCATGTGATGAGGTCCTGGTTGCAGGTGCGTACGGCAGGTGCCCGGCGGGCAGGCTGACGGCGGCGGACGGGTGTCCGCCGCCGTCAGGTGTCGGGTGGTGGGAGGGGTGAGCCTCCGGTAGTTGGCCCAGGTGAGGTGGCGTAGCCAGGCCCCTGGGTGGTGCGTGAGGTCTTAGGCCTCGTCACGCTCGATGGCGTCGACGGTGTAGGAGCCGGCCTCGTCCACGGCCTCCTTGAGGGCGTCGTCGTCCAGAACGACGTCGGAGACGACGGTGGCCACGGACTGTCCGCCCTTGTTGAGGATGACGGAGACGTTCTTGACGCCCTCCAGGGCCTCCAGCTCCTCGGTGACGTGGGCGACGCAGTGGCCGCAGGTCAGGCCCGAGAGCTTGAGGGTGGTGGTGCGGTCGATGCCGGTGGGGGTGAAGGCGGACATGATGTGCTCCTTGGGTGCGTGCTTGCTGGGGTGGTTGTGGGTGTCAGGACCGCACGAGGCGGGCGATGGCGTCAGAGGCCTCACGGATCTTGGCCTGCCCCTCCTTGTCAGAGGACTGGGCAGCGTGGATAACGCAGTGGCTCATGTGGTCCTCCAGCAGTCCGAGGCTGACAGCCTGCAGGGCCTTGGTAGCGGCCGAGATCTGCGTGAGGACGTCGATGCAGTAGGTGTCCTCCTCCACCATGCGGGAGATGCCGCGGACCTGCCCCTCGATGCGGCGCAGCCGCTTGAGGTAGTCCTCTTTGGTGCCCGTGTATCCGGCCACTGTCTGCCTCCGACGTGGGTGAGCTCCTTGCTGACAACCACGAACATACCCCTAGGGGGTAGGGGTGTCAAGTACTCCGAGGGGGTATCTGGAGGGCGGGATGCTCGCGAGATCACGGCAGGGGTGGGATGCTGGGGCCATGGCTGCCACGCGCGGGGCCGCGCCCGAGACCACCCCTGCTTCTTCAGCGACTTCTGTGGCCGGACAGGCGGACGAGCAGGACGCGGCCCTGTCCTGGGCGCCGTTGGGCTGGGAGCCCTCGCTGCCCACCGTGGATGACGCACCCTTTGGCTCGGTCCTGGGAGACCCGCTGCCGGGTCCCTTCATGTTTGACGCCTCGGTCCTGGATACCGCTCCTGGCGCCGCCCCTTCTGCGGTGGAGGCGAGCGGCTCGACGTCGTCCTACGGCCTCATGCCAGGTGCACCCCGATCCCGCGGGGAGGCTGCGCCAGCGAGCCAGTCGCGTCGTGGTGCGAGGAGTCGGAGGCTGGCGGGGACGACGGCGGTGCCGGCTCGCCAGCAGCCTGGGGCGCCAGCCGCAGCTGCGGGGCGTGCGAGCTCGCGTCAGACGGCGTTGGGCGATGGCGCGGCTGTGCGGACGAGGCCCGCCGGGGAGCTGTCGCAGCAGGAGCGCGCCTACTGGCGTGCGCAAGTGGAGGAGCAGCGGCGTCAACGTCGGCAGCAGCAGGGGCGGCTCAAGGCGACGGCGGGCAGTGGCTACGCCCCCGGGGCTGGGAGCGCGACGCCTCCTGGTTACGACCCCGCGGAGGTCCGGGCTGCCGCGGCGCGGAGGGCACGCCGTGCTCAGCGTGAGGCCGAGGAAGCGCGCAAGGCTGCCGAGGAAGAGGCTCGTGAGGCCGCGGAGCGGGAGAAGGACGCGCGCGCCTTCCGCAACTGGTTCTGGGCGCTGGTGATCCTCGGTTTTATCGTGCTGCGCGGCTGCATCTAGCGCCGAGTGTGCGCCTGCGACCGGGTGAAGAGCGATCAGTCCTTCACCCGGTCGCAGGCGCACACGCCCGATGAGGAGCGGGCTAGCCCTCCAGGTGGGAGACCAGCTGCTCTGCCAGCCCCGTGTAGGAGGCGGGCGTGAGAGCGAGAAGGCGAGCCTCGACGTCGGCCGGCATCCCGAGCCCGGCGATGAACTCGCGCATGGCCTCAGGCGTGACCTTCTTGCCGCGCGTGAGCTCCTTGAGGCGCTCGTAGGGATCGGCCATGCCGGTAGCCCCGGCCACGGAGGCGGCGCGCATAGCCTGCTGGACGGGCTCGCCCAGCACCTCCCAGGTGGCGTCGAGGTCCTCCGCCAGGCGGGAGCGGTCCACGTCCAGCCCGGCCAGGCCGCGGCGGATGTTGTCCAGTGCGAGCAGCGAGTGGCCAAAGGCGACGCCGATGTTGCGCTGGGTCGTGGAGTCGGTGAGGTCGCGCTGCAGGCGTGAGGTCACCAGCGTGGCGGCCAGGGTGTCCAGCAGCGAGCAGGAGATCTCCAGGTTCGCCTCGCCGTTCTCGAAGCGGATCGGGTTGACCTTGTGCGGCATCGTGGACGAGCCCGTGGAGCCCTGAGCGCTCAGCCGCTGGTGGAAGTAGCCCAGCGAGATGTAGGTCCACACGTCGGTGGCCAGGTTGTGGGCGATCCGGTTGAAGCGGGCGACGTCGGAGTAGAGCTCGGCCTGCCAGTCGTGGGACTCGATCTGGGTGGTCAGTGGGTTCCAGGTCAGGCCCAGGCCCTCGACGAAGCTGCGCGAGACAGCCTCCCAGTCCGCACCAGGCACGGAGACCACGTGCGCTCCGTAGGTGCCCGTGGCGCCGTTGATCTTGCCCAGGTACTCGGTGGCCTCGACGCGACGCACCTGACGGGACAGGCGCCAGGCCAGGACCGCCATCTCCTTGCCGAGCGTGGTGGGCGTGGCAGCCTGTCCGTGGGTGCGCGAGAGCATCGCGGCGTCGGCATTGTCATGAGCCAGCGCGGTGAGGTCCTCTACGAGTCCGCGGGCAGCCGGCAGCCAGACGTCCTGGACGGCGTCGCGGATCGTCAGCGCGTAGGACAGGTTGTTGATGTCCTCGGAGGTGCAGAAGATGTGGACGATCTCGTGGACCGTGGGCAGGACGGTGTCCTCACCCAGCGCGGCGGGCGCTGCGTCCAGGCGGCGCTTGAGCAGGTACTCCACGGCCTTAACGTCGTGGCGGGTGACTGCCTCGATCTCGGCGAGCTCAGCGATCTCGTCGGCACCGAAGGAGGCGACGACGTCGCGCAGGTAGGCCTTCTCGGCTGCGGACAGGACCGGGGCGCCAGGAAGGACGTGGCCCTCGGTGAGGTGGATGAGCCACTCGACCTCAACCTGCAGACGCGCCCGGTTGAGGGCAGCCTCGGACAGGTAGTTGGTCAGTGGCGCGGTCACGGAGCGATAGCGGCCGTCGAGCGGGCCGAGGGCAATGGGTGGGGTGAGCGAGGACAGGTCGACCATGGGGCTGATTGTGCCAGGCCTGGGCTGTATCGGCCCTACGGCCGACGCGCATAGGTGACGTGACAGCCTGCGTCGTGCCATGTGGGACGCTCATGTCAAGGCGAGATCTTCATCATCGACAATCATCTACACATTGCAGGTGAGAAGTGTCGATGACTGTCCATGAGTGTTCATGACTGTGCATGAGGAACTGCCTCGTGAACGACGGCGGGGTGCGACCTGGTCATCAGGTCGCACCCCGTGGCGTGGGTGGGAGTGCCAGCGGCCAGCCGCCGCCAGCAGCCCGGTCCTGTGCTGCCAGCCGGCCCGGGCGCTGGCTGCGGCTCAGAGCATCGGGTCCCAGTGGGGCAGGACAGTCACCTCGCCCGTGAGCGCGGTGGTGATCTCCTCCGGCAGCCCGGCCGTGGGGACGACGGCCTCGTAGACGTACTCGTCGAACCAGGAGTCGTTCATGGTCCAGAAGCCCTTCTCCCCGAGCTTGTCACCCCAGGAGTTCTCCACGCGCCAACGGCGAGGGGCGCCGTCGACCAGGTCAACGCCGGTCAGGCACATGGCGTGGGTGAGCATGGACTCGCGGCTGACCAGGCGTTCAGCCTTGGTCATGGTCAGGTCGACGCCGTACAGGCCCTCGTAGTCATGCAGGGCAGCGTCCCAGGTTCCAGTCTCCTTGTCCCGCTGCTTGGCGACGTCGCAGGCGAACCACACCGGCGTACCCGCTTGGATCGCGGCGATGCACGCGGCCTTGATCTCCTCCAGGGTGGCGGTGACGTGCTCCTGGGTGGGCTGGCCGATCATGAGGTCCGTGCGCTCGATCCCGTAGCGGTGGTGGAGCGTGGTCTCCGGGCGCGGGTCATGGGCCAGGACCACGAAGTCCATGACGCCAGCCGCGTAACGGGCCCCGAACTCCTGCGGCGTCATCTCTCCGACGCGGTGGAAGGCCTTGTCCTTGTCCCGGTACTGCCACACAAAGCGTTCGGGCGGGGTACCCAGGTGGATGGACAGCACCCGGTGCACGTCAGCCATGACGGCCTGATGGATGGGCTCGGTGTCCTCTCCGGCTGCCACAGCCGCACGCAGGCGCAGTCCCCCGCGACGCAGGACGGTGGCCAGGGAGCTGTTCATCGCGTCCGAGGAGGTGGCGGAGAAGGAGTCCGGCATGGCGTAGTGCGGCACCGCACCGTACTTCGCGACCAGGCGTGCCAGCTCGGGCCAGTAACCGCCGTCCCCGATGGGGGCCTCAAAGGAAGCGGTCACACAGCGGTCCATGAGGTCCGCACCGGCCTGGGCGTCAGCCACGGCGTGGGTGAGGAAGGTGTTGGCCTTCTCCAACTTGTCATGGAAGTAGACGAAGGACTGGCTGAGCTCGAAGGACTCCAGGTTCAGCTCCTTGATCACCGCGGCGCGCAGCACGTTGAGCCCGGCGAAGGCCCAGCAGCGGCCGGAGTGCTTCTGGTCCGTGATCGAGGCGTCCGGGATGAGGTCCGAGACGGAGGAGTCGATGGAGGTCAGGATCTCGCGGTCCAGGCTCAGCTTCTCGACGTCCGTGGTGGCGACGGCGTTGCCGACCACGCGGGCGGCACGGTCTGATCGGAAGGCAGCGTTGCGCTCGGCGACCCAAGTGGGGCTGACAGGTGTGCTCATGGAGCCAGGTTAGACCTGGCCTGTGACACGAATCTGTTGTGGTCGGGGCTGGCTCAGCGCTCCTCGTGCGGGCCCAGCAGGCCCACCATGATGGCCGAGGCGATCGAGACGATGACCGAGCCCAGGACCGCCGAGCCGAAGCCGGCCACGTGCAGGCCCAGCGGCGCGCCAGAGCTGACCACACGTGCAAGCCAGTCCGTCACGTGGGAGGTCAGGACGAGCATGAGGCCGTTCACCACCAGGGCGAAGAGCCCGAAGGTGATGATGTAGAGGGGGAAGGCGACGAATCGCGCCACCGGCTTGACCACGGAATTGACCAGCGCGAGCACCAGAGCGACGACGAGGAAGTTGACCACGGCCATGCCGGTGGAGGGGGAGCCCGGGACGCTCAGGCCCCCGACGACTGCCACCGCCAGCCACAGGCCGGCTGCGTTTCCCAGGGTGCGTGCCACGAGTTCCATGAGGGCAGTGTCCCATCGACGCCTTGGGAAACGCTGAGGAGCATGCCGACGGCGTCGGCGCCACCCCTAGCAGGCTGCTCGTCAGCCGCACCGGGCAGGTGCGAGACTGCTCCCATGAACGATCCCGCGCCCAAGGACGGCTCTTCCCAGGCTGCTCCGGCAGGTGAGGAGATCGAGGTCCCCCAGTGGATCAATGACCTGGTGCCGGTGGCTGAACGCGCACGTCCCGTCCTCCTGGGCGAGCTGGTCTACCTGGTGATGGCTCTCGTCCTGCTCGCGCTCATCTGGGACGCCGATCCGCTCGGGCTCGGACTCCCGCAGGCCATCCTCCTGGCGTTGGTGGGATATGCCTACGCGTTGCGTTGCGGCGGCGCCCGCCGTCGGCTGGGGCAGGCTGACTCGCCGGCCCCGTTGCGGGCGGGGGCGTACACCACCATGCTCGTGCTCGTGGCGGACCTGGTGTGCAGCGCCCTGGGCCTGGCGGTGTGGGTGATGGGCGCGCTCAGAGGCTCCGAGCACCCGCTGGAGGCGGGCGCGCTGGCGGCAGCAGTCGCGATGACCACGGCCGTGGCCGGGGTCCTGGCCTGCGAGGTGCCGTCGACGGCGCCGCGATGGCTGGCACCGGCCGCTCAGCTCGCCGGCCTCCTCGCCGTCGTCTGCCTGACCTTGGCGGTGCTGAGCACCCAGTGGATCAACCCGTGGTGGTGGGTCCTGGCGCTGGCGATCGTCACGGACCTCCTGGGGCTCCTAGCGATCAGGGCTGGTCGACGCAGGGACCGGGGCGAGCGCGCCTGAGCGCATGCGCTCGGAGACGAGATGCCGCACCGTTCCACCCCGCTCGGGCTCCACAGGCGAGTGCCGTGACACCCCCGAGAGTGTCCGTCCACAGGTGGCGAGCGGGCGTGCGCCGGTACGGCCTAGCGTCAGGTCATGGACCTTCTCTCACTCGTGCTGGCGCAGGAGGCTGTTGCCAGCGCCGCCGCCCACGTGCCCACGACGGTTCCCACCAGCTGGAGCGGTCCAGCCGCGACGGCCTGCCAGACGAGGCTGGATGAGCTGCGCCTGCTCCTGACTGATCTGTCTGCACGTCTGGAGCAGGCCCGTACCGCCGCGGCCGCCGTCGACGATCCCCTGCTCCAGTGCGTGGCGTCATGACCACGGCAGAAGTGCAGGGCCAGCGGCTGGAAGCCGATCCAGCACCAGGCGTAACGCCGCTGCCCGACGACACGGCGGCACGTGCGATGAGCTGGTCCCTACCGGCTGGTGGCCAGGTCCGCGCCGTGCTCTTCGGGGGAGGCTTCCGCGTGGACCTACACGACCTGGATACCCTGGCCGCGCAGCTCTCGGGTGGCGCCGGGCTGCTGGACGAGGCCGCCAGGCACCTGGGCGCGGCGCACGCCCAGATTGAGGCTGGCTCCCACCCCTTTGCCTATGAGCTGACACCCTGGGACCTTGCGGCAGACCCCATGGCGGCCGAGTGGCAGCGCGCCCAGGCGATCCAGGCGGCGGACGCGCTGCGCACGGGCCCCGGATCGGTGGCGCAGGTCGCCGAGCTCCTCCAGACGCTGAGCACGGACGTGCTGGCGAGCGCCGAGGCCTACCAGAACGCGGAGGCCAGGAACGCGACGAGCTGGCAGACCTCGGTGCAGATCCTCCACAACGTCTCGCTCGTCCAGGCCCTCGGGGGCGGGACGAGCCTGGCGCTGAGCCTGGCGCGGTTGCTGGCAGCCAGTCCGCGGCTGCGTGAGCTCATGGATGACACCGTGTTCCACGGGCTCCAGGACCTGGTCAACGAGGCTCCGGAGGGAACGGTCAAGGACGGCCTGGCTGACCTCCTCATTGTCCTGTCGGACGCGGACCTGGCGCAGTGGGTGCGCACCGATCTCCTGGCGATCCTCGTCCTGGGGGCCCAGGCTGTCCGTGCGGGTACTAGTCAGGAGGCTGCACGTCTGGAGGCCTATCTGTCCCAGGCTGCCGACCGGCTGGACCCGGTCATCTCCGCCAGGCTCCCTCGGGATCTGGCGGTGGGTAGCCAGATCGTGCCGGCCGCGAGCCTGACCCCGATGCAGCGGGTGACGGCCTACCTCGCGATGCGCTCGGCCGAGGCTGGTCGACGGCGCTTCGGCGAGCGCACGGGTCTGCGGCTGACGCCCCACGGCGGATCTCCCTTCACCGTGCCGGCGGCGCTGCGCGATCCGCTCGGGCTGGGGACCGCCGTGGCTCCCCTGGCTGTCGCCTGGTCGGGGAGCGAGGGGCGGTGCCTGAGCCCCCTGGCGACGCCCAGCGACGTCATGCGCTACTCCGACGGGCTGAAGCAGTCCGACTCTGACCAGACCACAGGCGTCATCTCACTCGTGCGCACTGACCATGTTGACGGCACACGATCCTGGCTCGTCGTCGTGCCGGGGACGACGAACTGGGGCATGGGTGGGCCGAATCCCCAGGACATGCTGACCAACCTGGAGGCGGTGGCCCGCATGCCTACGGATATGGAGAGCGCCGTCGTCAGCGCCATGCGGGCCGGCGGAGTCGCGCCCGAGGACCCGGTGGCGCTCTACGGGCACTCCCAGGGCGCGATCACGGCCTCGAACCTGGCGGCTGACCCGGCCGTGGCGCAGCGTTTCACCGTCACCACCCTGCTCACCGTGGGAGGGCCTGTAGCCGGCGCTGCCGTCCCTGAGACGGTGCGGACCCTGCACGTCGAGAACGGTGCCGATGCCGTCCCGGCCCTTGACGCCCGGGCCAATCCCGTGGGCCCGGCTCGCCTCACGCTGCGGATCGACACGACCGGCACCAACCTGGAGGGCTACCCGCATGGCTCCCTCGTCTACGCCCAGGCGCTGGAGGGAATGCCTGCCGACCCCGCGCTGGAGGACTGGGCCCGTCAGCTGCGCGGTATCACCGGCGCCGGGGAGGAGGGGGCGGTGACCAGCGAGGTGGTCTTCGACGTCGAGCGGCTGACCGATCAGGAGCAGCCTGGAGCGGCGGTCGGTAGGTGACCGACGCTGCGGGCCGGAGCTGGTCGGTGCGAGGATGCCCGCATGAGCGCTTCCCAGCCGGCCGGCCCCGCAGCCTCCCAGGGCATGACGACGTCCGTCCACATCCGCCAGGCCGTTGCCACCCTTCCGGCATACGTTCCGGGGGCTCGCCCCGGAAGCCAGCAGGTTGCCAAGCTCTCCTCCAACGAGCTGCCCTACCCCGTCCAGGAGCCGGTGCTGAAGGCGCTGACCGCGGCCGCGAGCACGGTCAACCGCTACCCCGAGATGACGGGGGAGGCCCTGGTGGAGGCGCTGGCCGGTCGGTACGCAGTTGATCCGGCTCAGGTGGTCGTTGGCAACGGCTCGGTGGCGCTCATCCAGCACCTGCTGGACACCGTGTGTGACGAGGGGGACGACGTCGTCCTGCCGTGGCGCTCTTTCGAGGCCTACCCCATCTGTATCGCCGTCGCCGGTGCGAGGGCGGTCAAGGTCGCGCTCACGCCTGACGGGCGCCATGACGTGCCCGCAATGATCGCGGCGCTGACTAAGCGCACCCGGGTGGTGATGGCCTGTACCCCGAACAACCCCACAGGTTCCGCGCTCACGCGTCGCGAGCTGTGCGCCCTGCTTGACGGCGTGCCTGCCAGCGTCCTGGTGCTGGTGGACGAGGCCTATCTCGACTTCGTCACCGACCCGGCGGTGGGCGACGCGATGGAGCTGCTGGAGGCTTACCCGAACCTGGTGGTCTCCAGGACCTTCTCCAAGGCGCACGCACTGGCTGGCATGCGCGTGGGATACCTCGTGGCGCAGCCGGAGATCGCGAGCGCGGTGCGCAGCGTGGCCACGCCTTTCGGCGTCAACCTGCCTGCGCAGGCTGCGGCGATCGCCGCCCTGGAGCCGAAGGCGCTGGCCGAGACTGCCCGGCGAGCAGGCCTGGTGGCCGCTGAGCGTGACCGTGTGGTAGCGGCGCTGCGCGAGGATGGATGGGTTGTGCCCCAGGCGCAGGGCAACTTCTTCTGGCTCGGGGTTGCCGAGGCGACGGCGCAGCTCGCCGAGCACTTCAAGGCCGCGGGGATCCTGGTGCGGCCCTTTGCTGGTGAGGGCGTGCGCGTGAGCATCGGCTTGCCTGAGGACAACGACCGGGTTCTGGCAGCCGCCAGGAGCTGGGACGGCCCGCGGGGCTAACGGGCGGTGCTACAGAACCCTCACGCTCGCTCAGGGAGAGCTGAGGGTCCTTAGCTCGCGATCGTGATGAGGAAGGCGAGGCAGAAGGCCAGTTCGACGACTCCCATCGTGCCTGGCCGCAGGCCCTTGTGCGTGCGCCGCACGAGGCTCCACTGCCAGCGGACCATGGCGAAGGACCGCACCGCAAGCAGCACCCACAGCGCCGCGTGGGCCCACGGCAGGTATCCGGTGCCCGCTCCTACGAGCGTGAGCAGCGCGACTGCGGCGTGCCAGGCCACTGTGCCAGCCAGCAGCCGGTTGTTGAATCGCTCGCGGATCATGGCCTTGATATACGGAACCGTGCCGCAGAAGTAGGCGGCCGTCAGTGCCGTGACGACCCACATCCATGACCACCCCACGAGTTCGCCGTTGGGGCTGGACCCAGGCAGTGGCGAGCTGGTGGCGCCGGTGCCCAGGAAACCGCCTGCGCCACCCACTGCCAGCGAGTAGGTGACGGCGGCCATGATGCTGGCGGCCGCCGTCGTCGACAGTCCTGACAGCAGCGAGCGCTCGCGCCCGGACCACACCTCCCACAACGCGATGGCGAACAGCGGCGCCAGGGGGACCGCGAACTGCAGCAGGTAGGGAGCCGCGGCCAGGGTGATGAGCCCGAGCATGGCAGTGGCGGCCGTGTAGGCGAGAAGCGGGACGAGGATGAGAGCGCGACGGCGCGGCGAGCGGGTCCGCAGCCACTGCGACCACGCCCAGTAGGTCAGGTACGCGCTCCACCAGGCAGGCAGGAGCAGAAGGTTCTTCCAGCTCACGCCGCCGACCACCCAGCCGACCAGCGGCGGTAGGACCAGCATCGACCAGGCGCCGTGCTGGTTGGGGATCCAGGCCTTGCGGCCGGGCTGGCGACGGATCTGCTCCTGGCGTTCCTTGGCGGCCTCGACCCGCTCGCGCACGGGGGTGGGCTCACCGGCTCCGCGCGGGCGGCCCGTGGCCAGCATGATGTCGTCCTCCGGCCCGGGACGGGACTGGTGGGAGGGAATGGGGGAGGGACGGCGTCCGTCCTCGGCCTGCTCAGCGGGCTGCTCGTCAGCCAGGACCTCCTCGGGCGCCGGGTCGGCGGCGCCGTCGTACTCATGGGGCCGGGAAGGACGCTGCTGAGTCATGGAATTACCCTAACTGGGCCTGGGCCAGGCATCGGTGAGCGTGGGCCGAGACAGCGAGGTGGGGAGCCATGCCACGCACGGCTCCCCACCTCGTCATGCTGCTGAGGTTCAGGACGTGTCCCTCAGGTGGTCTGACCAGTGGTCAGAGGTGCGTCACTTCCAGGTGATCGAGCTCAGGAGCGCCTGGAAGTCCGCCTCGCTCACCTCGGCCGCGCCGGAGAGGTTGAGGGCGGTCTAACCGATGAAGACCAGCGTGCCGTTATGGCTGACGTAGGCGCCACGGGTGGCCGCGGACATCCCGGTGCTCTCGTCAGAGGAGGTGCTGGAGTAGCTCGCTCCGGTCTCGCCGTCCACCGTGACCGAGCCGGTCTCGGCGAAGGCGGTGGTGGCGCCGCTTTGCACCTGGGTCTGGCCGACCATGCCACCGGTGGCGAACAGGGCGGCCACGGCGGCCTCCACGTCCTCGCTGCTGGTCTGGGCCGAGATGACGATCGTGCGCATGCCGTCAGCGCTGACGAAGCCGATCGCGCCCTCGCCGCTCTGGGCGCCGACGTCGGTGAAGCCCTCGGGAGCCGCGACACTGGCGACGGTGGTCACGTGAACGGGCGTGCCCTCGGCCTGGTCGGTGTCCGTGGCCTCCTGCGTCTGCTCGGTGGTGGCAACGGCAGTGGCCTCGGCCGCCGTCGACTCAGCGGTTGTGGTCGAGTCGGAGCCGGAGCCGCAGGCAGTCAGGGAGGCGGCGAGGGCGATGGCAGCGAATGAGGCTGCGACAGTGCGCTTCATGGGATCTCCAGGTGTGAGAGAACAGGGAAATATGATCTCTGACGCCCTAGATGGGGGGGGGGGAATGTCAACTGCGTCGTTTCAGGCCCTGAACAGTCGATTGCGCTGCTGTGCGCATGGGAATCGACTGTTCAGGGCCTGAAACGACGCAAGTGAGGGAAGGGCCTACGCCGGCTCAGCCGGCCAGCGCCGCAGCCACGACCTTCTTGGCCTCCTCCTGGACCTGAGCCAGGTGCTCGGCCCCCTTGAAGGACTCGGCGTAGATCTTGTAGACGTCCTCAGTGCCGGAGGGACGCGCCGCGAACCAGGCGTTCTCGGTGGTCACCTTGAGACCGCCGATCGGAGCGTCATTGCCAGGCGCCCGTACCAGCCGGTCCACGATGGGCTCGCCGGCCAGCTCGGTGGCCGTAACGTCCTCGGGGGACAGGGCAGCGAGCTTAGCCTTCTCAGCCTTGGTGGCTGCGGCGTCGATACGTGCGTAGGCCGAGGCGCCGAAGCGCTCCACCTGCTCCTCGTGCAGCTGCGAGGGGGTCTTGCCTGTGACGGCCATGATCTCGCTGGCCAGCAGCGCCAGGATGATGCCGTCCTTGTCCGTGGACCACACCGTGCCGTTCTTGCGCAGGAAGGAGGCTCCCGCGCTCTCCTCGCCACCGAAGCCCACCGAGCCGTCGATGAGGCCGGGAACGAAGTGCTTGAAGCCCACCGGCACCTCGACCAGCGTGCGTCCCATCGCGGCCACGACGCGGTCAATGAGGCTGGAGGAGACCAGGGTCTTGCCCACGGCCGCCGTGGCAGGCCACTGGGGACGGTGAGTGAAGAGGTACTCGATCGCCACGGCCAGGTAGTGGTTGGGGTTCATCAGGCCGTCGGGGGTGACGATGCCGTGGCGGTCGGAGTCCGCGTCATTGCCGGTGGCGACGTCGTAAGGCGTCTTGCCGTCAGCGTCCGGCGTCATGACGGCGCGCAGGGAGGCCATGGCGTTGGGGGAGGAGCAGTCCATACGGATCTTGCCGTCCCAGTCCAGGGTCATGAAGCTCCAGGCAGGGTCCACGGTGGGGTTGACCACCGTGAGGTCCAGGCCGTAGCGCTCGGCGATCGCGCCCCAGTAGTCCACCGAGGCCCCGCCCAGCGGGTCGGCGCCGATACGCACGCCCGCCTCGCGGATCGCCTCAACGTCAATGACGTTCTCCAGGTCCGCGACGTAGGACTCCAGGTAGTCGTGCTTGATGACGTAGTTGGAGTCCAGTGCCTCGGCGATGGGCACGCGCTTGACGCGGTCCCATCCGTCAGCGAGCAGCTCATTGGCTCGGGCGGCGATCCAGCTGGTCGCGTCAGAGTCGGCCGGCCCGCCGTGCGGGGGGTTGTACTTGAAGCCGCCGTCGCGCGGGGGATTGTGGGACGGGGTGACGACGATGCCGTCGGCCAGGCCCGGGCCGCTGGTGCGCACGCCGGACTCGGTGCCGGCGCCGTTAGCCAGCAGGATCGAGTGCGAGACGGCTGGAGTGGGCGTGTAGGCGCCGCGGGCGTCGACGGCGGTGGTCACGCCCGCGCCGGTGAGCACCTCGATCGCGGTGCGCCAGGCCGGCTCAGACAGGGCGTGGGTGTCTCGGCCGATGTAGAGCACGCCGTCGGTGCCCTGGGTGCGGCGGTACTCCACGATGGCGGCCGTGGTGGCGATGATGTGGGCCTCGTTGAAAGCGGTGTCCAGGGAGGAGCCGCGGTGACCGGAGGTGCCGAAGACCACGCGCTGCTCAGGCACAGCAGGGTCCGGGACGAGGTCGTAGTAGGCGTTGACGACCTCATCGACGTCGATCAGGTCTTCGGGACGTGCAGGTTGTCCAGCTCGTGGGTGCATGCCTCGAGTGTGGCACGCCCGATCAGCGCTGTCCGCTCATTGTCCCGAAAGATGGACGACGGCGGCTCAGCCTAGGGAGGAAAACCGCCGGCTGGCCGGGTACTTCGGCCTGACAGCCACCCGCGGCGCTCAGCGGCTCCTTAGGGAGCGGCGGACACAAGGTCAGCGGCGAAGGCGAGGAAGGCTGCCAGACGGTTGGGCCGCTCGGCCAGCCACACCTCGGCCTGCGTGAGCCGGCCGTCGCCGGCTCGAGCTGAGCTACGGCGTCGAGCACCTCACGCTCCTGGGCGCCGGACAGGAACAGGGAGAGGTCCGCCGGTCTGCCGGGGTGGTGCTGGCGGCGGCGCGTCTGGCGAGGGTCTCAGGTGACGGGATGACGGGGCGTCGCACGGCGGTCCTCCTGGGTCACGCGCCTATCGTGGTGCTGTCACAGTAGTGGGGCGGTGCGCTGGTGTCCGCCCGTCGGAAGGACTGCCCATGACCGCAACCGCCATCTCCACGCCCAAGGCTCCGGCTGCCGTCGGCCCGTATTCCCAGGCTGTCTCGACTGGTGAGGGCGCCGGCTCCACCGTCTACGTCTCCGGCCAGATCCCGCTCGACCCCGCTACCGGGACGCTGGTGGACGGGGACATCCAGGCTCAGGCCGAGCGCGTGCTCACCAGCGTCGGTGAGATCCTCGCGGCCGCGGGACTGGGCTACGAGCACGTCGTCAAGACCACCGTGCTGCTGGCTGACATCAATGACTTCGTCCCGGTCAACGAGGTCTACTCCCGCTTCTTCACCGGGCCGGTGCTGCCGGCGCGCGCGGCCTTCCAGGTGGCGGCCCTGCCCAAGGGCGCCGGGGTGGAGATCGAGGCCGTCGCCGTGCGTCCCTGACCGTCTGCTGGCCGGGACCGCCGCGTCGGCCGGGACAGGCCGGGCCAGACCGTTACCCTGACGCTATGTCGAAGAAGAAGCGCCAGGCGCGCAAGGCCGCCGACGCAACGCCCAAGAAGCAGAAGATCGCTTACGTCGCCCGTCCCTTCGAGGGGCTGCCCGGCGAAGAGGACCTCGTCGCCATGATGCAGATCCTCCCGGCGGCGACCGCCACCGTGAAGCTCAACGAGGCCCACGGCGGACGCACGGTCCAGCTGGTCACCCTCCTGCCCGAGCTCGCTCAGGCGCTCAAGCGTGCCGACGGCGAGGTCCTGGTGGCGCTGCAGACGACCCTTCACTCGGGTGACGCCAGCCGTGACGTGGCCGCTGCCCTCCTGGAGGCCCTGGACCTGGAGGAGGGGCACGGGTTGGCCGTCAACGGGTTGCCTGAGCCGGGTGAGCGCCTGCAGGACATCGTGGACCTGAACTTCGCCCCGCAGGTCAGCGTGCGCGAGACCTTCGACTTCTGGCTCGACGCCGAGGCCGCCAAGGACCCGCAGGCCCAGCGCCAGCTGGAGGAGGCCAAGGGCGAGATCGCCCAGGCCAAGGCGGTGCCGGGCGTGGAGCACGCCTACTGGTTCCGCATGGGTGGCAAGGAGTTCGTGCGCTGGGTGCGTGGGGAGGACGAGGACGAGTTCTTCAACGCCTTCGCCCGCGTGCACGCCGCGCGCGAGTCCGACCTGGAGGAAGGGGCCCGCTTCATCGGCGCCTTCCGTGCCTGTGGCCTGGCCATCCCCGTGTGGGAGCTGGTTCCGGGGACCGAGGCTGAGGAGCTCACCGCCCCGATGCAGGAGATGGCCGCGCGGCTGGAGGCGGCGCTGGCTGCCCAGGGGCCGCTGGACGCGGCGGCTCGCCGGGCCAAGGCCGGCATCATCTCGCGCCAGGTCAACCTCTGAGCCGAGGCGCCGGACCTCGTGAGCGACGCCGTCGCGTGTGCTGATCGTGCGCACGCGACGGCGTCGTTGCCTGCGGGTACGGTGGAGCCATGAAGGCACAGCGCATCACGGACTCGGTCTCCTACCACGGCGAGGGACCGGTGTGGTGGCCGGCGACGGGCCGGCTGCGCTTTGTCGACATGCTGGCCGGCAGCGTCATCGAGCTGGACGAGGCCGCCGAGGGCGGTTACCGCCGTCTGGACGTGCCCTCGAAGGTCGCCAGCGTCATCCGCCCGCGTGTGGACGGGGGCGCGGTTGTGGCCACGGAGCGGGGGATCGCCGTCGGGCGCGCCGAGGACCTAAGCGACCTGACGCAGGCCGTTGAGCTGTACTCCGACCCGACGATCCGCACGAATGAGGGCGGATGCGACCCTGACGGGCGCTTCTGGATCGGGACCATGTCCTACGAGCGCGTGGAGGGGGCTGCCGCGGTCTATCGCTGGGACGGCGCCGGCGAGCCGGTGCCTGCCTGGGGCGGAGCCACGATCGCCAACGGCCTGGGCTTCAGCCCGGACGGTTCGCGCGGTTACTGGATCGACACCCCCACCGGGCGGGTGACCGTCTTTGACTACGACGCCGAGGCCGGGCTGGTCGAGCCTCGCACCTTCGTGGAGATCCCGGCTGAGCAGGGGCACCCGGACGGGCTGACCGTGGACGCTGAGGGTGGGGTGTGGGTCGCCATGCACCGGGGCAGCGCTGTGTGGCGCTTTGACGAGGACGGTCGACTCAGTGAGGTGATCGAGGTGCCGGTGTCGAAGGTGACGGCCTGTACCTTCGGTGGTCCCGACCTGGGCACGCTGTACATCACGACCTCGCGCGAGAACCTGCCTGACGACGTCGAGCCGGCCTCCGGCAGCGTCTACGCCGTGGAGCCTGGAGTACAGGGTCTGGAGCCGCTGGCCTTCAAGGGGTGAGCTCACGGCTTGTGATGAGTCTGACGACGTGACTTGGCCCGTGGGCCGGGTTGTCTCTCCCGGACCCACGGGCCCAAGCCTCGTGAGGGCTCCGCACCCGGCATCCCAACTCCGGGGGAGCGTCCTCCTTCGCCGGAGCGACTGCCTTGGGCTCCCTAAGACCTGTGGCTGTCTCGGAGGCGGATCGGTCGTCAGGCTCCCCAACCCTCGCGACCCGTTCCGTCCGGCGGTGACTCGTATATAACCCGGTCATCCTGAAGGAACACGGGGTGGTTGCCTGGAAAGTCTCTAGGAACCGCGAAGCGGCCGGGGCTGACGGCGGTACACGCCTTTTGTGAGGGGTGTTGTCGGCTTCCTTTCCCCGTCGCTTTAGGTCTTTAACAGTCGGCTCCCACGCTTGCCACAACCGAATCGACTGTTCGCGGCCTAAAGCGACAGTCTGGATCCACCCTCGCCCCATCGCCTTAGGCCCTCAACAGTCGGATCCCATGCCCGCCGCAACCGAACCGACTGTTACCGGCCTAAAGCGACGGGGCGTGCGGGGTGAGTGAAGGCTGTACGGGGGCATGCGGGACGCGGGGGCCTACGGGATCCGGGGCATGACGAAGCCCCCGGTTCCCGGGTTGTCTCTCCCGGGCCCGAGGGCCTTCGTCAACGAGTGGCTCGACCTGTCGGCGGGCTTCCCAAACCCCGCCCGGGAACCACTCCCTCGCCGGAGCGACGGCTTCGGGCTCCCTAAGACCCGTGGCTGTCTCGGAGGCGGGTCGGTCATCAGGCTCCCCAACCCTCGCGACCCGTTCCGTCCGGCGGCAGTGACTATGTAACCCGCCCACCCTGAAGGAACACCCCTCCAAAGCCTGGGAAATGCCTCCATGTTCCTGCTGACGTGTCCGTCGGTGGGTGGCTCCTGGTGGCATCCGGGGTTTGTGTCGGTGCTCTTTGGCAAGATCTCCTCATGGACGAGACCACATCTGCCGGCCCCACCGCAGCGACCGGCGCCGCACACGAGATCCACAACCCCTACGTCTTTAATGAGACCGAGACTCGGCGAAGGCTGGACACCGGCGAGCTCTACACGGACTTCGGCCCCGGCCGGGAGGCCCTGGAGGAGGAACGTAATCGGGGCAAGGAGCTGGTCGAGCGTTACAACGCCACCTCGATCCGCGACCCTGAAGGGCGCGCGGCTCTTGCCCGTGAGCTCTTCGCCTCCTTCGGGGACGGAGCCTGGCTGGAGACGCCGATCTATTGCGCGTACGGCTCCCACACCACCATCGGGGAGGGGTGCTGGTTCAATACCGGCACCACGCTGATCGACGACGCCGCTATCCATATTGGCAAACGTGTCCTCTTCGGTCCCCATGTCACGGTAGCCACGGCCGGTCACCCGATTGACCCTGAGCTTCGCAGCACGGGCGCGCAGTTCTCTGCCGTCGTCACCATCGAGGACGATGTATGGGTGGGCGCGAACACCACCATCCTGCCCGGTGTGCACATCGGCTACGGGTCGGTCATCGCGGCTGGCGCGGTGGTCAGCTCGAACGTGCCGCCAATGACGGTGGTTGGCGGTCTACCAGCCCGCGTCATCCGCACCATCACCCCGGGGGAGGAGACTGCCTACAAGCCGCCGCGCAGCCTGTGAGACATGGTGTCTCGGGTGGCGGTAGGGATACCTCTCAGGGACGGGAAGGTGGAACCCGGCGTCATTGACGGGCTCCTTTCCACAACCCTCTCTGATCGCTGAGGCGATGTCAGGTGAATGAGCGTTCACAGAGGACTGTCATCTTTTTCTGTCGTTTCTTGCATTGGTCAGACGGGACAGAAGTCCTCTGACGCTCGATAGGCAGACGCGCCCTCGCCCCTCGCGGTGACCTCGAGTGACCTGGGCGGCACCGCTATTGACCATCCCGCAGAAGTCCTCGCTTACGAGGCTGTGGATGTTCCGGCTACGGTCACGTCCAGCGATCACACACCGACGTATGACGCGCGGTGGGTGTGACGCTCTCGCGCGGGCAAGCGCTGGTCGGTGTGTCACTGAAAGGTTCCCCGCGTGTCCCACGCCTCCTCCCGCCCAGCCAGCGACGTGCCTGGAGCGCAGGATGTCTTCGTCCTGCCTGACCCCCGCGACGCTGAGACAGTCAGCCCGGCCCTGGCCGGCTCCATCTTTGCCACGGCTGTCCTGGCCTTCCTCGGCCTGTTCCTAGAGACCGTCGTCTCCGTCCTCTTCCCGGCCCTCATGGAGGCCTTCGGGGTGGGGACCTCGCAGGTGCAGTGGCTCACCAGTGGCTACCTCCTGGTGGTCGCGATCATCATGCCGCTGTCGAGCTACCTCCAGCGCCGTTTCACGGCCAGGTCCCTGTTCTTCGCGGCCGTCGCCGCCGTGGCGGCCGGCTCCGTCATCGCCCTGGCCGCCCCCACTTTCCCGGTGCTGCTGGCAGGGCGTCTTCTTCAGGGCGTGGGCACCGGCATCATCACGCCGCTCATGTTCACGATCATCCTCACCCAGGCACCTCGCACCAAGTTTGGGGCGCTCATGGGAGTCGGAGGCCTGACTCTGGGCGTGGCCCCGGCCGTCGGTCCGATCGTGGGCGGCGTCATCGGAGAGGTGGCGAGCTGGCGAGTGGTTTTCGCCATCACCCTGCCTCTCATCCTGGCCTCCTTCGTGGTCGGAGCCCGCTCGATCCAGCAGGCTCGCCCCACGGAGAAGATCGCCCTGTCCTGGGGGCAGGTTGTCCTGCTTGCCCTTGCCTTCGTGGGTCTCATCCTCGGTCTTGAGCGGGGCGGTGCGCTGCTGGCTGCCGGGGCCGACGTCGAGCTGGGCGTCAACGCCTCGGTCACCCGCTTGCTGGAGACGGAGACGAGTCAGGACGCCGCGCGCGAGCGCACCCGGGTCCAGGTCCAGGTGCGCGAGGCTGAGGCCGTCGCAGTGGAGGCCGGGGCGCCGGGCAGCGTCCTGGACTAGCCGGCTCTCACGCCGGGGCTCAGGCCGAGCAGACGTCGTCCCTCTCACCGTGCTGTGATCGCGCCGTGAGGGGGACGATGTCGTTACTCTTGTGCCGTGACTATGTCGATGCCTCAGCAGCCGCATCCAGACCAGCGTGCCGAGCAGAGGGTCGCCGTCGTCATCCCCGCGAAGGACGAGGCCGAGCGCATCGCGGCGACCGTGCGAGCCTGCCGGGCGATTCCGCGCGTTGACCTCGTGGTGGTCGTGGATGACGGTTCCACGGACGGAACCCAGGACCACGCCCGAGCCGCCGGTGCGGTCACGGTGCGTCACTCAGTCACGCGTGGCAAGGCCTCGGCGATGGAGACCGGCGCCTCGATCGTGGGGATGCGTGACTACGTCGATGGCCCCTCACGCCTTCTGCTCTTCATCGACGCCGACCTGGGTGACTCTGCCGCCTGCTGCGCAGACCTTGTTGCCCCCGTGATCGATGGCATCGCCGACATGTCGATCGCTGTCCCGCCCAAGCAGGCTGGTGCCGGCGGCCGCGGTCGCGTGGTCCGCGCCGCCCGTACGGCGATCGCTGCCGCAACCGGTTGGGCCCCGGTGGCTCCGCTGTCCGGTCAACGGTGCCTGAGCCGCGAGGCCTATGAGGCAGCCGCCCCGCTGGCTGAGGGCTGGGGTGTCGAGGTGGGTCTGAGCATCGACGTCCTGGTGGCCGGGCTGACCGTCATCGAGGTCCCCTGCGACATCACCCACCGCGTCACCGGCAATGACCGCGCCGGCATGCTGCACCGTGCCGCCCAGTACAAGGATGTCCTGCGAGCGATCGCGGCGCGCAAGGTGCGCCGCCGCCGGATCCCCGTCAAGGCCCTGGACGAGGAGCTCATCGGCTCCCAGTCCCCCTTCCACGCCTACCGGGCCTGGCCCGGGCCCAAGGCCCAGGGCAGTGACCTGCAGGCCGGGGAGCCCGACGGCGTCGCCCCGGCGCGTCCCGAGGCCTAACGCACCCGGGCCTGGAGCTGAGTGGCCACGAGCGCCACGAGAAGCGGCGCCGCGCAGGCCAGGGACAGGCACGCCATGGACAAGCCGGAGTCGTTGACAACCACCTCGACGACTACCAGTGTGCCCAGGCCCTTGAGCGCGGGAGTCAGCCACTGTGGAAGCCCGCCGGCAGCCGTGGTTCCGGCCCCCTCGTGCTGGCCGGCGCCGTCCTCGGTGGGCCTCTGGTCGGCTTCCTGCTCCTCAGGTCGCACCAGGCTCGCGTAGGCGCTGGTGCCGAGCCTCCACGCCGTGACCTCGCGCCTCAGCCACCACCCCGCGCCGACCAGGGCGATCACCCCGACCACCAGCGCCAGGAGAGCGAGCCGACTGGTGAAGAAGGGCACCACCAGAGCCGTGAGCTTGCGCAGGATGGTGGTCGAGGCGGTGCCGTCCTGGAGCTGGCCGATGAACTGGCCCATATGCGTGTGCGAGCCCAGGGAGCGGTCGATCAGCCCGAACAGCCCGGCGGCGGTCAGAGCCCCGGTGGCGATCGTCATCCACCGCTTCCAGCCGATGCGGCCTCCCACGAGTCCGGCCGTCAGTGCGGCCAGCGCCGCCGCCATCGCGATGGCACCGCCTACGTCAGCGCCGGCCTGAGGCAGTCCGTCAAGCGCCAGGGCGATCAGGCCGGGCACGCCGACCCCGAGGTAGGCCGCGGTACGTCGCAGCCGGTGGGTGGGCTGAGCCTCGACGAAGGGGCTGACCCCCGCTGCCACAGCGATGACCAGGGCGGCCGCGGCCAAGGCGAAGGCCGTGTTCGACATCCCGTAAAAGCGCCCGGCGACGACGGCATCCATCCCCAGCATCCCGTTGAAGCCCAGGCGCGCGCCCGCCGCGGAGTCGGAGAGGATGAGCGCGGCCACGCAGGCCGTCAGGACGTAGGCGGTGAAGAACAGCGGGGTGGGCACGCGGCTAGAGGGAGGCAGGCGTAGGCCGTGGACCCCCAGGGGACCGGGGCCGTGCCCCGGCTCTCGCGGCGTGCGCGGGGCGCGTGGGGGACGCGGACGAGCCGCCAGGAGCCTGTCCCGTACGGAGATGACGACGCTGCCTAGCCCGTGCAGGACGCCGACGCCGACCATCGCCGTGAGGACCATCGTCAGTATGGCCGTCGGCACCACGACCCAGCTGGGCTGGTCGCCGTCGGCGCCGACTCGCCACCAGGGGACCGCCATGCCCATCCAGGCTCCCATCGGCAGGGCGCCGACCACGGTGGCTGCCACCCCGACCCCGTGCAGGTGCTTGCGGCCAGCGGGCCCTCGCAGCGTGCAGGCGGCGACGAGGACGAGGGCGGCCGCGGCGCCGATGATCGTTAGCCCAGCGGGTAGCGTCGTCATCTGCGAGGCCTTGGCGCGCAGGGCGTCGTCGGTGAGCTGGCTGACGGTCTGTGGCACGTCGGCGCCCTCCGAGCGCGTCAGCGCCCCAAGATCCGTGGCGCCGGCCGGCAGGCTCAGCGCCTGGCCACTCATGGAGGTGGGGACGGCCACGCCCAGGGCTGACAGGAACGTGGGGGCGAGGTCGGTGAGCTGGACGAGCCCGGCCTGGTGGGTGGAGGGGCTGGTCAGGACGCCGTCCTCGCGGTCCAGGCCGGTCGAGCCGGAGGACAGCACGAGTGCCTGAGGCCCAGATCCGGGCCCCGTCAGGGAGACGACGACGACGCGAGCCTGAGCCCCTGAGGCGGCCAGGGACTCCAGGTCCTCCGCCAGGGTCTGCCTGGCAGCCTCGGCGCCGTGGCGGGTGGCGTCCACGATGGTGAGCTCGGCCAGCTCACCGAGCTCGGTGAGGGAGCCGGCCGAGTGCGGGGACTGGCCGGAGGAGGTCGTCAGGGCGAGCTCGGCGCCGGGCCCGACGGCGGCCGTGGTGAGTCCGGCTGAGGACAGGGCGTCTGCCAGGGCCCCGGGCTCAGCGGCGTATCCGGCCTCGCCGGAGGCGTGTGCCGCCTGGTCCCAGCCGGAGGGCCATGAGCACGGTGAGCCGGGCTCGGTGGCGCGCGTGCGAGCACCCGCCCCGAGCGACAGCCAGGCGTCCGCCTCGCAGGTGCCTGCCGTGCGGGGCACGAGATTCGCCGGGGAACCTGAGGCGGCCAGGCTCAGCAGGTCCTGGGAGGCCTTGTCCTCGCCCTGGGAGACGGAGGCCCAGCTCAGGGCGGTGGTGGCCAGGACCACCACGGGGGTGCGTCGGCGTTCCTGGCCGAAGGCGGACCCCGCCATCGCCACCACCATGCCGATGACGGTCAGGAGCACGATCGCGTAGACCACGCTGCGGGCAAAGCGTTGTCGTGGTGACTGATGCGGACTCACGCCAGACAGCATAGGGGCGCCCCACCTCCAGGCCCGGAGCACGGCCGGGTCCGTCTCCGCGTGCGCTCACCAGGAACGTCGCTTGAGGCCGCTAACAGTCGGTTCGGTTGTGGCAATAGTGGAGATCGACTGTTAAGCACCTCAAGCGAGGGATGTGCGGAACCAGCCAGGTGGGTCAAGGACGCTTGTGGACGACGGCGCCGCCCCAGTGCTGGGGGAAGGAACCTGCTGCTGGGCTGCTCACCCTGCAAACCTGTCACGGCCTGGGGCCTCATGCTCGATACCCTTCACGCTATGACGACCTCGACGACCGCTGCGACCTGGTCCTTCCTGGGCCCCACCGGCACCTTCTGCGAGATGGCCCTGAGGCAGGTGGCTCCGCAGCAGATCACTCTGGACCCGTGCCAGGACGTGCCCACCGCGCTGGACCACGTGCGCGACCGCACGGTGGACGCGGCTGTGGTGCCCATTGAGAACAGCGTCGAGGGCGGGGTTAACGCGACGTTGGACAACCTCGTGGCGGGGTCCCCCTTGGTCATCGCGGCTGAGGTCGCTGTGCCTATCACCTTTGTCCTGGCAGGTCTGGAGGGGACGCGACTGGAGGAGGTGCGCGGCATCTCCACCCATCCCCACGCCTGGGCGCAGTGCCGCGGCTGGGTGCACACCCACCTGCCGCAGGCCGTGTACGTGGCCGGGACCTCGACCTCGGCCCCGGCCAAGGCTCTGGCGGCAGCCGGGCCGCAGGGGCTGGGGAACCTGGACTACCAGGCTGTGCTGTGCAACCCGCTCGCTGCCGAGCAGTACGGGCTGACGGTGCTGGCCGGAGGGGTGGCGGACAACCCGGGCGCGGTCACCCGCTTCGTCAAGGTCACCCGTCCCGGGCGGGTGAGCGAGCCGACCGGTGCGGACAAGACGACGCTCCAGGTCCAGCTGCCCCACAACCGCTCCGGCGCGCTGCTGGACATGCTGGAGCAGTTCTCAGCGCGTGGGATCAACCTCTCGCGCATCGAGTCTCGTCCGGTGGGTGACTCGCTCGGACGCTACCGCTTCTCCATCGACGTGGAGGGGCACATTCGTGAAGAGCGCGTCCAGGCCGCCCTCATCGGCCTGCACCGCACCTGCCCGCAGGTGCGCTTCCTGGGCTCCTACCCCCGCCTGGACGCCCGTCCCATCGTGGTTCCGGCGGGCACGAGTGACAAGGACTTCGTGGTGGCGCGCGCCTGGGTGGCGGACGTGCTGGAGGGACGCACCGTCTGAGCGGCTAGCGGCGGACGAGGACGGCTCCGGGCTCCAGGCGCACGCGGACCCAGCGCGTGGGAGGCAGGAGCTCGCCGTCGACCTCCACCATCGCCGGGCGAGCCAGTCGGACGACGACGTCGCGGCCCCGGCGCAGGACCACGCGCCCGAGTGCACGGCGAGGATCGGAGTAGCGGGCGGCGAAGGGGGGCAGCACCTGGCGGGCGAGCGAGGTCCAGCCGGCCAGCCCGCCGACGGTGTCGATAGCGGCGACGTCGAGGAGGCCGTCGTCCATCGTGGCCTGCGGCAGCAGGGTGATCCCCGCGGGAAGGCGACCGCCATTGCTGATGAGCAGGCAGCGTGCGGTCAGGCGCTCCAGGTGGCGCTCGCGGCTCACGCCGTGGTGACGCCGGACCTGAGAGGGGCGGCGGCCACCGCGAGGCCCGGCAGGACAGTCCTCCTGACCGCTGCGCTCGTCTAGGCTGAGCAGCATGTCAAGGCGCGGGGACCAGAGGTTCTCGAAGGCGGCCAGGGCATAGGCGCCCCACTTGATGCGGGCCTTGAGCCCGGGCCGGGTCGAGGCGACGAGTCCTGCGTCAAAACCGATACCGGTGACCACGAGGCAGGCGTGCTCCGAGCCGAGGGTGGGGCGAGCCCAGCTCTGTGTGGGGGCGGGGCGGTCCTTGCTGGAGACGGGGTCGTCGGGGTCGATGGAGACCCAGGCGAGGTCCACGGGGTGGGCAGTTCCCGTCACTGCGGTGGTGATGAGCGCCTCCGGATCGCCCACGGGCAGGCCCAGGTTGCGGGCGGCGAGGTTGGCGGTGCCCAGCGGCAGGATCCCAAGCTCGGTGGAGGTACCGGCCAGCCCGGCGGCCACGGCGCGCACGGTGCCGTCCCCGCCGCCAGCCACAACGAGCCGGGCTCCTGAGGCGACGGCGAGGCGCGCCTGCGTGGCGCCCGGCTCGCTGACGGTGGTCTCCAGCCAGATGGGCTCGTGGTACCCGGCCTCGGCCAGGGCAAGGGTGAGGCGGCGGCGGACGGACTCAGTGACTGCCGGTTTGGACGGGTTGAGGACGACGCACGCCAGCCCAGCGTCCGCGGACACTGGGCTGGCGGGGGTGGCCGTAGGGCCACCGGATCGGGTCATGGGCCGAGGGTAGCGGGCCGCGGCGGAGGGCACAGGGGTCAGGGGCAGGCCGGCGTCCTGGGCGAGGCTGGTGATGATGCGGGCGAGCTGGCTGAAGTCGGAGCCTCGCGAGGAGGAGGCGCGGTAGACCAGGCCCATGCGGCGCACGGCGTTGACGTCCCCGAAACGAGCCACTCCGTGCGGCACGCCTCCCAGCATCCGCAGGGCGCCCTCGGGCAGCACGGTGACGCCGACGTTGTGGGAGACCATCTGGACCACGGTTAGCAGCGTGGTGGCGACGGCGACCGGCGGGTTGGAGCCGTAGCGCTGGCACAGGGCCAGGGTCTCGTCGCGCAGGCAGTTGCCCTCGTCCAGCAGGAGGAGCTGCTGGTCATCGAGCTCGACGGGGGAGACGTCCTTGCGCCCGTCCCAGGAGTGGTTGGGTGGGACGAGGATGACGAGGGGCTCGTCATACATCGGGATGACGGAGGTGCGGTGGGCGTCGATGTCGACGTCGATCGCCAGGATGGCGGCGTCCAGGCGACCCTGACCCAGCATGTCGAGCAGGTCGCCGGTGACCATCTCACGCAGCTCGGGCTGGAGTTGGGGGATCTCCCGGGGCAGTCCGTCGATAGCGACGGGAGCCAGGTAGGGGGCCAACGTGGGGATCATTCCCAGACGCATGGTGCCGCTGAGCACGGCGCCCTGGGTGGTGACGGCCTCGCTGAAGGACTCGGCTGCGAGGACCGCCTCGCGGGCGTAGGGCAGCAGCGTCTCGCCCAGGGGGGTGACGAGCACGCGGCGGGTAGTGCGTTCGACCAGCTCTCCGCCCACGCGGCGCTCCAAGGCGGTGATGGCCTGGGACAGGCTGGGCTGGCTGACGCCAAGAGTCGTGGCCGCCTCACCGAAGTGCTGGTGGTCGCACAGGGCGACGAAGGCTCGCAGCTGCGAGAAGGAGGGAAGCGAAGTAGCCATAGCCTGTCCTGAGAGCTGGGGCGATCGGGCGCGGCGGACCGAGAGGTTCGCCTGTCGATCGTGCTTAATAAATCGCTATTAATTATATGGCATAGATTGGCGGGTCGCGAAACCTCTCGCTATCAGTGATGGTGCTCTCGCCCCATGAGGCGTCCCGGCGGGCGGGGGCGCTCGCTGGCTACACTCGGACCCATGATCGACCTGCGCGACCTCCGCGAGAACCCAGAGCGTTACCGTGACAGCCAGCGAGCCCGAGGCGCCGACGTCGACCTTGTCGACCGCATCATCGACGCCGACGAGGCCCGCCGCACCACCCTGGCCACCTTTGAGTCCCTGCGTGCGGAGCAGAAGGTCGTCTCTCGCTCGGTCGGCAAGGCCTCCTCTCCTCAGGAGCGTGAGGCTGCCCTCGCTCAGGCCAAGGAGCTGGCCGAGCGCGTGCGCGGCGCCCAGGCCGAGTCTGACCAGGCTGCCGCCACCCTGGACGAGCTGGCGCACCAGTTCCAGAACGTCATCGAGGGAGCGCCCTCCGGCGGGGAGGAGGACTACGTCGTCCTGCGTCATGAGGGCCCCCAGCCGCGCGACTTCGCCTCCGAGGGCTTTGAGCCGGCCGATCACCTCACCCTGGGTGAGGGCCTGGACATCATCGACACCAAGCGCGGGGCCAAGGTCTCCGGCTCGCGCTTCTACTACCTCAAGGGCGCGGGAATGCGCCTGGAGCTGGCCCTCATGACGGCGGCCCTGGACAAGGCCACCGAGCACGGCTTCATCCCGATGACCACGCCCACCCTCGTCTCCCCGCAGGTCATGGGCGGCACCGGCTTCCTCGGCCTGCACGCGGACGAGATCTACTACCTGCCTGCTGACGACCTCTACCTCACCGGTACCTCCGAGGTCGCGCTGGCCGGTTATCACACGGACGAGATCCTCGACCTGGAGGAGGGCCCGAAGCGCTACCTGGGCTGGTCCACCTGCTACCGCCGTGAAGCGGGGGCGGCTGGTAAGGACACCCGAGGCATCATTCGCGTCCACCAGTTCAACAAGGCAGAGATGTTCGCCTACGTGCGTCCCGAGGACGCCGCTGCCGAGCACGAGCGCCTGCTGGCCCTGGAGGAGGAGATGCTCCACCTCGTCGGCCTGCCCTACCGCGTCATCGACACCGCTGCGGGGGACCTCGGATCCTCCGCTGCCCGCAAGTTCGACTGCGAGGCGTGGCTGCCCACCCAGAACCGCTGGATGGAGGTCACCTCGACCTCCAACTGCACCACCTACCAGGCGCGCCGTCTCCAGATCCGTGAGAGGCGGGACGGGCGGACCTCGCCGGTAGCCACCCTCAACGGCACGCTGGCCACCACCCGCTGGATCGTGGTGCTGCTGGAGAACAACCAGCAGGCGGACGGCACGGTGGTTGTGCCTGAGGGGCTGCGTCCGTACATGGGTGGCCTCGAGGTCATCACCCCGCGTCCCTGAGGGACGAGGACGGCAGTGACGCAAGACTCCCGCCGGGACCAGGCGGCCGGCCCTGTGCCGGTCGGCACCTCTCCGGTCTTCAGCGCTCCTGACCCGAGCCAGCCCAGCGGCGCCGAGCCTCAGCGGCTGGGCGGCTCCTGGGAGTACCTGCGTGGGCACGACCGCTCCACGCCTCTGAGCCATGACGCCTACCACGCCCTCGTGCGTGAGCACATGGCGGACCTGGACCGGCTGGACCCGGGCCGGAACCACCTCGTCGCGGACCCGCGGCTCATCGTCGCGCTCGACGTGGACGGCACGATCCTGGACATGGATGGCCGCGTCTCGGAACGGATGATGGCCTCGATCGCCCGGATGCGGCACTACGGGGCCCAGGTGGTCATCTCCACCGGCCGCGGTATCCAGGCGGCTCTGCCGGTGGCGCGCCACGTGGGACTGACCGACGGGTGGATGATCTGTGCCAACGGTGCGCTGACGGTGCGCATGGATCCGACGGCGCCAGGCGGGTACCGGGTGGTGGACTCGGTGACCTTTGACCCCACCGCGGCCATCAACGCGCTCACGCAGGCTGTTCCGGACGGCATCCTCGCCGTCGAGGACCTTGACGCCGGCTTCCGCACCACCCGCGCCTTCCCTGAGGGGGAGCTCATTGAGGAGCAGACGCTGGCCACCTTGGACGAGCTGTGCGCGCGACCGGTCACCCGCGTCATCCTGCGGGCGCCGGGTATGCCGCTGGAGGAGTTCAGCGCGCTGGTCGCGGACTCGGGCCTGCACTCGGTGGAGTACGCGATCGGCTGGACCGCGTGGCTTGACGTGGCTCCCGAGGGCGTGACGAAGGCGTCCGCGCTGCAGCGGCTGGCTGAGCGGCTGGGGACGGACTCCTCTCACGCCGTGGCGGTGGGAGACGGGACCAATGACGTTGAGATGCTCACCTGGGCTGGTGCCGGGGTGGCCATGGGAAGCGCGCCGCAGTCAGTGACGGCTGTCGCCTCCTTCACCACCGAGCCGGTATGGCGTGACGGGTGTGCCGGAGTGCTCGACGCCGTCGTGGAGAGGAAGCGAGCAACATGCTGAGCAGACTCACCGGGCTCCGGCCCCTGGCCGTCGTGGCCACGCTCGCCCTCGCGTCGGCCTCGCTGGTGGCCTGCTCCTCGGCCTCGCAGCAGGTGGGAGGGGTGACGGCGTCCCCTGTCTCCTGCGCCCAGCTGCAGGAGGCCTACGGCTCCTTCCCCGCGGGCACCACGGTGCGGGTCGCCACGCAGGCCGGCAGCACTGAGGCAGCCAGTCTGGACGCCTCCCTGGAGCACTTCTCGCAGTGCACGGGGCTGAGTGTGGTCCAGGTGGAGTCCGACGACGTCGCGGCCAGCCTCAAGTCCGACTCCGCGCAGGCCGACCTTGCCGTCTTGCCTGAGGCCGGTGTCCTGCCTGAGCTCGTGGACGAGGGGCTCGTCCAGCCTGTGCCGGAGACTGTGGGTGCCAATGTGGAGCTGGGTTGGGACCGGATGTGGTCGGAGGCGGGGACCGTTGACGGCACCTTGTACGCCGCGCCGCTGACGGCCAGCCTGGACTCCCTGGTCTGGTACTCGCCGACCGCGTTCTCACGCCTGGGCTACCAGGTGCCTCAGACGTGGCCGGAGCTGGTGGCTCTGACCTCGCAGGTGGCGCAGGACCACCCGGACGGCTCGGTGACGCCGTGGTGCCTGGGACTGGCGAGCCCCGATGCGGGCGAGGAGTGGCTGGCGGAGGCTGTGCTCCAGCTCAGCGGTCCGGTCGCCTACGACCAGTGGGCCACGGGCGAGGACTCCCTGGACTCGGTTGACGCGGACACGGCCTTGGGTGAGCTGGATTCGCTCCTGCTTGCTGACGGGCACGTGCCTGGCGGTCGGCAGGCGGCGGAATCGGCGACGATGCAGGACGCCGCCGCGCAACTGCGGGAGGGGCAGTGCCTCATGCTCTACGCCCCCTCGTCTGTCGAAGCCCTGTTCCCGGTCGGGTCGGTGAGCGACGACGGTGCCAGCAGCCAGCCGGAAGAGACGGCGAGCGCGGCGGGTGCGGCGGGCGCGGGCGACGTCTTGTCGACCTTCCTCACCCCCTCGGGTGGGCAGGATGAAGAGACGGCTTACCTGGTGGGCGCGAGCATGCTGGTCTCGGTCAGTGGCTCTGAGGCTGGTGAGGCGGTGATGGCCTACCTCACGAGTGCTCAGTGGGCCCGGGCCTATGCGGCCCTGGGGACTGGAGGTACTGCTCATCACGGCGTCGAGGCGGCACAGGCCGGTTCCCCGGTGGCCCAGCAGGTGTCCCAGATCCTGCAGTCGAGGCAGTCGGTACTCCGCCTGGAGGTGGCCGACGTCGCGACGCCTGAGCGCGTCACAGCCCTGCGCGAGGCCCTGACCGCCTGGGCTAGCGGTCAGGCCGATGGTGCGACGGCACTGTCGAGGGCTGAGGAGAGCAGCGCACAGTAGGGCGGATCGTGTCGGCAGGCGGAGCTGTTTTCGCAGGTTTGCCTGCAGCAGGGAAGTCCAAGGTCCGCCCGCGGTGAGATAGCGTTCGGACAGCAGAGCTGACGTACGCCGTCGGGCGCCCATAGACGGGCACGAGTTGAGGAGGACTCATGGGACTGGGATGGTTCGGTGCGCCGGAGCACAACCGCTGGCTGGCTGAGGAGACCCACGCGCTGCTGCGCTACGGGCGTGCGGCGTGCGTGCCGGCAGGATTCGGCTGGATCGGTCCGGACGGCACGGTCGACACCAACCACCCGGTGGAGCTGTGGATCACCGGCCGCATGACCTTTGCCTTCTCGCTCGGTGCGCTGATGGGAATTCCCGGCTGCCGTCGCTACGCTGACCATGGTGTGCGGGCCCTGTCCAAGGTGCTGCGGGACTACGAGCACGGCGGCTGGTACTCGGCCGTGCGTCACGAGCTGGATGAGCAGGGGCGCGGCGTCCCGGTTGATTCTGGCCAGCGCAAGGAGTGCTACCAGAACGCCTTCGTCATGCTCGCTGCGGCCACGGCGACGGCTGCCGACCGCCCTGGCGCGCAGGAGCTCCTGCGTGACGCGATGGCGATGCAGGACAAGCACTGGTGGGACGAGACCTACCACATGCCGATTGAGTCCTATGCCGCGGACTTCACGGATCCTGAGCGCTATCGCGGTATCAACGCCGCCATGCACACCGTTGAGGCCTACCTGGCTGCGGCTGACGTCAGCGGTGACGTCAAGTGGCTCAACCGCGCCGTCCAGATCATCGACTTTGCTGTCAACAAGCAGGCTCGTGCCAACGACTGGCGCCTGCCTGAGCACTATGACACCTCCTGGCAGCCGGTCCTGGACTACAACAAGGACGAGCCGGCTCACCCCTTCCGCCCCTACGGTGTCACTCCCGGGCACGGGCTGGAGTGGTCGCGCCTGACGGTTCAGGCGCGTTCGGCCCTGCTTAACCGTTCTCTGCCTGTGCCGGAGTGGATGCTGGATGCGGCTGAGGAGCTCTTTGAGCGGGCTCGTGTGGATGGCTGGCGTGTGGATGGCGGTCCGGGCTTCGTCTACACCACGGACTTTGCTGGCGAGCCGGTGGTGCACGAGCGCATGCACTGGGTGGTGTGTGAGGGCGTGAGCGCTGCGGCCGCGATTCGCCGTGCTCTGCTCGATGACGGTCGCGGCGAGATCGAGGTCGAGCACTATGAGCACTGCTACCGCTCCTGGATCGACTACGCCGAGCAGTACCTCATTGAGGCGCCGGGTGTGTGGACGCACGAGCTCGACCAGTCCAACCAGCCCTCGACCCGCACCTGGGACGGGCACCCGGATATCTACCACGCGCTGCAGATGACGTTGATGTCCCGCCTTCCGGTGTGGCCGGCGATGGGGCAGGCTCTGGCTGAGGGGCGCCTGGACGAGCCGGCGACGACGATCCCGGTCAACGTCCAGAGCGGACGCCGGCGCGGGCTGTTCGGCCGGGGCTGATGGGCGAGGCGGCAGCCGGTGAGACCGGCTGCCGCCCAGGCTCTCGCGCGGTGGCGGGCGACGCCGTCGTTGCTGTGGGCGCCACGGAGGGCGTGGACCCGTTCGTGGCTGGCGGAGCAGTGATGGTGTAGGGTCATCACCGGTCTGCGAGGGCCGTTGGAGAGATGACAGAGCGGCCGAATGTGGCGGTCTTGAAAACCGCTGTACGCCTGGCGTACCGGGGGTTCGAATCCCTCTCTCTCCGCGAGAGTTGAAGAAGCGGCGTCATGTCAACGAAAACGTGATGTCGGCGCCTGGCCTCCCTTCATGGTCTGGAGGTTCCCGTCCTGTTTGGTGTGGGAACCTCCAGTTTTTTTAGAGACCTAGACCACAGTGACGTGGTGAGGTACCGTGACTTAGGTCCCAGTTGTGCGGCGCCTGTGGTGGGTCGCCAGCGGGACGTGGTCACTCACTGCTATTCGGGCGCGATGTCAAGGGCGACGTCGGGCTCACGTGCGAGGTTCATCATGAGTATTCCCGTCCTCCATCAACCTACGAGTCCCTCAGAAGGGCAGAAGGCCCACCCTGCTCCGGCGGGCGAGCGCCGTCGTCGTCTCCTTGGCCTCCTCGGTGGGGCCCTTCTTGGTGTGATCGTCTATCTCGCCATGCCTGCCGACGCCGTCGACACGGTGGTCGCGGTGATCTCCCCTGAAGCGGCCGAGAAGGTCAGTGAGGAAGGGTTGCGGCTCGTGGCTGCAGCCGCCGTCGTCATGGGGGCCTGGTGGATGACCGAGGCGATCCCGCTGGCGGCCACCGCGCTCCTGCCGCTCGTGCTCTTCCCTCTGGCAGGTGTGGACAGCTTCAAGGACACTGCGGCTCCCTACGCCTCGGGCACGATCTTCCTGTTCATGGGTGGGTTCATGCTCGCCCTGACGATGCAGCGCTGGAACCTGCACCGGCGTATCGCGCTGCTGACCGTGCTCGCGGTGGGAACCAAGCCCAAGATGCTCGTACTCGGCTTCATGCTGGCCACAGGCTTCCTGTCCATGTGGGTGTCCAACACGGCTACCGCCGTCATGATGCTGCCCATCGGCACCTCGATCCTGCTGCTGACGGGCCAGGCGGACGGCAAGGGCAAGCAGTCAAAGCTGGCGACGGCGCTCATGCTGGGAATCGCCTACGCCGCGTCCATCGGCTCGTTGGGGACCATCATCGGCACGCCCCCCAACACCTTGCTCATCGCCTACCTCAAGGAGACCTTCGACGTCACCATCGGCTTCGGGCAGTGGATGATCATGGGCGTGCCGCTGGCACTCACCTTCCTCCTGATCTGCTGGTGGCTGCTGACCAGTGTGCTGTTCAAGCCGGAGATCAAGGAGATCCCGGGAGGCAAGGCGCTCATCCGTGAGGAGCTGTCCAAGCTGGGGCCCTGGAGCGGTGGCGAGGTGCTGGTGGGCGTGATCTTTGTGGCCGCGGCGCTGTCCTGGTCGCTGCTGCCGACCCTGCTGCCCGAGGCGGGCATCACGGACGAAGTTATCGCCATGGTGGTGGCCCTGGCCTTGTTCATCCTGCCGGCCCCGGGGCAGCACGGGGTCAGGCTGCTGGACTGGAAGACCGCCAAGGACCTGCCCTGGGACGTCCTGCTGCTGTTCGGGGGCGGGCTGGCGCTGTCGGCACAGTTCTCCAAGCAAGGGCTGTCTGTGTGGATCGGTGAGATCGCCAAGGGACTGTCCGTGCTGCCGACGGTGCTCATCGTCGTCGCGGTGACGACGCTCCTCATCTTCCTGACCGAGCTCACCTCGAACACGGCGACGGCAGCCGCCTTCCTGCCCATCATGGGCGGGGTGGCCGTGGGGATCGGTGTTGACCCGCTGCTGTTCGTGGTGCCGGTGGCGCTGGCGGCGACCTGCGCCTTCATGCTTCCGGTGGCGACGCCGCCCAATGCCATCGCCTTCGGCTCGGGGTACGTCTCGATGGGCTCGATGGTCAAGGCAGGTATCTGGCTCAACCTCATTGGTATCGTGCTCATTGTGGTGACGGTGCTGCTGCTGGGTGTGCCGGTGCTCGGGATCAGCCTGTAGTGGCGGTTCTTTGTCAGGTCGTGGCTTTGTGGGCTGGAGGAAGATCACGCGGGTAGTGGCGCAGTCGCTTTGCTGCTGCCTGAGGATCTGGGGTAACCTCATGCTGCCTACCAGGCCCTGGAGATGTCGCATAGTGGCCTAGTGCGCCTTCCTGCTAAGAAGGTTGGGGATAAAACCCCTCGGGAGTTCGAATCTCCCCATCTCCGCCGGCAAGCCCCGAGATCGTTGAGATCTCGGGGCTTTTTCGTGTTTGGGATCGGGTGGGCAAAGCGGCCGGTACTGGTGGGTGAAGGTTGGTCGGCGTTTGAATGGCTACAGTAATGGCTACAGTCAACTCGCACGGAGCGGCGGTGTCTGTCTCGGTGCGTTCCTTCTCAGACGGCGGTGAGCGTGCCGGTGCCGAGTGCGGGGACCCGGTTACCCCCTCTCGTCCTGTGCCGATCCTCACGGCCCCAGGATTTGGCCTCGTGGGGGAGGCTGAGTATTGTTTCTGCCTGTCGGAAACGACATGCGCCAGTAGCTCAACGGATAGAGCATCTGACTACGGATCAGAAGGTTGGGGGTTCGAATCCCTTCTGGCGCACCAACGCCCCGCTCTCGGCCGCCAAGGTCGGGCCCGGGGCGTTTTTCCATTCCAGCGGCTCCGGCTCCCACTCATCACCCGCTGCAGGCTGAGTCAGTGCCCACGGCTAGACTCTCCCGGTGAAGTTCCTCAATGGCCTCCAGCCGACCTTCGACCTGACCTACGACGACGTCTTCATGGTCCCCTCGCGATCCAGCGTCGGATCGCGCACCGGCGTCGACCTGACCACGGACGACGCCACGGGCACCACGATCCCGCTGGTGGTCGCCAACATGACAGCGGTCGCCGGCAAGCGCATGGCAGAGACCGTAGCCCGCCGCGGCGGACTGACGATCATCCCGCAGGACATCCCGGTCGACGTCGTCACGGACACTGTTACTCAGGTCAAGGCCGCCCACCTCGTCTACGACACCCCGGTCACCGTCAAGCCGCACCACACCTGCGGATATACGCTGGGCCTCATTCCCAAGCGCTCGCACGGTGCCGCGGTCGTCGTCGACCCGGACACCAACCGCCCCATCGGCATGGTGGACCTCGATGACGTCTCCGGCGTCGACCGCTTCACCCAGGTCCGCGAGGTCATGACCACCGAGCTGCTGACCCTGCCGGCCGGCATCGACTCACGCGAGGCCTTTGACCGCCTGCGCGCCGCGCGTCGCAAGCTGGCCCCGGTCGTGGGCGCCGACGGCGAGCTCGTCGGTCTGCTCACGCGCTCAGGAGCCGTGCGCTCAACCATCTACGCTCCCGCCGTCGACGCCGCCGGTCGCCTGCGCATCGGCGCTGCGATCGGCATGAACGGCGACCCCGCGGGCAAGGCGGCTGAACTCGTGGCCGCGGGCGTGGACGTCATCGTCGTCGACACCGCCCACGGTCACCAAGACCGGATGATGGACGCCGTCGCCGCCGTCCGCGCCGCCCTGCCCGCCGACTTCCCGATCGTGGCCGGCAACGTCGTCTCGGCCGACGGCGTGCGCGACCTGGTCGAGGCCGGCGCCTCGATCATCAAGGTCGGCGTGGGGCCGGGCGCGATGTGCACCACCCGCATGCAGACCGGCGTCGGCCGCCCTCAGTTCTCCGCCGTCCTGGAGTGCTCGCAGGCCGCCGCCGCCCTGGGCGCCCACGTATGGGCCGACGGCGGAGTGCGCCACCCGCGTGACGTCGCCCTGGCCCTGGCGGCTGGTGCCTCCAACGTCATGATCGGCTCCTGGTTCGCCGGCACCTACGAGTCCCCGGGCGACATCCAGTACGACGCGGACGGGCGTGCCTACAAGGAGTCCTTCGGTATGGCCTCCAAGCGGGCCGTCACCACGCGCACTGAGGGTGAGGACCCCTTCGACCGCGCGCGCAAGGCCCTGTTCGAGGAGGGAATCTCCGCAGGGCGCATGTACCTCGATCCTCAGCGTCCGGGCGTGGAGGACCTCATCGACAACATCATCGCCGGTGTGCGCTCCTCCTTCACCTACGCCGGCGCCGGATCGATCGCCGAGTTCCGTGAGCGGGCGGTCGTCGGGCTGCAGTCCGCCTCCGGCTACCGCGAGGGCGCGCCGGTCCCGGTCAGCTGGTGAGCGCCGCCCGCCAGGCCTTCGAGGCTGCCATTCGTCAGTGGCGGGTGCCCGTCTCGAAGGCCTGGCGGAGGTCATCCACCAGGTCGGAGGGGTCCTCGATCCCGATGCTCAGACGCAGCAGCCGGTCAGTCAGGCCGTAGCGGGCTCGCGTGGCAGGCGGGACGTCGGCGTGGGTCTGCACGCTCGGACAGGTGACCAGGGACTCCACCCCGCCCAGGGACTCGGCGAAGGTGAAGACCCGGACTGACTCCAGGAAGGTGGCGATGTCCACGTCCTCGGCGAGGTCGAAGGAGACCATGCCCGAGTGGCCGGGGTAGAGCACGCGGGTGACGTGCGGTGAGGCCTGGAGGAAGGCCACGACCTCCTTGGCATTGGCCTCGTGCCGGGCCATGCGCAGGGACAGGGTCTTCAGCCCGCGCAGCAGCAGGAAGGAGTCGAAGGGACCCAGCGTCGCCCCGGTGGTGTTGAGCCGGTACTGCAGGCGCTCGCCCAGTGCCGGGTCCGCCACGGTCACGACTCCCGCCATGACGTCGTTGTGCCCGCCCAGGTACTTGGTCGCGGAGTAGATCGCCACGTCCGCCCCCTCATCCAGCGGGCGCAGGATGGCGGGGGTGTAGAAGGTGTTGTCGACGGCGAGCAGGGCCCCGGCCTCGCGGGCCAGTCGGGCGGTTGCGGCGACGTCGTAGCACTCCATCATCGGGTTGGTGGGGGTCTCGATGAGCACGAGGGCCGCAGGCCGGCTCAGCGCCTCGGCCAGCGCCTGCTGCCCGTAGACGAAGTCGACCTCGTAGGCGCCGGCCTCCGCCAGGACCTGGAGGTAGCGGAAGGTGCCTCCGTACAGGTCCTCCAGCGCCACGATGCGTGAGCCGAAGGGGGCCAGCGTCTCCACGGCCAGCTGGATGGCGGCCATGCCCGAGGAGGTCACAAAGCTGGCGGCTCCGCCGTCGAGCCGGGCCAGCGCGTCCTGGAGGACGTCGCGGGTGGGTGAGGCGGTCCGCGTGTAGTCGTAGCCCGTGGACTGGCGCAGTCCGGGGTGCCCGAAGGCGGTGGACAGGTGGATCGGCGTCGTGATGGCGCCGGTGGCAGGGTCGGTGCCGGTGCCCACGTGCGCGAGCACGGTATCCAGCCCCCAGGCGGAGGTGTCCGGGCCTGCCGAGGCCGAGGGGTGGTGGTGGATCGGGACGGCACGTGTGGTGGAGCGGTCGTCGTAGGCGGGGTTGGAGTCTTCGGGGCGAGTGGACATGGTGCGTGCTCTCTTCGTATCAGGTGGGTGGACGACGGCGGTGCCCGGCTGCGTCCGTGACAGCCGGGCGGGCAGGGGCTCAGGCAGCGCGGACCTCAGCCAGGGCCTCGGGGTGGGAGCGGGCACGGTGTGCCTGGCGGGTCAGCAGCGCCGTGACGCCAGCCTCCAGGCGGTCCAGGGCCTCATCCAGGGTGGCGCGCGGGCAGGCGACGTTGATCCGGGTGAATCCCTCCCCGCCGGCACCGAAGATCGCGCCGTCGTCGAGCCAGAGCCCGGCCTCGTCGAGAATGAACTCGTCAAGCTCGTTGGGCTTGAGACCGGAGCGCTCCAGCAGGCCGTGGCAGTCGAGCCACAGCAGGTAGGTGCCCTCGCAGGGGGTGACCTCGATGCCGGGAACGCTCGCCAGGCGCTGGGCGACGTGGGCACGGGCCGCGGCGATGTGCTCGCGCAGCTCATCCAGCCAGGCGTCCCCGCTCTCGTAGGCGGCGCGGCAGGCGGTCAGTCCCAGCGTGTTCGGCTGGGAGTATCCGACGGCGGACAGCTCGGCACAAAAGGCCCCACGCAGCTGCTCGCTGGGAATGAGGATGTTGGCCACCTGCAGCCCAGCCAGGTTGAAGGACTTCGACGGCGAGGTGCAGGTGATTGTGCGTGCGGCCGCGTCCTGGGACAAGGAGGCAAAGGGCGTGGTGCGGTGGCCGGGCAGGGCGAGGTCAGCGTGGATCTCGTCAGAGACCACCGTGAGCTCGTAGCGCTTGGCGATCTCAGCCAGATCCTCCAGCTCACCGCGGCTCCACACCCGCCCGACCGGGTTGTGCGGGTTGCACAGCAGCAGCACTTTCGCACCGCTGGTGCGCAGCGTGCGCTCCAGGGCCTCCAGGCCGCGGCGGTAGACGCCGTCCTCCCCACGTACCAGCGGAGCGGCGGCGACCACGCGGCCGTTGTCCTCGATGACCTCCCTGAAGGGGTAGTACACGGGTTCCTCGATGACGACGGCGTCCCCGGGCTGGGTCAGCGCCCGGACCGCCAGTGCCAAGGCCGGGACGACTCCCGGGGTCACCACGTTCCAGGACGCGTCCACCTGCCAGTCGTAACGGCGTGCGAACCAGGAGGTTAGTGCCTCGTTGTAGGCGGCGTCAGTCTCGGTGTAGCCGAAGATCCCGTGGCGCACCCGCCACAGCAGGGCGCTCGTGATGCCGGGAGCGACCTGGTGATCCATGTCAGCCACCCACAGCGGCAGGACGCCTTCGGGGCGGCCACGCTCGGCGGCGAAGTCCCACTTGAGGCTGGCAGTGCCGGTGCGGTCGTGGATGAGGTCGAACTGGCAGTAGGAGGAGCCAGGCAGGGTGGTGCCGACGGGACAGTAGGGGTCGACGATGCTTCCGAGGTCAGAGAAGTCAGTGAGAGCAGGCATGCGCGTGGGTCCTGTGGATCGGGCAGGGTGGTTGGGCCTGCCTGTCTGCCGCGGGCGGGTACGGGCGGGCGACGTCGTGCGGAGGCGTCAGCCTGGCACGCGGACAGACGGGGTCACGGTGGTCAGTGAACGCGAGCGTCTGGGTGGCGATCTCGCGGAGCGTGCCGGGCTCGACTCAGCCCGACGCTCTAGCCGTTATTCCTGCGACAGCGACGGCTGGCGCTGTCAGCGCATGCACATTCGACGCATGACCAGGGCGCGCACCGGGGCGGTACGGGGCGTGGGCGTCGAAGCGATCATGGACGCAGGGTAGGTCTGCCACGGCGCCCTGTGTCAAGGCCGGCTCATCTGCTGGCCACTGCCCGTTACCTTGGTGGTGGTTGCCGGCCAAGGAGTGCCGGTGACTGGGCCAGCGGTGGTCGGCATGATGTCTTGCCCCTGTCTTGAATGATCCGGGGGGTGTTGTCACCGGCC
>NZ_PKHA01000012.1:0-69954 GCF_002861525.1 Actinomyces urogenitalis | reverse complement strand
ACGGGCGACTCGAACACCTCCGCGGCTCCGCCCTCGGCTTCCGCAACCTCACCCACTACATCGCTCGGTCGCTGCTCGAAGCCGGAGGGTTTAGACCCGCGCTACACCCTCGTTCGTGAAGAGCCCCTTAATCTCAGGGTCTGCTTGTTTCTTGCGTCGCCTGAGGTCTTTCCTCTTGAGTCGTTCCACAACGAGAGCCCGAACAAAGTCATCGATAGCACTTCGGGTTCTGTTGAGATGCCCAGCCTTGCACGAGTAGTAACGAGCCCGAGTCCGCACCGGTTCCCCACACACTTCACACCGATAGAGCCCTGCTCCGAGGTGTTTCCTGACGGTCGAGCCGCTCCGGTTCGTCACGCGGGCGGGGTCGTCGAGGAAGTTCTGAACCGTCCACCACTGGTCTGTTTCGACAATCGCCTCCCACTGCCCGAGGACGAGCTCGCCGTTCTCATCTTTGACGAGGTTGTCACGCAGGGCTTTACGCCGAGACTCCCCAGTCTCCTGCCGACGAACGTCTTTTGAGGTGTAGACCGAGTACCCGGCATAGCGTGGGTTTCTCAGAATGCCGAGCACCGTTGACGCACTCCACGGGCGATCCTCAGGCACAGGGCGCGGTACCTTGCCCTCGACCTCGCGCCGTGCGTTGCGCTCGAGGACGACTGTCCGGCTGTGAAGTGGCAGGTGTGGCACTCCCAGACCCTCACCGTCCATCTGCGTGCCACTCAGAGCGCGTGCGATGCCTTGGAGCGAGTCTCCGCGCAGGAACGCGGCGTATATGGCTCTGACTCCCTCGGCCTCGTGAGGGATGATCTGACCAGAGGTGGAGTATCCCAGGGGTCTGACACCCTTGGGAGGTCTACCTTGCCGGGCTCGCTGGACGTGGGCACGGGACTGCCGAGCACCCTTGCGCTCCACCTCAGCACGAGCCACAGCGGCCTTGATACGGGCATACATGCGCCCGCCGTCTGTGCTGAGGTCCGCGTCTCCGTTCGCGGTTACGAGGAGTAGTCCTCGCGACTCCGCTCTGTCGATCCAGTCCTCCAGCTCCCGAGGTTGGCGGGTGAGCCGGTCGAGGTCATAGCAGACGATAGCGTCCAGGAGACCGGCCTCGTAGTCGGCAACCATCTGTAGGTAGGCAGGACGTTTCTTCGTCTTGTCTGAAGCCGAGATCGACTGATCAACATAGGTCTCCACGACCTCCCAGTGGCGAAACCGTGCGAGGTTCTCGCAGTCTTCACGCTGGCGCTCGATAGCGAGCCCGTCCATCTCTCTGTCGAGTGAGATACGGAGATAGATGGCTGCGCGGACTGGCTGAGAGGAGGTCTAGTTCATACCTCCAGTTTACTTCTTAGACGTAAGCCCTGTGCGGAATTCGACCACGTCCCCGTCCTGCATGACGTAGTCCTTGCCCTCCATGCGCATCTTGCCGTGGGCACGAGCTTCCGCGATCGACCCCAGCTCCATGAGCTCGTCGAAGGAGATGATCTCGGCCTTGATGAAGCCCCGCTCGAAGTCGGTGTGGATGACACCAGCCGCTTGAGGAGCCGTCCACCCCTTGTGGATCGTCCAGGCCCGCGACTCCTTCTCGCCGGCGGTCAGGTAGGTCTGCAGCCCCAGCGTGTCGAAGCCGACGCGCGCCAGCTTGTCCAGACCGGACTCCTCCTGGCCGTTGTCGTGCAGCATCTCCGCGGCCTCGTCGGGCTCAAGCTCCACGAGTTCGGCCTCAAACTGGGCGTCAAGGAAGATGGCCTCGGCCGGAGCCACCAGCTCGCGCAGCTGGGCCTGCTTGGCCTCGTCGTGCATGCCCTCGTCATCCATGTTGAACACGTAGATGAAGGGCTTGGTGGTCATGAGCTGGAAGGAGCGCAGCGCCTCGGCGTCCAGCCCCGCCTTCTCAGCCGCGGCGGACAGCAGCGTGCCCTCCTCCAGGATCTTCAACGCCGCCTGGGCGGTGTCCAGCACGGAAGCATCGGTCTTCTTCCCGCGCACTTCCTTCTCCAGGCGCGGGATCGCCTTCTCCAGGGTCTGGATGTCGGCCAGCACCAGCTCAGTGGCGATGGTCTCGATGTCGCTGGCCGGCTCCACCTTGCCGTCCACGTGGACCACGTCCGGATCGTCAAAGGCACGGGTGACCATGCAGATGGCGTCAGCCTCGCGGATGTTGGCCAGGAACTGGTTTCCTAGCCCCTCGCCCTCGCTCGCACCGCGCACGATGCCGGCGATGTCCACAAAGGACACCGTCGCCGGCACGGTCTTGACCGAGTGGAACATCTCAGCCAGGCGGTCCAGGCGCTCGTCCGGCAGCGGGACGATGCCCACGTTCGGCTCGATCGTGGCGAAGGGGTAGTTCGCCGCGAGGACGGTCGCCCGCGTCAGGGCGTTGAACAGGGTGGACTTGCCGACGTTGGGCAGCCCGACGATTCCGATGGTAAGAGCCACGGGGCAGAGTCTAGGTCAGGCTCGGGCCTGACCGCCCCATGACGACGACGGCCCACAGCTGGCACCGTCTGTCATCTCCACCGGGCGGCCGGGCCGTCCGCCTCAGCCGGACCGTCCGCCTCAGCTGAACAGCCCACCGCCGCTCAGCAGCCTGGCCAGCACCCGTCCCAGCCCCAGCGCGTGGCTCATGTCCGCCGTCGCGTCCCCCCAGGTGGAGTAGAACTCCCCCACGTGGTTGGCCAGCAGACCGACCGCGACGGTCGTGAGCACACAGGCCAGGCCCACCAGCGCCGTCCGTACCACCGTGCTCGCCAGGAACCGCACGGCACCCCGGATCGGCCCGGCCCCGCTGCTCTGCCCGCGCTGCGCCGTCGGCCTGTCCTGACCTCCCCGTGACAGGCGGCCAGGTGCGGACCACCGGCTCGCACGACGGCGGCACACGGCAAGCACTGAGACCGCCAGTGCCGCCACCCATGCCAGGGCGATCGTCCACACCGCGTCCACTGGCAGGACGGTGTCCGCGAGGCGCGCCAGCCCTCCACGGCCCGTATCCGGGGTAACCGAGTCGGCCGGTCCCGCTGCGGAGGAGGCCGACGCCACCCCATCTTCTGCCCCCACCAGGTCAGTGCCTGCGGGAGGTGGGAGGACCACAGGGTCCACGAGTGCCCGCCGCTGGAGGGCGTGGTGATCTCAACCGAGTCGCTCGACGGCGCCGTCTCACGCAGGTTGCGCGCGACCTCCGCCGAGTCGTGGTCATCCTGCGCGCCCAGGACCCACAGGTCCAGGGGCTGGTGGGCGTGATGAGTGATGAGCGTGGACAGCGTGTTCTCACGGCGCAGCTCGGCCGAGGTGCTCATTCCTCCGAGCACCGGCACGTCATAGCCGCTCATCATGATCGCCGAGCTGTAGACGTCCGAGCGCATGATCGCCGTCCACCCTGCGCAGTACCCGCCTGAGGACAGCCCCGCCAGCGCCCACTGGTGACGGTCCTTGCTCACGTTCGGGAAGCTGGCACGCACCACCGCAGGAACGTCGTCCTGGATCCAGGTGCCGATCTTGGCGTGACCAACGATGTCGGCGCAGTCAGGACTGGACTTCTGCTGCTCATCGGCGTTGAGGTCAGGGATGACGAAGATGGCCGGGGGCAGCGCGCCTGAGTCGATCGCGGCCTGCATGGCCTGACTGGCCTTGAGGGTATCGACCGTCCCCGAGGCGCTTCCCGGGTCGCCGTAGAGGAAGACGATGACCGGGTAGGAGCGCTGGTCCGTGGTCGAGTACCCCTGCGGCGTCCAGACCCAGACCTCCTGGGTGACGCCGCTGCGCGCCCCGGTGACGCTCGCCTTGACGAATCCGTCCTGCGCCGGGGTGAACTCTGCCGGGGGCTGGGTGGGGCCGTCTTGCGCGCTCGCAGCACCGACGGGCGCCAGCTGCGCCTCGGTCTGGGAGTCCCGGGACGAGGCGACTGCGGCCAGGTCTCCTACGGTCTGGACGAATCCCAGGGAGGCGTTGACCCTCAGGCCCACGGCCGCCAGCACCAGGACCTGGCTGAGCACGAGCGCGGCCACGGTGGAGACCAACAGCGCACGCGGGGCACGCCGCTGCCCCGGCCGCACCCGCACAGCCACCAGGACACCCGTCAGGACCACGGCCACCACGGCCGCCAGGAACACCGTGTGGACCAGGGACGTGGAGACCAAGGAGACGTGCGTGAGCGCCTGAGGCGCCAGGGCACGGGGTTCTCCGGCCAGCGTCGTGATCAGTGTCTCTCGCATACCCTGGACTGTAGACAGTGGCGCCATACCCTGCCTACCCCTGGGCGGAGGACGTTGCAGGGTGCGAGGTCGTCCTGGCGAAGGAGAGCGCAGGAGTTTGTGTCGGTGGCCGATGGCACGGTAGGGCCATGAGCACGTCCATCTCCACCGTCCTGCTGTTGGTCGTTAGTCTCCTGGCTGGCACCGTCCTCGGATACGCCGTGGCCGTGGCCCGCTACGCCTCAGCCCGGGCCTCCGGTCGTGACGGTGCCGCGCGGGCACAGACCGAGGCCGCGCAGTGGCGGGCTCGCGCCGAGGAGCTGTCCGCGCGAGCCCAGCTGGCGGAGGAGCGGGCGGACCGGGACGGATCAGTCCTGCGGGCCCTGGCACCGGTGCGCAGCCAGCTGGAGCAGGTCGGGGCACGGGTCGAGCAGATGGAGCGCCAGCGTGCCGGGCAGCACGCCTCGCTGGCTGAGCAGCTGCGCGCCCGTGCCCAGGCCGAGCGCGAGCTCCTCGTGACGACGTCGTCCCTGGCCTCAGCCCTGCGCTCGCGCTCCAGCCGTGGGCTGTGGGGTGAGGTGGAGCTGGCCCGTGTGCTGGAGATCAGTGGAATGATGCCGCATGTCGACTTCAGCGAGCAGCGCTCGGTCGGCTCCGTGCTTGCCTCACGCTCCAGTGCCACGGCCTCCTCTGGGACGACGGCGTCGCGGCCTGACGTCGTCATCCACCTGCCTGGTGGTGGCTACCTGGCGCTGGACTCTAAGGCTCCGATGGATGCTTACCTACGAGCCTGCGGCGTGGAGGGCGAGCCGGCCAGCGCGGACACCGAGCGCCGCACGCTCATGAAGGAGCATGCCAAGGCACTGCGCTCCCACGTGGACCAGCTCGCAGCGCGCCGGTACGACCGCGCCCTGGGGTCCTCCCCCGAGCTCGTGGTCCTCTTTGTCCCTGCCGAGCCTGTGCTGGCAGCCGCTCTGGATGCCGACCCCACGCTCATGGACCATGCCCTGGAGCAGGGGGTAGCGCTGACCTCACCGGCCTCCTTGCTCTCTCTGCTGCGCGTGTGCGCCACGGCCTGGGCGAGGACGGCTGTCAATGAGGACGCCCGCGAGCTCCTAGAGCTCGGACGCACCTTGTACGAACGCCTGGGGACGGTGGCTGGCCACCTCGATGCCCTGGGTGGTGCCCTGACCCGCAGCGTCTCGGCCTACAACCGCACGGTGGCCTCGATGGAGTCGCGCCTGCTGGTCACGGCCCGGTCCTTCGAGACCCTGGCTTCGTCAGTACCGTCACCGCGGAGCATCTGCCCTGACGACGCCCAGGTGCGCTCCTTCGCTACCCCGGAGCTCACCGTGGAGTCAGGGACCCACGGCCGGGGTGAGAGCGATGACTAACGGTCCTGGCCACCGCCATCGCTCTCACGCTGGCCCTGGCGCCGCCAGGGTGGTCAGCGCAGCAGATGACGGCGTCAGCAGGTGTGGTCTGCTGCGGGCTCACGGCGCCCGTGCCGCTCGGGCGCCTGCCCGGCCGCCGCCTTCAGGTCCGCGCGCAGGTTCTTGGGCAGAGAGAAGGCGATCTTCTCCGTCGCCGTACGCACCTGCTCAACGTCGTCAAACCCGAGCTCACCCAGGCGTGAGACCACGTCACGCACCAGGATCTCCGGCACGCTCGCCCCGCTGGTCAGGCCCACGGTCTGTGCACCCTCCAGCCAGACCGGGTCGATCTCGCTGGCGTAGTCCACCCGGTAGGCAGCCGGGGCACCCGCTTCCAGGGCCACTTCCTTCAGCCGCACCGAGTTCGAGGAGTTGCCGGAGCCCACCACGATCATGACGTCAACCTGCGGCGCGATCGTCTTGACCGCCACCTGACGGTTCTGAGTGGCGTAGCAGATGTCGTCGCTCGGGGGATCGATCATCTGCGGGAAGCGCTCACGCAGAAGACGGACAGTCTCCATCGTCTCGTCCACGCTGAGCGTGGTCTGGCTGATCCACACCACCTTCTGCGGATCACGGACCTGCACCTGGTCCACCTCGTGGGGGCCGTTGACCACCTGGATGTGCTCAGGAGCCTCTCCCTGGGTGCCCTCGACCTCCTCGTGGCCGGTGTGCCCGACGAGGATGATGTCGTAGTCGTCATGGGCGAAGCGCACCGCCTGCTTGTGCACCTTGGTCACCAGCGGGCAGGTGGCGTCAATGGTCTGCAGGTGACGAGCCTCGGCCTGGACATGGACCGCCGGGGAGACCCCGTGAGCCGAGAAGACCACGCGCGCACCCTCGGGAACCTCGTCCGTCTCGGAAACGAAGACCGCACCTCTCTGGGACAGCGCCTCGACCACGTACTTGTTGTGCACGATCTCCTTGCGCACGTAGATCGGCGTGCCGTAGTGCGCCAGCGCCTGCTCGACGGCGTCCACGGCCCGGTCCACGCCTGCGCAGTACCCGCGCGGGGCCGCCAACAGGATGCGCTTGCCCTCGCCGTGGGCCTGTGCCGGCTCAGCGACGTCCTGGACCGGCTCAGTCATGGTCTGCGTTGGTGTCGTCACGTCCCCCACTGTGCCACAGCGGAGTCTTGGCTCCCAGAGATCACGTGGCACAGTGGTACACGTGACAGACCAGCCCTCCCCTCTCCAGCAGGCTCGGGCAGACGCCCAACGAGCCAACCCGGCCACGGCACGCGTGCCCGCCCGGCTCGCACGCGAGACCACGGCTGACAACCCATGGCCCCTGGCGCTGCTGTCCACCAAGATTGACCAGTACGTCGCCAAGATGACACCGGTGTGGGTGGAGGCACAGGTCGTTCAGCTCAACCGACGTGCCGGCATGTCCTTCCTGACGCTGCGGGACCTGTCCGCAGAGATCTCACTGCGCGCCTCGATGTACCGCCGCGACCTCGTGGCCAGCGAGCAGGCCATGGGCACCGAGCTCAGCGACGGCATGCGGGTGGTCGTCCACGGCCGCCCGACCTTCTGGACCCGCTCCGGCTCCTTCCAGCTCCAGGTTGACCAGATCCGCCTCGTCGGCACCGGCGACCTGCTGGCGCGCATCGAGCAGCTGCGACGCGTGCTGGCCGCTGAAGGACTCTTTGCCCCCGAGCGCAAGCGTCCTCTTCCCTTCCTGCCCCGCGTGGTCGGGCTGGTGTGCGGACGGGACGCCAAGGCGCGTGACGACGTCATCACCAACGCGCGCCTGCGTTGGCCGGGTCTGCCTTTCGAGGTGCGTGAGGTTGCCGTCCAGGGCGTCCATGCCGTCAGCCAGGTGGGCGCGGCGATCGCGGAGCTGGACGCCCGCCCGGAGGTCGACGTCATCGTGGTCGCCCGCGGCGGCGGGAGCGTGGAGGACCTTCTCTCCTTCAGCGATGAGGGTCTTGTCCGTGCCGCCGCCATGTGCCGCACTCCCCTGGTCTCCGCGATCGGCCACGAGACCGATCGCCCCTTGCTCGACGACGTCGCCGACTACCGCGCCTCGACCCCCACCGACGCCGCACGCCGCATCGTGCCAGATCTGGCGGAGGAGACCGTTGGCCTGGACCAGGCCCGTTCTCGTATCCGCACCGCGCTGGCTCGCAGAGTCACCGAGGAGCAGACGCGCCTGGATCGTGTGCGCGAGCGCCCGGTCATGACCGATCCCACCGTCATCGTCCGGGACAAGGAGGCAGACCTGTCCCAGGGCCGTGAGCGTCTGCGCCGAGCGCTCCTGACCACCCTGGACCTGGCCGGTGCCGATCTGCGCGCCGAGACCGCCCGGCTGACTGCTCTGTCCCCCCAGGGGGTGCTCGACCGGGGCTACGCGATCCTGCGCAAGCCAGGCGTCGGCGTCGTTACCTCCAGCGAGGAGCTGAAGAAGGGCGATCTCATTGAGGGCGTCCTGGCCCACGGACGCATGGTGGCCCAGGTCGTCGGAGCCACCAAGCCCAGCCCGACGCCGTCTACAGCGCCGGCGGAGCGCTAACGGACTCACCCTCCACAACGCGCCCCACGATCCGCTCGCCTCGAGATGGCAGTGTCCCGACCGCACCGCCACGAGCCTCAAGCTGCTCGTAGAGCCGCTCCACGGCCCAGGCCGCCATCTCCGCGTGCGGCAGCGCCACCGAGGTCAGATGGGGGAACAAGGAGGTGTCGATCAGGCGCATCGCGTCGAAGCCGACCACCGACACGTCCTGAGGGATGCGCAGCCCGAGACCTGCCGCAGCGAAGTAGAAGCCGATCGCCATGGCGTCCGAGAAGCAGAAGACGCCGGTGGGCCGGTCCGGTCCGGCCAGCAGCTCAGTCGACAAGGCCTGCGTAGCCTCCGCGTGAGGCGAGGTCGCCACGTAACGGGGCTCGATCCCAGACTGCCGGCAGCGTGCGAGAAAGCCCTCGCGGCGTCCGTGGGTCGCCGGGATGTCGTCAACGTTCCCGATCATCGCGACCTGACGGTGGCCGGCAGCCAGCAGGACCTCCGCCGCCGCTCGTCCCCCCGCCACCTCATCCGGAGTCACCCAGGAGTACCCCTCCTGACGGGTGAAGGCATTGACCAGCACCGTCGGAGTCCCCAGCAGCGAGACCGGCACACTCAGCTCCTGGTGGTAGAAGGCACCGAGGATGATGCCGTCAACCTGACGGTCGCGTAGGGTCTGGACCACGCCGTCGATGTCGTCAGCCGTGTCCGCCACGATCAGCAGTCCATCGTGGTGACGGACCTCTTGCTGCGCGCCGCCGATCAGTCCGCCGAGGAACTCGGTGGTCGCCAGATGCTGACCGATGAGGGCGATTGTGTCCGTGCGCCGAGTACGCAGGGCCCGCGCCGACGGGTTAGCGCGGTAGCCCAATGAGTCGGCCACCTTGCGCACTGCGTCACGAGTCTGTGCCGCTACACGTGAGCCCTCAGGGTTGTTCAGGGCCTGAGAGACGGTGGTGACCGAGACCCCCGCCTGGCGCGCGACGTCCTTGATCGTCACGCGCGTCATCTCAGGCCTCCAGGCGCCCGCTGGTGTAGGCCTCGCTCATCTGCCATGCCCTGAGTGTGGCATGTTCCAGCCCCGCGGCTCGCACGCGCACCTGGTCATGGCTTGGGTCGGCACCAACCCGGACTGACAGCGGCTGCCCGTCCACGAAGACCTCCAGGCTGGAACGGTCCAGCAGCACACGCATCTCCACCACGCCGTCGCTTCCGAGGGGGACAGGCCCCTGGAGCAGGCGGGTGTCCTCCCCACGCCACGGGCTGTCTGCGTCAGCCGCGGACGAGCGATCCACGCTGAGCCACCCAGTCCAGGCCTCCTGGCCGCTCATCCCTTTCGCCTGGCGACGAGACAGCGTGATCCGTGTGGCGCAGCTGCCGTCCTGAGAGGCCAGCAGGTCAAGCTCGATGGGAGCCTCACCCAGGACCCCGGCGATTCGCAGGTCAAGGCTGCGGCCGGACAGCTGCGCGCCGTCGACCTCCTCGCCCTCCAGGCGCACCGGCTCACCCAGGTGCAAGGAGTCGATCTCCCTGATCGGGAAGAAACGCACCGTGCCGTCCTGTGCCAGAACAACCTCACGCGGGATGTTCATTGACCCGGCCCAGCCGGCGGCTACCCGCTGTTCCTGCGTGCCATTGGGCTGCATCCAGCCGATCACGACCCGCCGCCCGTCAGGAAGCCGGAGGGACTGCGGGGCGTAGAAGTAGTTCTCCCCCAGGTCCATGCGTCCCGTGCGCTCAATCGTCATCCGGGTGCCCTCACGCTGACCCACCATCCACATCGAGCGCATCGTGTCGCCCTGGTGCCAGGCGGCCACAGTCAGCACGTCCACCTCACCGTCCGGGCCCTCCAGGCGCATGAGGCCGGGGCACTCCCAGATAGTTCCGGTAGCACTGACGTCACCGTCGCCGACGGCGAGCGGCCCCTCATAGGTCCACTCGCGCAGGTCCGGGCTGGAGAAGCACAGCGCAGCGCCACCCTGCGCTCCGTCCTTGCCCTGGCCGGGCAGGCCCGAGCCCATGACCTGGTACCACCGGCCTGCTTCACGCCACACGGTGTGGTCACGCATCTCCGGCAGGTCCGCTCCCACCGACTGCGGCGCGGACTCGATGACTGGGTTCGCTACGTCCTTGTCCCAGCTGCGCAGCAGTGGATCGCCCTCGCGGGCTACCGCCACGCAGCAGTTCTGGGTCGGGCCGCCGTCGTGCCCGGAGTAGATCATGGTGGGCACGCGCCGGCCATCGGAGCGCTCATCCTCAACGATGACGCCGGACCAGCAGCCCAGTGCGTCGGCTCCAGCAGGTCCGGGCGTGAGGGCGACGGGCAGGTCGTGCCAGTGGACGAGGTCGTCGCTCCACTGGTGACCCCACTCGATGAGCTCATGGACCGGTGCGTGGGAGTTGTGCTGGTAGAAGACGTGCAGGATGTCCTGGCCATCAGGCCCAGGATGGACGAGCAAGCCGTTGGGATCGTTGAGCCAGCCCCAGGGAGGAGTGATGTGCCACAGCGGTCGCAGCGGATCCGTCAGCGAGCGCTCACGCATCTGTGCGCGGTCGATCTCTAGGCTGTGGCGCGGGGTGATGGCCGGGTGCTTCATGGTGGTGTCCTTCGGTTCTCAGGGGCGTGGCGTGCCGGGTGGTCGTGTCACGAGCGAGCGTCAAGCTGCTCGTAGTAGCGATCGAGGGCGGCCTGGTAGATCTCCATCAGCCGTTCCAGCCCGCTGGAACGCAGATCCTCAAGATAGTCCTCCCATTCCTTGTCGATGCCGCCGTCCACGACCCACCGAGCAAAGCGCTGTTTGACCAGGCTGGTGACATCGGCCTCGATGAGGGACAGGTCGTCCAGCTCGGCGTTGGTGAAGACCACTGGTGGGAAAGCGTCATTGGCCGCGTGGCCGCGGTAGCCCTCGGTGACCTGTTGCTGACGCAGTGCCGCACGGGGCTCAGGAAGCACGACGGTCCGGAAGTCCTCCTCAGTGATGGCCTTGGGACCGCCAGGAGCGACCTTCTGACGTCGCTCTCCAGCCGACTCCCCCTCGGCTGCGGGAATCTGGTCCAGCAAGCCGTCGGAGTTGTACTCCAAGGTGACCCCAATGGGGCCCCAGTTGTTCTGGGCGGACATCACCGGGTCATACATCCGGTCCACCCAGCGCATCACTGCCGTCTGGTAACGGCAGGTCCGCGTCATGGCGAAGGCGCCGCGAGAGATCTCCTGGTTGTTGGACACGCTCGCACGGGCCTGGCCGTCCACACCCTTGAGCACAGGGCACAGGGCGTAGTGCCCCTCACGGTCAGCACCGACGAACTCGGTCGCCTCCCACCAGTAGAAGGCGCCCAGCGACTCGGTGTCCGCCTTGCCCTTGGCCAGGTAGGCAGTGTCGTCCTGGGAGAAGGACTCTGAGTCGATCAGCCCCTCCTGGTACCACGCCGCCAGCTGACGCACGCCTTCCTTCCATGCCTCGCTGGCCGCGGTGAACACGGCCTTGCGATCGATGACGATGCGATGGTCGTTGTTGTCAGCCTGCCCGCCGTAGGCCGCGACGAGGTCCCAGGGGTTGGCGCAGAAGGAGCCTGGCACGAAGGACAGGGGGATCGGTCTGCCGCTGCCAGAAGGGTCTTCCTTCTTGAAGGCCAGCAGGACCTCGTGGAGCTCCTCGATGGTCGTCGGCATCTGACGATCGACCTTCGCAAGCCAGTCGGTGTTGATGTAGAGGAAGTTCGGGAACTGGACCAGGCCCAGCTCCTCGACACTGGGCAGGGTGTAGATGTGGCCGTCATCGCTGGTCACCGCCGAGCAGATATCAGGACGGGCCTCAAACAGGGCGAGGATGTTGGGGCAGTTGCCCTCCATCAGCTCGTCGAGCGGCACGAGGGTGTGGTTGGAGGAGTAGGTCGCGACCTCGGCGTCGCTGAGCCCGGTGTTCCACAGGATGTCCGGCAGGTCCCCGGAGGCGAGCAGAAGGTTCTTCTTCTCGGCGTAGACGTCCTCGGTCAGCATCGACCGGCTCACCTCGATCCCTGTGTCCGCGGCCCACTGCTGGGGCAGCTTCATCTGGTCGTAGGGCACCGAGAGCGCGCCACGTGAGCCCGTGGCGGTGACCGTGACAGGCGAGGTGACGATCGGTAGCGTCCCAGGATCATTCAGCCCAGCCGAGGCCGAGATCTCCTCGACCCTGTAGTCGGCGTCCGTCTTCTTCCCGGAGCAGGCCGCCAGGGTCAGGGCCAAGGCTGTCAGTGCGCCGCCACGAAGGACGGTACGACGACTCAACCTCGAGGCTGAGGCGCCTGGACGCAGCGAGGGTAGGAAGGACATCTGTCTTGCCTCTCAGCTCTTGACGGCGCCGATCATGGCGCCCTGGGCGAAGTACTTGTGAGCGAAGGGAAGCGCGGCGAGCAGCGGGAAGGTCGATACCACGATCATCCCGTACTTCATGAGCTCAGCAATGCGCTGGGACTCGGCGTAGGAGTCCATGCCCGTGGCCGACAATCCGGATCCGGAGGCGTCGGACTGGATGAGGATGGTGCGCAGGACGAGCTGAAGGGGGTACTTCGTCTCGTCATTGAGGTAGATCATCGCGTCAAAGAACTGGTTCCAGTACGCCACCGCGTGAGTAACAACCAGAAGCATGATGAGTGCCTTGGACAGCGGCAGGACGATCTGGAAGAAGTAGCGCAGTTCGCTGGAACCATCGAGCTCAGCCGCCTCGTGGAGCTCTTCGGGGATCGTGGTGGAGAAGAAGGTGCGAGCGATGACGAGGTTCGTCACCCCGATCGCGCCGGGCAGCACGACCGCCCACATCGTGTTGAGCATGCCCAGCTCCCTGACGACGAGGTACCGGGCGATCATGCCGCCGGCGAAGAACATCGTGACGATGAAGGCAGCCATGATCGTGCGCCGGAAGGGCAGCGTCCTGCGGGACAGGGCGTATCCGGCTCCGAGGATCGAGCACACCAAGATCGTGGCGCCCACGACCGTGTAGAGCAGGGAGTTCGCAAAGCCTCGGATGATGGTGGAGGTGGAGAACATACGTGCGTACCCCTCAAAGGTAATGCCCTTGGGCCACAGCCACACATTGCCCTCGTAGATCTGGTTGGGGTCCGAGATCGAGGCGATGACGACGAAGTAGAGCGGGTAGATGATCGCGATGACCGCGGTTCCCAGCAGGATGACGACGAAGGCGGCGTACAGAGGATCGGCGACGCGTTCCCAGAAGCGTCCAGCAGGATGGTTGCGACGCGCGGGACTGGTGGAGGTGAGCAGGCCCGTCGCGGAAGCAGTAGCGGAACTCATGTGGACCTCGACTCTCAGAACAGGCTGGTCTGACCCGCGCGCTTGGCACCCTGGTTGAACACCAGGAGCAGGATCATGTTGAGGACGTAGTTGAACAGCGAGATCGCCGCAGAATAGGAGAACTGGGCGCTCTTGAGACCGACGTCGTAGACATAGGTCTGGATGATCTGCGAGGTGCCGAGGTTGAGGTCGGTCTGCATCAGCAGCGCCTTCTCGAAGCCGATGTTGAGCAGGTTCCCGACTGCCAGGATGAGCATGATCGAGATCACCGGCCGGATCCCGGGCAGGTCAATGTGCCACAGCCGCTGCCAGCGGTTGGCGCCGTCCACGCGCGCGGCCTCGTGGAGACTGGGATCAATCCCGGCCAAGGCCGCAAGGTAGATGATCATCGAGAATCCCGCGTTCTGCCAGATATCGCTCAGGACGTAGATCGGTCTGAACCAGCCCTCCTCATTCATGAAGCTGACCGGGGTACCACCTGCCAGTGAGATGACGTTGTTGACCAGGCCTGAGCGAGGCGACAGCAGCACAAAGAGCATGCCGACCACGACCACCGTGGAGATGAAGGCCGGCGAGAACAGCACCGTCTGGATGAAGGACTTCAGCCTGCGCGATCCGAGCTGGTTGATCAGGAGCGCCAGAACAATGGGCACCGGGAAGCCGAAGACCAGACCCAGGACGTTGATGGCGATCGTGTTGACAAAGACCCGGGAGAACTGGAATGAGTGCAGAAAACGGGAGATGTGCTCCAGCCCCACCCACTCGCTCCCCATGAAGCCGTCAATCGGGTTGTAGTTGCGGAAGGCGATCTGGACGCCGTACATCGGCCAGTACTTGAAGACGATGAGGTAGATGACGGCGGGTGCCAGCAGCAGGTAGAGCTGCCAGTGCCGGGCCACACGTGCCAGGAGTGAGGGAGTACCCCCGCCAAGAGGCGCTACGAGAGGTCGACATCATTGTCCTTCGGGAGGAGGGCCACGCTCAGGACATTGTCAAATCTTTTTGACATCGAGATCGTAAGTAGCTCCATCGCGCCCCGTCAAGACGTTTTGACAACAGATTTTCCGCCATCTCCTCTCCCCCTAACGTCCTATCGTCCATACTGCCAACGTGTAAGAATCAGCCCATGAGCCTCACGCCTGTCAGCTCGCCTACCGGTGACGACGCCAATGCTGACGTCCCCTCCCTGCCCTACGAGCAGGCCCGCGAGGAGCTTGTCACCGTCGTCCAGCGCCTTGAGGCGGGCCAGGTCCCGCTAGAGGACGCACTGAGCCTGTGGGAGCGCGGCGAGGCTCTTGCCGCGCGCTGCCAGGCCTGGCTGGACGAGGCCCGGCGTCGCCTGGACGCCGTGAGCCAGCGCGAGACCAACGCCCCGACGACCAAGCACTAGCCCCCTCACGCGACCCGAAGGGACACGCACCCCATGATCACCCATGTCACACCCGGCCCTAGCGGAACCGCACTCGTTATCGGCGAGGCCCTGGTCGACGTCGTCCTCAACGAGGGTGCCGAGCCGCAGGAGATCCCGGGCGGCTCGCCGGCCAACGTCGCCCTGGGCCTGGCGCGGCTCGGCCGTGACGCCGAGCTCGACTGCTGGATCGGCAAGGACCTGCGCGGACTCGCCGTACGGGCGCACCTGGAGGCCTCCGGGGTGCGCCTGACCCCCGGCTCGGACGAGGCGGAGCGCACCTCCACGGCCCAGGCCTCGATCGGGGCCGACGGCGCTGCCACCTACCTCTTTGACCTGGACTGGAACCCGCCCTTCCCCGAGCTGACCAGCGACCAGGCGCCCGTGCTCGTCCACACCGGCTCGATCGCTGCGATCCTCGCCCCCGGCACGGACACCGTCCGCCGCACGCTGGAGACCTATCGGGCCTCCTCCACCATCTGCTACGACCCCAACGCCCGTCCCCAGCTCATGGGTGAGCCGGACCAGGCTCGTCGCACGGTCGAGGACCTGGTCTCCCTGTCGGACCTGGTCAAGTGCTCGAACGAGGACATCGAGTGGCTCTACTCCGTGGACTCCAGCTCGGACGAGGCCCTGGAGAAGGTCCTGCAAATCTGGCTCGATCTGGGCGCGGCGCTCGTCGTTGTCACCCGTGGCAAGCGAGGTGCCCTGGCGCTGTCCGCCTCGGGGGTGCGGATCGAGGTTCCTGCCGATCCCAGCGTCGTCGTAGCGGACACGGTGGGTGCCGGCGACTCCTTCATGGGCGGCCTGGAGGACGGGCTGTGGAGTGAGGGGCTCGTCGGGGCCGGGCAGCGTGAGGCGCTGCGCGCTATCGACGCCGAGACCCTGGAGCGCGTGGTGCGCCACGCGGCTGCCATCGCTGACATCACGGTCTCGCGGGCCGGGGCCAACCCACCCACCCGCGCCGAGCTCGCTGAGGCCTGATCGGCCTTATCTGGCTGCGAACCAGAACTGATCAGGAGGGCCCTGCCGGATGTGTTCCGGCAGGGCCCTCCTGATGTATCAACGATGTGCTCGAAGCGCGAGCGTACGCAGCCGGCCGCTCAGTCCGGCCGCCCGCACCGTGACCCGCGACTACTCGCAGGCGACGCCGCTACCATCGCGGTCCAGCTTGCCGCTGTATCCCGGCTCTCCCCGATAGATCGGCGCCGCGCCGGCAGCCCTCGCAGCCGCGCAGTTGGGGTAGTAGGTGTTGGCGGCAGCTTGCTGCGCCGCAGCCTGCTGGGCGGCGGCCTCAGCCGAGGCCGAGGCTCGAGCCGCGGCAGCTGAGGCGGAAGCCTTGGCCGCAGCCGTGTCCACGACCGTCGCACTGGCGCTGTCCTCAGCCACGGTCTCGTCACCGCCGCCACACGCGGCCAGCCCAAGAAGGCTGAGGGACACGGCACCCGCCATGAGAGCACGCGCCGCCAGGGTCACGCGAGAACGGGAGGACTCGTGCTTCTCAGCGGCTTCCTGGGCGCGCGGGCACGACGATTGCGGGCATGACACGGACATGCCGGTACCTCTATAGGGACAGTCAGGGTGTGACCAGGGTAATACCAGCGCCAGCGCTCCGCCCGGGACCAAGGGCGGCTCCTTGACAGCCTTCAGTACAACGGCACGTCGTCGAGCATCGTGGTCACGAGCTCGGCGATCTCGCTGCGCTCGGTGCGCACCAGGTCAATGTGGGCGAACAGCGGGTTGCCCTTGAGCGACTCGACGATCGAGGCCACACCGTCCCACCTGCCCACGCGCAGGTTGTCACGCTGGGCGACGTCGTGAGTGAGTACCACCTTGGAATTCTGGCCCACGCGGGAGAGCACCGTGAGCAGGACGTTGCGTTCCAGGGACTGCGCCTCGTCAACGATGACGAAGGCGTCATGGAAGGACCGCCCTCGGATGTGGGTCAGCGGCAGGACCTCCAGCTGGTCGAGCTGGACGATCCGGTCAATGCGCTCCTGCGGGACCACCGAGGACAGGGTGTCGAAGACCGCCTCACTCCACGGCTGCATCTTCTCCGTCGCGTCGCCCGGTAGGAATCCCAGCGTCTGACCGCCCACCGCGTACAGCGGCCGGAAGACCAGGACCTTGCGGTGCTCACGGCGATTGACCACGGCGTCGATCCCGGCCGCGAGCGCGAGCGCGGACTTGCCCGTTCCGGCGCGGCCCCCGAGGGAGACGATGCCGATCTGCGGGTTGAGCAGGTGATCGATCGCCACCCGCTGCTCGGCCGAGCGTCCCCGCACCCCGAAGACCTCCCGGTCGGGACGCACCAGCCGCAGGGCGCCGTCGACCACCGTCGCCAGGGCGCTGCCGCGCGGGGAGGTGACGGCGACCCCGGTGTGCACCGGCTGGCGAGCAAGCTCAGCACCGCCTTCTCCCTGCGCCAGGCCCTCCAGGTCCAGCACCCCGGCGTCCCACAGCCCGGCCATCTCCTCAGCAGTCACGGACAGCGAGGTCATACCGGTGTAGCCGGAGTCCACGGCGAGCTGGGCCTTGTACTCGTCGGCGTGCAGGCCGACCGAGGCCGCCTTGATACGCATCGGCAGGTCCTTGGAGATGACCGTGACGTCCTGTCCCTCCTCGGCCAGGCACACGGCCACGCACAGGATGCGCGTGTCGTTGTCCCCCAGGCGCATCCCCGCCGGCAGGACCGTGGGATCGGTGCCGTTGAGCTCAACTCGCAGGGTTCCGCCGTCGTCATTGAGCGGAACGGGGCGGTCCAGTCTGCCGTGCCTGGCTCTGAGCGCGTCCAGCAGCCGCAGTGCCGAGCGGGCGAAGTAGCCCAGCTCGGGATCATGCCGCTTGCCCTCCAGCTCGGTGATGACGACGATCGGCAGCACCACCGCGTGCTCGTCGAAGCGGAGAATGGCGCGGGGGTCGGACAGGAGGACGGAGGTGTCCAGGACGTAGGTACGCATGGGGCGCGTCTCCGGTGTCGCGGCAGGCGCCCTGGTGGCCACCCACCTCTTGCCTCGACGTTACGCTCCTCACACTCGCCACCTGCGGCCAATCCGGGCAAAGGTCAGGCGAACACTGCGTAACGAGTTCGCTCAGCGCCACTAGGCCCCAGATCGAGGGGCTAACGGCCCAGGCGGCGCTCCCGGCGCGAGTAGTCGCGCAGCGCGCGCAGGAAGTCGATACGCCGGAAATCCGGCCAGTAGACCTCACAGAAGTAGTACTCCGAGTGCACCGACTGCCACAGCAGGAAGCCGGACAGACGCTGCTCACCCGAGGTGCGGATGACCAGGTCCGGATCAGGCTGCCCCTTGGTGTACAGGTGCTCGGTGATGTCCTCCTCGGACAGCGAGTCCGCTACCTCCTCCAGGGTGGCCCCGGCCGCGGCCCGCTCGCGCAGGAGATCGCGGACCGCGTCGGCGATCTCCTGCCTCCCGCCGTAGCCGACGGCGATATTGACCTGGACCCGTCCGTCACCCGGGTCCGCCTCACCGCCGGCGGCGTGGGTGGAGGCCACGGCCTGACGCAGGCGTTCAGCCAGAGGATCGGGGAGCAGATCAACCGCTCCGACCAGTCGCAGGCTCCAGCGCTGCGCGGCCGCCAGGCTCTCAACCGCCTGGGCGATGATGTCCAGGAGAGGGGAGAGCTCGGCGGGGTCGCGCGAGAGGTTGTCCGTGGACAGCAGCCACAGGGTCACCACCCTCACGCCGGCGTCCTCGGCCCAGCCGAGGAACTCCTCGATCTTGTCCGCACCGCGCTTGTGCCCTTGAGAGGTGACGAAGCCCATCTGCTTGGCCCACCGACGGTTGCCGTCCAGGATGACGCCTACGTGCCCAGGCACCTGCTGCGGGTCGACCTGAGCAGCCAGGCGACGCTCGTAGATCTCGTAGACAAGACCGTCTCCAGCCACGCTCTACCAGCCTTCCTTCTCCGCACCCGCCACACGCCGGGCAACCCAGGGACCTGGGCCTTGCGGCAACGGTAGCGCGTCGCCCCGTCGTGGCGGATCAGCACGGGCATGACACGCACGCCCGCTACCCACCCTCCCCACCACAGGAGTAACCTACGAATGCGTAACCTACGGAACCGTAGGTTCCGTAGGTGCCACGCTTCGCCGTCGCCGCCCAACCCCGACACCGAGGAGGCCACGGTGCCCAGGAAGACCCCCACGACGCCGCAGACGGCTGGCGCCGTGACCAAGAACGTCGCTAGTACGGTCGGCTCCGTCAAGGAGGCCGCAGCCGGGGCGGTACGTATGGTCAAGCCACGGCTGCGTGGATGGATCCACGCCTGCACCACGCCCCTGGCACTGGCGGCGTGCATCGTGCTCACGGTCCTGGCCCCCGGTGCCGCGCGCAGCTGGGCCTGCGCCGCCTACCTCGTGTGCTCCCTGCTGCTGTTCGGCAACTCGGGCATCTACCACCTGTCCAACGGCTACTGGCCCACCAAGGTCTCGACCGCCCTCCAGCGCTTCGACCACGCCAATATCTTCCTGCTCATCGCCGGGACCTACACGCCCCTGTCCGTCTCGCTGCTCAACCCACGCACCGCACTGCTGGTCCTCGGGATCGTGTGGGGAGGCGCGGCGGCCGGCATCATCACCTCGCTGGCCTGGCCGACGGCGCCGCGCTGGTTCTCCACGTTGCTCTACATCCTGCTGGGATGGGTCGCGGTCTGGTTCCTGCCACAGTTCTGGGTCGCGGGCGGGGCGGCGATCGTGTGGCTGCTGGTGGCCGGCGGCGTCATCTACACCATCGGCGGAGTCATCTACGCCCGCAAGCGCCCTGATCCCTTCCCGCGGTGGTTCGGCTTCCACGAGGTCTTCCACGTGTGCACCGTGGCAGCGTGGGTCTGCCAGTGCGTGGCCTGCTACCTCGCGGTGCTGGGCTGACAGGCGCCGGGACAAGGCACGGGCGGGTGCGCCGCATGCACACCCGCCCGTCCGGACAGCCCGGCCCCGGCCCTTGTGGGCTCTCAGAGCCCCGCAGGGCTCACAGGACCTTGACGTCGATGATCTCGGCCTTGATCTCCTTGCCGTTAGGGGCCTGGTAGGAGACGGTCTCGCCAGCCTTGTGCCCCATGAGGGCCTTGCCCAGCGGGGCGTCCGGGGAGAAGACCTTGACACCCTCGGGGACGTCAGCCGTGATCTCCTGCCCCCCCAGAGCAAATACCTGCTCCTTGGCACCGATCTTGGCGGTGACGATCGTGCCGGCCGAGACCGTGCCGTCGTCAGCGACCTCTCCGATCTCCGCCTTCTCCAGCAGCTCGGTGAGCTGGGCGATGCGGGCCTCGTTGAGCGCCGCCTCTTCTCGCGCCGCGTGGTAGCCAGCGTTCTCACGCAGGTCGCCCTCCTGGCGAGCAGCCTCGACGCGCTGGGCAATCTCCTTGCGGTCCACCTCCTGGCGCCGGGCCAGCTCAGCGGTGAGCCGGTCGTAGGCGTCCTTGGTGAGCCAGGTGCCCTGGCTGGTGGCCTCCGTGTCCTGGGCCATGACCTCTCCTTGAAGTCGACGATTGAGATGGAACTCCTCACTGTAGCCCACCGCCCAGCACGTGGGCGGTGGCACCGCGCGAGGTCACACCATGGCAAGCCGCTCCACCGGACAGACCATGAGGTAGTCCGTCTGCGCGTCAGAGCCCACCTGGAAGACGTGCTCACCAAAGCGGGTGAAGCCCAGACGCTCGTAGAAGGCCAGGGCAGCAGTATTGCGCTCCCACACTCCCAGCCAGATCGAGGCCGCTGCGTGCGCGCGAGCCTCGTCCAAGGCCACCCCCATCAACCTGGCTCCCAGCCCTCGGCGCTTGTAGGGCAGGCGGACGTAGATCCGCTGGACCTCTAGGGACGGCTGCGGGATACGGCCCTCCACCGGCTCGGTCTGCGCCTTGCCGACGTTGGTCTTGAGGTAGGCGGCCGGAATGCCGTCCACGGTGGCCAGCCAGTAGCTGCTCTCCGGGTCCGCCAGCTCGGCGGCCAGGACCTGCGGGCTGTAGGACTCGGCGAGGAAGACCTCCATGTCCTTGGCCGTGTTGTCTGCGGCGAAGGTGTCCTGGAAGGTCTCGGCGCAGACCTGTGCCAGCACAGCCGCGTCCTGGGCCGTACAGCGCCGTACCTGGACCTGCGGCGCACGATCGAACCCCATACGTGCCCTCCTGGCTCCTTGTCTGTCCGCGCGAGCCTTACGCCAGGCCCGACCGGCTGAGCCGCCACTGTAGCCCTGCCCCGCAACGCGTTTCCCGCCCGGTCCACCTACCGCGCCGGCGCCGTCGCCCCCCATGCGACCTGCCTCGCTCGCACCATCCGACTCCGCCCTCGGCGGATCCTGCTTCTCCTCACACTCACCCGTCCCCGGCCGCCCGGTAGCGTGGTTCCTATGACGAGCCAGCCCGCACGCAACACCCTCATTCCCGGCCGCGAGGAGACGCTGCTACCCGAGCCCGGCGAGCACGCCGTCCTCGGCACACCCCTGTCCGGCCCGTGGCCCGAGGGCACCGAGGTCATCTACCTTGCTGGCGGCTGCTTCTGGGGTGTCGAGCGTTTCCTGTGGCGCCAGCCCGGCGTCGTCGCCACGGCAGTGGGATACATGGGCGGCACCACCCCCAACGCCACCTACCGCGAGGTCTGCACGGGCGAGACCGGCCACGCCGAGACGGTCCGGGTGGCTTACGACCCCGCCGTCGTCGGCGAGGGCGCGCAGGCGCTGCTGCGCACCTTCTGGGAGAACCACGACTCCACCCAGCTCAACCGCCACGGCAACGACATCGGCACCCAGTACCGCTCCGCGGTGTGGACCACGACCCCGCAGCAGGCCGCAGCCGCCCGCGAGATCCGCGGGCTTTTCCAGGGCGAGCTCACCCGGCTCGGCATGGGGCAGTGCGTCACCACGATCGACGACGCCGCCTCGCTCTACCGTAACTTCGGCGGCCCCTTCTACCTGGCCGAGGAGTACCACCAGGGCTACCTGGAGAAGAACCCGGACGGCTACTGCAACCACGGACCCAACGGCGTGACCTGCCCGGTCGGTATCGCCAGCATGCCGGCCCAGACGGACATCCTCGCGCCCGACGCCCTGGAGGGCTGAGGCAGGAGACCGTGTCCCCCGCGCGAGCAGGGGATGCGTCCGTACTCACTCATGGCCCTGCTCCTGTGCCAGGATCAGGGCCATGAGTGAGTACGGACCTACCTTCGGAGGACACGGGCAGCGTGGTCGGGGTGACCGTGGGTACCGAGGTGGCCCTGGCTCTCGCCGCAGCAACCAGGACTACCAGCGCGGCGAGGGCGGAGGCCGCCACGGCTCACGCTCCGGCGAGCCACGGCGTCGTTATGACGACGAGCCGCGCGACGGCGTGCTGGCTGACCTGGTCGGCCATCTCCACGCCCTGGACAACCGCTCCTACGCTGCATACAAGGCGATCGTCGGCCGTTACTCCACCCCGCAGGGGTGGACCCTGCACGTCGACCGCGTCCAGCCCGACCCCTACGCCCCGCCCACCCAGATCCGCGTCCTCGTGCCCGCGAGCCTGCCAAGCCTGGCGCTGCTCGGCGAGCACGAGCTGCTCGCCACCACCGATCGCCGGATCGCCCTGGCCGATTTCCTTACCCGCGAGCTGCACGCCGGATTCAAGGGCACGAACCTGTCCATCGCCGCACCCGGCCAGGAGATCCTTCAGCGCTCCAGCGTCACCCTGAGGCCAGCCCAGGAGACCGAGCAGGGCCAGGCCGACGCCGCGGCATGGATGATCGAGATCCGCGCACGGGTCGCGCTGCCGGCCCGCGGCCGCTCCATCCAGGGGCATGAGGCCTCGCGGATCTTCAACCGCGACCTGACCCGTGAGGTCGGTGCCGCCCTCGATCTGACCGGCGAGCGCGCCGAGCGGCTGCTCGCCCACGTCGCGGCGCTGGAGGACCACCGCGCCCTGAGCGAGGCCGTCATGACCAACGGCTGGGTAGCCTTCCTCGCTGACGGATCGCTGCTGCCCCGCCGCTCGGGCGTGAGCGACGAGCCCATGCGCTCTGGCGGTCTGCCCTTGACCGCTCCGGAGTCCCTGGCCGCCACGGTGTCCCTGCCTCATGCGGGCACGGTGCGCGGCACCGCGATCGGCTCCGGTGTCACGCTCATCGTGGGCGGCGGCTACCACGGCAAGTCGACTCTGCTGTCAGCCATCGAGCGGGGTGTCTACCCGCACGTGCCCGGTGACGGCCGTGAGCTCGTGGCGACCGTGCCCGACGCCGTCAAGGTGCGGGCCGCGGACGGTCGTGCGGTGACCGGGGTGGACCTCACGCCCTTCATCTCCCACCTGCCGGGGGACCGTGACACCGCCAGCTTCACCACGAAGAACGCCTCGGGCTCCACCTCCCAGGCAGCCTCCCTCATTGAGGCGGCGGAGGCCGGCGCCAGCGCCTTGCTGCTGGACGAGGACACCTCTGCGACCAACCTGCTCATTCGCGACCGACGTATGCGCGCCCTCGTGGCTGACGACCGCGAGCCGATCACGCCGCTGGTCGACCGCGTGGGCGCCCTGGCCGAGCAGCGGGGTGTCTCCACGGTCCTGGTCATGGGCGGGTCCGGTGACTACCTCGACGTCGCCGACCGCGTCCTGCTGCTGGACTCCTACCAGCTGCGCGACGCCACCCAGGCCGCCGCCAGCGTCGTCGCTGAGCAACCGCGCCAGGCCACGGCTCTGGCCGACTTCGCCGAGCCTGCCTCCCGCGTGCCCCTGCCGGCGCCCGAGCGCGTACGCCGCGGTCCGGTGCGCACGCGCTCGCGCGGCACCCAGGCGCTGACGCTCGACCGCGAGGAGATCGACGTCGCCGACGTGGCTGGGATCGTGGACCCGGGGCAGGCCGAGGCGGTTGCCTTCTGCTTACGGGCCCTGCTGGAGCAGCGCTTCGACGGCGAGTCGTCCCTCGCCCAGTGCCTGGAGGACCTCGAGGCGCTCCTGGACGAGGAGGGGCTGGACGCCGTCGCCGCTCCTGGCCAGCGACCGGCCTTCTTCGCCCGTCCACGCATGGTTGACGTCGCCGCGGCCGTCAACCGCTACCGCAGCCTGGAGCTGGCCTGAGGATTCAGGCCGCGTCGGACCATCTCGGTCTCCTACGACCACGAGTGCCTCGTTCGACCACCGTAGTGACGTCACTACTGTGGTCGAACGAGGCACTCGTGGTCCGTCGGGACGGCGTGCGCGCCCCGAGCCGGGCTCAGCGCAGGGAGGCCAGGGCCTGGCTGCGGGCGACGACGGCCTCGGTCTGCTTCTCGACCTCGCCGTCGTGGTAGGCAGCAGGCTTGAACACGCTCATGTTCTCGAAGTCGGTCGGGATGGACAGGATGACCTGGGCGTTGACCGTGGCCGCCTCGAAATTGGCCAGGATGAGACGCAGCTGCTCGGCGGCGCGCACACCTCCGGTGAAGCCGTAGGAGACGATACCAACACCCTTGTGAGCCAGCGAGGCCGGAGTGAGGAAGTCGAGGGCGTTCTTCAGGGAACCCGGGATGGAGTGGTTGTACTCGGGGGTGACGAACAGGACGCCGTCAGCCTCGCTGATCGCCTGCAGCCACGGCTGGGCCTTGGGCTCCTTGGGGGCCGCCATGGCGGTGGGCAGCTCCTCGGCGAACAGGGGCAGGTCCAGCTCACGCAGGTCGACCACCTGGGCCTCGACGCCCTCGACGCTGGCGGCCTTGCCAGCCACCCACTCGGCGACCTGGGCGCCGATCCGGTTGGGACGGACAGAACCGATGACGACGGCGATCTTGGCCATGACGAACTCCTTAGCACGAAGAATTAATTGATCCGTAAACTACTTTAAGTCGTGATGAGTCCCCACGCAAGTATCAGCTCATCAAATAATCCTGCAGGCCTCACCGCGCCAGGAAGAACTGGGCTGAGGGATCCTGGCTCTCGTCCCGGTAGGCGTAGCCCAGCTGGTCCATATGAGCCACCAGGTCCTCCAGCTCACCGGCCTCCTGCCCGGTCTGGAAGGCGCACAGGATCCGCCCGTAGTCCGCACCGTCGGTGCGGTAGTGAAAGAGCGTGATGTTCCAGCGCGCGCCCAGGACCTCCAGGAAGCGCACCAGCGCGCCGGGAGCCTCAGGGAACTCGAAGGAGAAGAGCCGCTCGGTCACCCCCACCGGTGCCCGCCCACCGATCATCGAGCGCACGTGCACCTTCGCCAGCTCGTCATCCGTCAGGTCGACCACGGCGTAGCCCGCCCTCTCCACGTCCGCCACGATCTCGGCGCGCTCCTCACGCCCACGGGTCAGCCGCACACCCACGAAGATGCGCGCCGGCGTCCCTGGCTCAGCCGAGGCCGAGACACGGTAGTTGAACTCCGTGACCGCGCGCCCGCCCAGCACGGAGGCGAAGCGCAGGAACTCGCCCTGGACCTCAGGGATGTGCACCCCGAGGATCGCCTCCCGCTGCTCACCGATCTCGCTGCGCTCACAGATATAGCGCAGCTGATGGAAGTTGAGGTTCGCGCCCGAGAGCACACAGGCCAGCCGCTCGCCGCGGATCGCGTGCTCCGCCACATACTTCTTCAGACCCGCCAGCCCCACGGCACCGCTTGGCTCGGGCACCGCCCGCAGGTCCTCGAACAGGTCCCGCACGGCAGCGGAGACCTCGTCGGAGGAGACCGTGACGACGTCGTCGAGAAGGGCCGAGCACATGCGGAAAGTCTCATCCCCGATCCGCCTGACGGCCACGCCTTCCGCGAACAGACCCACTCGCTCCAGCGTCACCGGCTCACCCACCGCCAGGGCGGCCGTCAGGCAGGCCGACTCCTCGTGCTCCACGCCGATCACCCTGACCTGGGGCATGAGCTGCTTGATGAGCACGGCGACCCCGGAGACCAGACCGCCTCCGCCCACCGGAACGAACACGCGATCGAGCTCGGCGTCCTGCTGGATCATCTCCAGGCCGATCGTTCCCTGTCCCGCAATGACGCGAGGATCGTCGAAGGGCGGGATGAAGGTGCGTCCCTCCGCCTCGCAGAGCCTGCGAGCCTCTGCCTGGGCAGCGTCAAAGTTGTCCCCGAAGAGCAGGACCTGGCCGCCCAGCTCGCGCACGGCGTCGACCTTGATCCGCGGGGTCACCACCGGCATGACGATCGTGGCGCTCACGCCCAGCAGCGCGGCCGAGCGCGCCACGCCCTGGGCGTGGTTGCCCGCCGAGGCGGTGACCACGCCACGCGAGCGCTCGGCATCACTGAGCGCGCGCATGGCGTTGTAGGCCCCACGGATCTTGAAGGAGTGCACGGGCTGGAGGTCCTCGCGCTTGGCCTCAACGGTGTTACCCAGCCGAGCGCTCAGTCCCGCCATGACCTGGAGCGGGGTGTGCTGCGCCGCCTCGTAGACAGGGGCTCGCAGCACCTCCCGCAGGTATCGGGCGGAGTCCCAGGTCGTGCCATTGCTTCCGAGCTCGTTCACGCGCCCAGGGTAGCCGTGGCGCACCGGAGCGGGCCGCGCTGGTCCAGCGTGCGTCACCGGACCCGGCTGGTGGCCAGCGCGCTGACAGCCAGGGCCACGAGGGCCAGGGCGGGCGCCCCGGCCGCCCAGGGCGCCCGCTCCAGGTAGGCCAGCCCCTCGGCCAGCACCAGCCCCCACTCAGGGGAGGGCGCCTTGGCGCCCAGGCCCAGGAAGCCCAACCCGGTCAGGGCCAGGGCCACCCCCGGCAGCCGCAGCGCGGCGTGCCGGACGAGCACCGGGACGACGGCGGGCAGCACCCGGGTCAGCGTCGTCAGCCAGGAAGGCTCCCCGAGCGCCGGCGCCATGACGACGTCGGGCCGCTCTCGCACCGAGCGCATGAGGGCAGCGGCGTGGGCACCCAGCGGCGCCCAGGACACGCAGGCCACGGCCATCGCCGCACCGTGCCGGCTGGGACCGGCCACGGCGGCGACGACGAGCCCCGCTAGCACCGCGGGGACCGCGTTGCCGACCTCGACCAGCCCTGTGCTCGCCCGCGGGAGCAGACCCGCCAGGATCCCGATGACCAGGCAGGCGCCGGTGACTACCACCGCGCTGCTCAGTGTGGCGACGGCGCCGTGCGCCACCCGGGCCAGGAGGTCGCGGCCGAGCGCATCCGCCCCCAGCGGTAGCGACGCCGTCGGCCCGGCCAGGCGGGAGGCGACGACGGCGTAGGGGTCACGGCCGGCTCCCAGGAGCATGAGGACCGCCAGGCCACCGCTACCGGCCAACGCCAGGACCAGGGACGTTCGGCCACTCGGCTGCGCCGGTGGTGCGGCAGCCAGGGACCCTGTGCCGTCGGCACCCCCAGCCAGCCCTCGTCGCAGGGGCGCTGGCCGCGCTCCTGCGACGAGGGCGACCAGGAGGAGCAGGAGCATCCCGGCCTGGAGCGCCGGGACGTCCTGGGCGCTGGCCGCGCCAAGAAGCGCCCGCCCCAGGCCGGGGACCGCGAAGACCTTCTCCACCGCCACGCCGGCCCCGGTCAGCCCGACGACGACCAGCGCCACCTGCCCGAGCAGGGGGACGAGGGCCTGGTGAAGGACTGCCAGGACGAGCCGGCGTCCACGGATACCTGCCGTGACCCACGTCGTCACCCAGTGCTGGCGAAAGACCTCCGTGACGGCGTCGACCGCGAGCGCGCCCAGCAGCCCGCCCGCCGGCACGCCCAGACTCACGACCGGCAGGATGACCTGCTCGGCCCGCCCCCAGCCGTAGGGCGGCAGCCAGCCCAGACCGACGCACACGCTCAGCACGAGCACGGGCGCGAGAAGGTAATCCGGCAGGGCGGTCAGGGCAGCGCCGAGCGCACCCGAACGTCGTCGCTGCCGACCAGCCAGCCCGTCACGCAGGGCCGGGACCATGAGGCCGACGGCGATGAGAAGCGCCAGCGCCATCGCGGCCGCCATGAGCGTAAGGGAGACCGCCAGCGCCTGACCCGTCCCATGGGCCACCGGCTGCCCGGAGACCCAGGAGGTGCCGAGGTCCCCGTGGGCCAGCCTGGCCAGCCAGTGACCGATCGTCGCCCACGGCCCGTCCTGGATCCCGAGGCGACGGCGTAGGGAGGCCACGACCTCCTCAGTCGCCTCCCTCTCCGTGCTGGAGGCCCGCAGGACCGTGAGCGCCGGGTCGTGGCTCGACCACCAGGGCATGAGACCGATCCCCAGGAGCACCCCGGCTACCGCCGCCACACGCGAGAGCAGGACCACCCCGTCCGCGCCGCGTGCCAGCCGCGTCAGAGACGGAAGAGCGGGCGCCGTCATGCCAGACGCGTGCTCGTCGTCACGAGCTCCCGCTCCCGCGGATCGCGCTGGGCCTGCTTGACGGTGGCGGCCTCGCCGTGCAGGACCCGCTCGTGCAGCAGCGGCACGGCCGCCCCACAGGCAAGGATCTTCTCCTCCGCCCGCATGATGAGATCCTGACGCTCCTGCCCCACCGGCAGGTCCCCCGCCCGGTCCACCTCGTCGTCGGACAGGAAGGACAGTGAGAAGGACCCCGTGCTGGCTAAGTCAGAGACCATGTAGGCCACGGGGTCGCCTGAGTCGAGGACGGTGGCCCGTGACAGCAGGAAGACGTCGAAGCGTCCGGCCAGCGCGTCGGCCTCGATCTGTGCGTACTCCCGTACGTCGGTGGCCACGGTGAAGCCGGCTGCCTCCAGCTGCTGGGCGATCACGACCACGGCCTCGGCCAGTTCGGGACGGTCGGAGTAGCTGCCGATCGTGATCGCCGTTCCCGGGGCGACCGTCCCGGCCTGCTGCGCTCCCGGCACCAGGCCACGCGCTGCGGCTCCCTGCGCCCCGGCGTAGGGCTGAGAGCCCCAGCCGCGTCGAGGTGCCGCCCAGCTGAGCGCCGGGCCGAGCAGGCCCGCTGCCACGTCGGCGTGGCCCTCGTACATCGTGTCCACCAGCGTCCCCGGATCGACGGCGTCGCGCACCGCGGCGCGGACGGCAGGATCGCTCATGGGCCCGCGGGCGGTGTTGAGGTAGAGCGTGGCCGTGCGAGGCATGGGAACCTCGTGGACCAGGGAGGGATCGATGGTCGCCGCCTGGGAGACCGGGACCGCCTCGACCAGGTCCGTCTCGCCTGAGCGCAGGGCGGCAGCCCGGGCCGTGCCGTCCGGCACGAAGGTGACGTCAATCCCCTCCAGCGTGGCCGCACTCCCCCAGTAGCCAGGAAAACGGTCGAGGGTGGCTCTGGCGGTGCCGTCCACCGCCGTCAGCACGAAGGGGCCGGTGCCGTGCCCCACGGGATCCACCGGACCATCCGCCCTGCCGTCGGGGGGATAGGCAGCCGGGGAGAGGATCGCCAGCTGGGGGCTGGTCAGGCGCTGAGGCAGGAGGGCGTCCGGCTCCGCCGTCGAGACCACCAGGTCCGTCCCGTCCGCCCGCACGCTCATGCGCACACCGTCGAGGATCCGTGGCGGGACGCTGTAGCCCGCCGCGTAGGCCAGACTGGCTGCGGCATGGTCGCTGGTCATCTCCGTGCCGTCATGGAAGGTCACGCCCTGACGCAGTGACAGTCGCCAGGTCAACTCGTCCTCGCGGCTCCAAGCGGTGGCCAGACCGGCCAGGATCCCGCCGTCTGAGTCGAGGTAGAGCAGGGTTTGTGCCGTCGCCCAGCGCGAGAGCTTGAAGGCGTCGTCGCTCAAGGGGCTCAGGCCCGAGCGCGGTGGCTGGAGCATCGCCAGGCGGAGGCGTCCGTTGGGAGCGGAGGCAGGGGAAGCGGTGCAGGCAGCGCCGCCGCCCGCCAGTGCCACGACGCCGGCGAGCGCGAGAAGCCGGCGGCGCGAGCACACGGGAGGGCATGTGGTCAAGACAGTCATCGTTCTCCTTGTCGGTCAGGGTTGGCGGGAGTGATCACATCGGTGGCGGGCGCGAGCGCGTCCAGCAGCGCCCGGGAGGCTCGGTGGCCTGGGGCGTTGAGCAGCTGGGAGGTGGCAACGTCCTCGACCACGCGCCCCGCCTCCATGACGAGGGTGCGTTCGCACAGCCGGCAGGCCGCACCCAGGTCGTGGCAGACCATGAGCAGGGCAGGCCCTTGCTCAGGCGGCGCCGCACCGCCGGGCTGGGCGGCGCCGCCGGCCTTGCCAGGGCTGCCCGGCCGGGCTAGGTGGGCCAGGAGGTCGGTCACCATGCGCCTGGTCGCTGGGTCCAGCCCGGAGAGCGGTTCATCCATGAGCAGGAAGCGCGGGCTGACAACCAGGGCCCGCGCGATCGCCACGCGCTGGGCCTGGCCTCCCGAGACCTGGTGGGGATAGCGCCTCCACAGGCGGTCCGGAAGGTTGACGGACATGAGCTGGTGCGCCGCCATCGCCTCACGCTCCTGGCGCCCGTCGCCGAGGCCGAGGTAGCGCAGCGGCAGGAGGACCTGAGAGAGGAGGTCGCGCCGCGGGTCAAGACTGGCGGCCGGGTCCTGGATGACGTACTGCACCGCCTTGCGGTAGGCACGTCGGCCAGTGCCCGCAAGCCGGGCGCGAGTCAGCGGCACGCCGTCGAGCAGGATTCGTCCGCCGCCATGGCGACCGGGGCGATCCAGGAGAGCCAGAGCCCGCAGCACGGTGGTCTTGCTGCATCCTGACTCACCCACGAGGGCCACTCGCTCGCCCTGCGAGACGGACAGGTCCACGTCCTGCACCACCGTGCGCACCCGGCCGCCAGGGCCGGCGTAGGAGCGCACGAGCCCCTGCGCAGCGAGGGCAGAGGCCGTCACCTTCCCACCGCCCGGCGCCGGGATCCCTGAGGCTGACGCGCTCGCGGCCGTGCCCCAAGCACGGCGTCGCGCTCCTGGCGCCAGGCGTCCACGAGCCCACGAGTCACGCGGTGGCGCGGAGCGGTCAGGAGCGTCGAGGCCGCGCCGGTCTCCACGACCCTGCCGCCGTCAAGCACGAGGACCTGGTCGCAGGCCTCGGCAACGGTGCAGTCGTGCGTGATGAGGATGAGCGCCGGGACCAGGCCGCGCATCTGAGCACGCAGATGGTGCAGGAGGCGCACGAACCTCGCCCGGGCGACGGAGTCGAGGGAGCTGGTTGGCTCGTCGGCCACCAGCGCGATCGGGCTGGCCGCCAGGGCCAGGGCCAGGGCCGCGCGCTGGCGCTAACCACCGGACATCTGCCCCGGAAGGCGCGGCCACAGCAGCCGGTCAAGACCTGCCTCGCCCATCACCTGCTCGCCACGCTCACGTGCACGACGACGGTCCGCCCCTGCCGCCCGGGCCGCCCCAGTCACCTGGGCCGCGATCGGGAGCAGAGGGTGGAGGGCCGTCGCCGGGTCCTGGCGCATGAGGCAGACCCGGGCCGAGGCCTGTCTCCTGGAGGCGGGCTGGTCCAGCACCTCGTGCCCGTTGATGGTCAGCGACCCTGTTGCAGCCAGGCCTGCCGGCAGCGTGCCCGCGATCGCCGCACCGGTGAGGGACTTCCCGGCGCCCGATGCTCCCAGGATGGCCAGAGATCCACCCTGCGGCACGCAGCACCCCACCCCGGCCAGCAGGAGCTGAGGTCGACTGCGGCGAGATGCCTGCGTCATCACCCGCAAGTTGTTGAGAATGATTGTCACACAGGGAGACTATATCTACATGATACTCATTATCAATATAAGCGGAGACCCCAGTCTCGCGCGCGACTGGGGCTGCGAGCCTGAGGCTCAGTAGCGCGGCAGCTTGGACTTGTCCCGCACCGCACCAAGGTCCGCGCTGGTGGCGAGCATGGCGTAGGCACGCAGGGCCGTGGAGACCTGACGGGGCCGCTCCACGTGCGGGGACCAGGCGGCGTCTCCTCGCTCCTCCTCGGCCTGGCGACGGCGAGCGATCTCCGCCTCGTCCACCATGAGCTCGATGCGGCGCGCGGGGATGTCAATCTCGATGCGGTCGCCGTCGTGGACCAGACCGATGAGGCCACCAGCCGCAGCCTCCGGGGAGACGTGGCCGATGGACAGGCCTGAGGTGCCGCCAGAGAAACGGCCGTCGGTCAGCAGCGCGCACTCCTTACCCAGGTGCATCGACTTGATGTAGGTGGTCGGGTAGAGCATCTCCTGCATCCCTGGGCCACCACGCGGACCCTCGTGGTTGATGACCACGATGTCCCCGCTCTTGACCTTGCCACCCAGGATCCCCTCGACGGCGTCCTCCTGGGACTCAAAGACCACAGCCGGTCCGGCGAAGGTAAGGATCGAGGCGTCCACGCCAGCGGTCTTGACGATGCAGCCCTTCTCCGCGATGTTGCCGAACAGCACGGCCAGCCCGCCGTCGGCGGAGTAGGCGTGGTCGATGTCGCGGATGCAGCCGCTCTCGCGGTCGGTGTCCAGCGACTCCCAGCGCGAGGACTGTGAGAACATCCGGGTCGTACGCACGCCAGCAGGGGCAGCGAGGTAGCGGGTACGAATCTGGGGGCTCACATCCGAGCCCGGCACGCCGTCGGCACCCGGACGGGCGATGTCATAGGCGGCCAGGGCGTCAGCGAGCGTGGAACCGAGCACGTTGGAGGTGGAGGTGTCCAGCAGCCCACCGCGGTCGAGCTCGCCAAGGATGCCCATGATGCCGCCGGCACGGTGGACGTCCTCGACGTGGTAGAGCGCGGTCGAGGGAGCCACCTTGCACAGGTGGGGGACGTGACGCGACAGGCGGTCAATGTCCGCCATGGTGAAGTCGACCTCCGCCTCCTGGGCGGCAGCCAGCAGGTGAAGCACCGTGTTAGTGGAACCACCCATGGCAATATCCAGGCTCATGGCGTTCTCGAAGGCCGCCTTGGTGGCGATCGAGCGCGGCAGGACGGAGGCGTCGTCGTCCTCGTAGTAGGCGCGGGTGATGGCCACGATCTGGCGTCCCACCTCGGCAAAGAGCTCACCACGGTCGGAGTGGGTAGCCAGCAGGGAGCCGTTCATCGGCAGGGCCATACCCAGGGCCTCGGTGAGGCAGTTCATCGAGTTGGCGGTAAACATACCCGAGCACGAACCGCAGGTGGGGCAAGCCAGGCGCTCGATGGCGTCAACCTCGGCGTCGGAGACCGTGGGGTCGGCGGAGTCCATCATCGCGTCGATGAGGTCAAGCTTGCGGGTCGCCCCGTCCGCGGTTGTCATCTTTCCCGATTCCATCGGGCCACCGGAGACGAAGATCGTCGGGATGTTCAGGCGCAGGGAGGCCATGAGCATGCCGGGGGTGATCTTGTCGCAGTTGGAGATGCACACCAGGGCGTCGGCGCAGTGGGCCTGGACCATGTACTCCACCGAGTCAGCGATGAGGTCACGACTGGGCAGGGAGTAGAGCATGCCGTCATGGCCCATGGCGATGCCGTCATCCACGGCGATGGTGTTGAACTCCTTGGCGATACCGCCGCTGGCCTCGATCTGCTCGGCCACAACCTTGCCGACGTCGCGCAGGCCCACGTGACCGGGGACGAACTCGGTGAAGGAGTTGGCGATCGCGATAATCGGCTTGCCGAAGTCGGCGTCCTTGACGCCGGTGGCGCGCCACAGGGCGCGGGCACCAGCCATATTCCGTCCGGAGGTGGAAGTGGCGCTGCGATAGCGAGGCATGAGTGCTCCTGACAACGTGTGCTGAAAGCTGGTCTCAGGGTAGTGCGATTCCAACGGTCGGGACGCGCGAGGGTCATCACGCGGACCAAGGTGAACCTCACTCATGACCTTCGGGAGCTCCCGTTCTCCTTCATCCTTTGCGTGCGCCCCGGACATACACGCGAAGGGCCGATCACACCGTCAGGACGAATGTGGGTGGGCTGACCATGACTGGCATGGTCAGCCCACCCACAGGACGTCGTTTGCCCTCAACGGGCTCACATGACGCCGAGGATCTCCGTGACGAAGACGAGGGTGTCCCCACCCTTGATTCCGGCCTGCGGCACGCCGCGCTCGCCGTAACCCAGCTCGGAGGGAATCGACAGCAGGACGCGTGAGCCCACGCGCTGGCCGACCAGGCCGTCGTCCCAGCCGCGGATGACCATGCCGACCCCGATCTGGAAGTCCAGCGGGGCGCCACGGTCGTAGGAGTTGTCAAAGACGTCGCCGTTCCAGGTCTGGCCCAGGTAGTGGCAGACGATGTGGTCTCCGGCCTCGACGACCTGGCCGTCACCGGCGTCGAGAACCTGGATCTGCAGGCCCTCGGGAGCCTCATCGGAGGGGAAGGTGAGAACCGGCTTGGTGCCCTTCGCGCCGTCAACGGCGGGCATGTGCGTGTTGATCATGGTCTCAGCCTACGGGACCGCGGTCGCGGTCAGTCGTCCCCGCGCAGGATCGCCAGGATCCGCAGAATCTCCACGTACAGCCACACGAGCGTGACCGTGAGGCCAAAGGCCCCCGCCCAGGCGTAGCGGGTGGGCAGTCCCCGCTCAACCCCACGCTGAATGGACTCAAAGTCCATGGCCAGGCTGAAGGCGGCCATGACCACCGCGAGCGCGCCGATCACCAGACCCAGCGGGATACCCGCCACGGTCACTCCGCGCAGGCCCCAGGGGTCGGAGACCACGCCAGTGACCATGAGGAGGAAGTTGACCAGGCTGAAGATGAGGTAGCCGCCCATGGCGAGCAGGAGGATGCGGGCAGCTTTGCCGCTGACGCGGAAACCAGCCACCTTGTAGGCCGCCAGCATGACGGCGAAGACCGCGAGGGTACCGAGCACCGCCTGCAGCACGATGCCGGGGTAGGCGAGCTCCATGACACCGGAGAAGGCACCGAGCATCGCCCCCTCGCAGGCGGCGTAGGCCAGGATGAGGACGGGACTGGGCTCACGCTTGAAGCTGTTGACCAGGCCGAGCACCAGTGCACCGATGGCGCCCGCCATCATGACCATCATGCCGATCCCGGAGGTCGCCGGGCTGGTCGCCAGGTTCCAGGTCAGGGCGCCGACCGCGACGATGACGCCGAACATCGCGGCGGTGCGCATGATGACGTCGTCATAGGTCATGCGGCCGCGGTCCACGTTCACGGCCGACGGCGCCGCGTACTGCTGCTCCAGACCAGCCACCTGCTGCGGGCTCACCTGCCCGTACCGGGCGGCCTGCTGGCCGCTGGTGGCCGTCTGGCCCACGCGCCCTGGCTCGTACCCAGGCATCGTCGGGTAGCCGTGCGGGGTGCGCTCGACGACGGCGGTGCCGCCCTCCTTAAAGGCAGGGCTGCGATCGAAGTAGGGGTTGCTCATCTGGCAGTGTCCTCTCTCCTTGGGGACGGGCGTCGTCGCGAGGCGGCGAGCAGTGCCGCCGTGCCTTGGTCAACGCGTCCATCATCCCGGAGATTCCTGGGAGCGTCCTGAACCGCTGCCCGTACTCCTCCTTCAGGAGGACTCCTCCCCCACCTGACGAGGAGGAGCACCCTCCTCCAGGTTCGTCACCCGGGGCGATGGCTCCCACTTGCCCCGTTCCTAGGCTGAGGCCATACCGAGGGCACCGGGAGACAGACGGCCACCACAGCGGCCCGCCTGCCCGCCCTCCCCACCTACCTACTCACCCACGAGGAACGATCGGACGATCATGATCGAAGCCACCGGCCTGACCAAGCGTTACGGGAACAAGACCGCAGTCGACAGCATCTCCTTCACCGTCCAGCCGGGCACCGTCACAGGCTTCCTCGGCCCCAACGGTGCCGGCAAGTCCACCACGATGCGCATGATCATGGGCCTGGACAAGCCCACCTCCGGCACCGTCAAGGTCAACGGCCGCGCCTACCGGGACCTGGCGGCGCCGCTGTGCGAGGTCGGCGCCCTGCTGGACGCCAAGGGTCTGCACGGCTCGCGCTCGGCCCGCGCGCACCTGACCCAGCTGGCCGTGTCCAACGGCATCCCCACCACCCGCGTGGACGAGGTCCTGGAGCTGACGGGGCTCACCCCCGTGGCCAAGAAGCGCGTCAAGGGCTTCAGCCTCGGCATGGGCCAGCGCCTGGGCATCGCCGCCGCTCTTCTGGGTGACCCCCAGGTGCTCATCTTCGATGAGCCCGTCAACGGCCTGGACCCCGAGGGCGTGAAGTGGGTGCGCGAGACCTGCCGCAACCTCGCCGCCGATGGCCGCACGGTCTTCATCTCCTCTCACCTCATGAGCGAGATGGCCCTGACCGCTGACCACCTCATCATCATCGGCCGCGGCAAGATCCTCACCCAGGGCCCGGTCCAGGAGGTCATCGCCTCGGCGGCCTCGGACACGGTCCGCATCGTCAGCCCCTCCGCCCCGGCCCTGGCCGAGGCCATGAGCCGCGCCGGCCTGGACGTGCGGTCCACCGGTGCAGACTCCCTCATGACGACGGCGCCCGCCGCCCGCGTCGGTGAGATCGCGGCCGCCCAGGGCATCGTCCTGCACGAGCTGCACACCCAGCACGCCTCGTTGGAGGAGGCCTACCTGGAGCTGACCGGCGGTGAGGTTGAGTACGCCACCGGCCAGGCAGGCCAGGCTCCCGCGATGGCCCCGGCCGCCACCCACGCCTGAGACAGGCCCCCTCATCCCGCCCACGAACTGATCTCGGAGAAGACACGACCATGACCACCTCCACCACCGCTGCTCCTGCCGCCCGAGGCGCGCGCTCCTCCCGCTCTTTACGTATCGCCGGCCGCCAGACCTTCTGGCGCGCCGTGCGCGCCGAGTGGCTCAAGCTCACCACCCTGCGCTCGACCTGGATCTCCAGCCTCATCACCCTCCTGATCACCTCTGGCATCGGCGCCGCCATGGTCATCATCGGCTCGGACCCCGAGAAGATGGGGGACCAGTCCTGGCATTACATGATGGTGGGCACGACCTTCGGCCAGATCGTCGTGGCCGTCATGGGAGCGCTCATCGTCACCGGCGAGTACTCCTCGGGCCAGATCCGTTCCACCCTCGCAGCGATCCCGCGCCGCTCGCGCTCCTTCTGGGCCAAGGCCCTCACCATCGCCGTGTGGTCCTTCCTGCTGGGTGCCGTCTCGATCCTGGCGGCCTGGGCCATCTCAGCGCCGCTGGTGCAGGGCGAGCCTGTCTCCCTGGGACGCACCGAGTTCCTCGGCTACGTGTGGGGATCCGGCCTGGCCTACGCCGGTATCGCGCTGATGTCCCTGGGACTGGGCTTCCTCCTGCGCTCCACCGCCGGCGCGATCACGGTGGTCACGGTCCTGCTGTTCGTCATCAACATCCCGCTCAGTCTCGCAGGAGGCGTCTGGAGCTGGGCTCGAAAGGCCATGGAGTACACCCTGAGCCAGGTCTCCACCGCAGTCGTCGACCCCTACTCCACCCAGGTCGCCTGGGCAGGTACTGAGGGCTCCAGCCTCTCCCTGACCCACGCCCAGGGAGTCCTGGTCTTCATCGCCTGGTGCGTCATCCCGCTGCTGGCCGGTTGGCTGGCCTTCTCCAAGCGCGACGCCTGAGCCTGGCAGGCACTGCCCACCGCCACGATCAGCTCCTGACCACCACGGGTGGCGCCACGTCGGCCATGCTCCGTTCGGGCCACAATGACCCCATGCCACCAACCGAGGACGACCTGACGACCGTCTCCCCCACCGCCACGCGTCTCATGCGCTGGCAGGAGCGCCACGCCGCGCTGGCAGACGCGCTGCTCGCCCTGGTCATCCTCGTCCTGGGCCTGCCTATGGGCGAGCCAGCCGCCCAGTGGGCGATGACGGCCTCCCAGGGCGGCTGGCTCGCCCTGACCTACGCCATCTGGGCGGCCTGCAGCCTAGGACTGGCACTACGGCGTCGGCTACCGATCCTGACCTGGGCAGTGGTCACCTTTACGCCGCCTGCGCATCTGGTCGCCAGCCTGACAGTCTTTGACCTCCAGGGCGCTGACGCCGCCGCGGCGAGCCAGGCCCTGACCGCCGTCATCGTGCTTGGCACACCGCTGAGCCTGGCGACCCTGGCCACCCGCTACCGCATGGGCTGGGCCTGGGCGGCCTGCGCCGTGTCGATCCTGGCCTGCGGCGCGGTCAGCTCCAGCCTGCTGCCGCTGGCGCTCATTGACGTCATCGGGACACTGGTGGGCATCATCCTGCGCATTCAGCACGCCCAGCTCGTCCAGGTCCGCGAGCGATCGGCGAGACTGTCCCTGGCTCGTGAGCAGACGATGATGCTGGCCGCAGCCAACGAGCGCAGCCGCATCGCCCGCGAGATGCACGACATCATCGCCCACTCCCTCGCCGTCATGATCACGATGGCCGACGGCGCCGCCGCCGCGGTGGACCGCAACCCGCAGATGGCCAAGCAGGCCCTGACAGTCCTGGGTGACACCGGGCGATCGGCCCTGGCTGACACCCGCCGGCTGGTCGGTGTCCTGCGTGACGACCCGGGCGCCTACTCGGCCCCGCAGTCCTCCGCCGCCGAGAATCCTGCCGGCGACCTCGCCTCCCACGACGCCAGCCCCACGCGGGCGGCAGGCGAGGCGACGGGCCCCCTGCCCCCACTTCCGCCGTCGACCGGCCCGCTGCCGGTGGTGCGAGAGCTTCCGGTGCCCGAGTTCGCCCCGCCCGACACCGTGGCATCCAGCGAGCCGAGCCAGCCGATCGCCGATCTTCGCCGTCGTGCCACCGATGCCGCCCAGGACTGCACCACCGGTGAGATCCCGATGGCCCCGGCACCCGAGACCGCGGACCTGGAGGCCCTGGTCGAGCGCTTCCAGGCTGCCGGGGTCCCGGTGTCCTACACGTGGACCGGCGCCGCCCTGCCTGAGGACAAGGGCCTGCAGCTCACGCTCTTCCGTATCGCACAGGAGTCGATGACGAACATCCTGCGCTACGCCCCCACCACCAAGGACGTCCAGGTCACCGTGCAGCGCCACACGGGCACGGTGGTCCTGACCGTCACCAACGAGGCCGCCCCAGGCGCCACGCCGATGCACGGCTCGGGTAAGGGACTGATCGGCATGCGTGAGCGGGCCTCCGTCTATGGTGGGACCGTTGATGCTGGACCAACACCCACCGGCTGGCAGGTTCGTGCCGTGCTGCGCTGGGACGAGGACGACGAAGGGACTTCACCTTGGCAGCTGCCGCTCTGAACGAGAACGAGCCGGCCCAGGCGCAGACGCAGGCGCAGGACGATAGCGCTGTCCCCTCACGTCCAGTCAGCGTGGTGCTGGCTGACGACCAGGCGCTGATGCGCATGGGCTTTCGTATGGTGCTGGACGCTGAGGAGGGTATCGAGGTGGTCGGTGAGGCCTCCGACGGCGCCTCCGCCCTGGCCCAGGCGCGCGCCCTGCACCCCGACGTCATCCTCATGGACGTGCGTATGCCGGGGATGAACGGGATCGAGGCTACTGAGGCCATCACTCAGCAGTGCCCGGGCACCAAGATCCTCATCCTGACCACCTTCGACCTGGACGAGTACGCCTTTGCCGGGCTGCGCGCCGGGGCCGCCGGCTTCCTGCTCAAGGACACCCGCCCCGCCGAGCTGGCCGAGGCGATCCGCACCGTGGCCAGCGGCGAGGCCGTGGTCTCCCCGCGCGTGACGCGCCGGATGCTGGAGATGTTCGCCTCCCAACTGCCGCAGGACGGCGCGCAGGACGCCGCCGAGGACCCGCGGATCGCCTCGCTGACCCCGCGTGAGCGCGAGATCCTGGTCCTCATCGCCCAGGGCATGTCCAACTCGGAGATCGCGGACCAGCTCGTCGTCTCGGCCACCACGGTCAAGACCCACGTGGGTAACGTGCTGGCCAAGCTGGACGTGCGTGACCGGGTCCAGGCTGTCGTCGTGGCCTACGAGACCGGCCTGATGGCCTGACCACCACACCGCTGCTCGCTAGCGCGAGTTCACCTGCTGCTGGGCCGCCTCGAGGCCCGCGCTCACCACTGCCTCGACGGCGTCTGCCGCCAGCTCCAGGGTGACGTCCAGCTCTGCCCGCTCGCGGGCCGGGAAGTCGGACAGGACGAAGTCCGCCGGGTCCTGACGCCCTGGAGGCCGACCGATCCCCACACGCAGGCGTGCGTAGTTCCGGCTCCCCACCGCCTGGCTGATGGAACGCAGCCCGTTGTGCCCGCCCTCGCCGCCACCGCGCTTGAGGCGCAGCGTGTGAGCCGGCAGGTCAAGCTCGTCGTGGATGACGAGCAGGTTCGTGGCCGGGTCGATGCCGTAGAACTTCGCCAGCGCCGCCGTCGGGCCTCCGGACAGGTTCATGAAGGTGGCGGGCTCGGCCAGGATGACACGCGGTCCTGGGGCGCCGCCGGGCGCCATGCCCAGCCGCACCTCAGCCACCTGCGCGCGAGCCTTGTGCTTGGAGAGCCGAGACCCGGCACGCCCAGCCAGGACGTCGATCACCATATGGCCGACGTTGTGGCGGTTGCGGGCGTACCGGGCCTCGGGGTTCCCCAGCCCGATGATGAGCCAGGGGTCGCTCATAGGAGCTCCTTTGTCTGTCGTCATGCGGTCAGCGGCGCAGCCGCCTGCCGCTCACGTCAGGTCAGGCTCACTCAGCCTCGGCAGGAGCCTCAGCCTCGTCAGCCGCCTCAGCGCCAGCCTCGGGCTCCGGGACATCGACGGCGATGGAGGCCTCGTCCACAACGTTGACCACGTCCTCCTCAGCGTCGGTGACGGCCTCGACGCCCTCGGGCAGGGTGATGTCAGAGACGCGGATGGTGGTGCCGGCCTCGACGCCGGTGATGTCGATCTCGATGGCCTCGGGGATGGAGATCACCGGGGCGGAGACGAGCAGGTGAGCCGCCTCGACCATGTGGATGGTGGAGGCCACGGGCTCGCCGATGACGGTGACGGGGACCTCGACCTCAACGCGCTCGTTGCGGTTGACCAGCTGGAAGTCCACGTGCTGGACGCCCGGGCGGATGGGGTGACGCTGGACGTCCTTGGTCAGGACCAGGATGGTCTCGCCGTCCACGGCGAGCTCGACCAGGGCGTTCTCGTTGCCGCGCAGGGCGAGGCGGGTGGCGTGCTCCTCCAGGAGGAAGTGACGCGGCTCGGTGCCGTGACCGTAGACGACGACCGGGACCTGGCCGTTGCGACGAGCCTGGCGGGCGGAGCCCTTGCCGAAGTTGGTGCGGTCAGTGCCCTTGAGGGTGATGGCCTTGTTCGCCATGAGGGTTCTCCTCTTCTTAAGGCGGGGCCGGGCCCCGCAGGTCTGGTGGTCCGGGAGGGCGCGGCGACGCGCAGTACCTCCTGGTACCACCACGTCGATCACGGATGCACGTGCGCAGCACGTGTCCCTCGCCGGGGCAACGTCGCCTACACTACCTGCTCGCTCGCAGGCGGGGCCAGACGCCGCCGCGGTGAGACCGGACTCACCGCCCCTCCAGCGCGCTGCCGCTCCAGGCCGAGGCCCGCTCCTCGCCGGCCTCCAGCTCCTCCATGGCGCTGCGCACCTGTGCCACCGGGAGCTGGCCGGGCGCTGACGCGGTGGCGCCGGCGGTGGCGAAGGTGAGGGCAGAGCCGAAGACCCCACCCGCCAGCCGGCTGATGACTCCGTCCTCCCCCATCGCGATCGCGATCACCGGAACCTGGAGACGGCCTCGCGCCCGCACTGCAACGCGCAGGAGACGAGCGACGTCGTCCTGGCTGGCGGGCATGACCGCCACCTTGGCAACCTGGGCCCCCTGCGTCTCCATCCTCTCCAGGACACTGACGATCTCATCCTCGGCCGGGGCGGAGGAGAAGAAGTGCGCCGAGGCAAGAACATCGATCCCGCTCGGCCCGGCCAGCGCCGCCAGCTCACTGACGCAGTCGCGCGCCAGCTCGACGTCCAGGGCCGTGACCACCTGGCGGGCTGCCTCGTCCTGGCTACAGGCTGCGAGCACTGCGCTCAGCAGCGCCCGGTAGGCATCGTCGTCGATCTCGACCCCGCCGCCCTCGGCGGAGGTACGGAGCGTGGCCAGCAGCGGCAGGCGCGTGGTGGCCACGGCCGCGGCCACCTGCTGGACCGCGGGCCACACACCTTCCGCAAGCCGTCGGCCAGCCTCGGCCCCGAGCACAGGCCCGGCCCCGGTTGCAGCGTCCAGCAGATCCAGGCGCAGCTCGACGACGTCAGCACCGGCCGCGCAGGCTGCTGCGGCGTGTGAGGCAGCCTCGGCGGGCGTGCGCCCGGTCGTGGACACGGCAACCACTGGGAGTCGGCCACCCAGGCGCGCACCGCGCCAGGTACGCGGGCCCGGGCAGGCAGGGGACCCGGGCACAGCGAGCCCGCAGGCGCGGACCGAGGCGGCGATCCGCTCCAGCTGCGCGGCCAGGCCCGCCGGCAGGCCCGTACTCACGCGCTCACCGCCGTTCCGGCGCCGTCGGCCATGGACAGGGCGATCCCGTCCAGAATGTCGGACAGCGAGGTGATCGAGGAGGTCACCGGTGCCGGTCCCGCGGCGGTCTCAGCCATGACGCGCGCTACTACCTCGGACCACACCAGAGCGCCGGCGGCGATGACGTCGCGGCGACCGGGCCGTAGATAGGCCCACGACTCACGCTCAGCCGCGGTGGAATGCACGATCGCCTCGCATGAGGCCAGCATCGTCTCAGCCGGAACCACGGCGTCGTCAAGGGCCGCGGCATCGAAGTCGGCCAGCCCCAGGGCGTGGGCCGTCACGGTGGTGATAGTGCCCGCCAGCCCCACGAGCCTGGTAGCGGCGGACAGGTCGACGACGTCACTGGCCTGGTCCAGCAGCTCACGCACGTGCGCACGCGCCGCCGCCTCGGAGGCGGGCGTGACGCCGTCGGCCAGGTAGCGCTCGGTCACGCGCACCGAACCGGTGTCCATGGAGAAGGCGGCTTGGGGGCCGCTGCGTCCCAGGACCAGCTCGGTGGAGCCGCCGCCGAGATCGACGACGAGGTGGGGACCTTCCGGCTGAGTGCCAACGAACCGGTCCAGGCAGAGGGAGGAGCCGGAGAAGGACAGCCGGGCCTCCTCCTGCCCGCTGATGACCTCCGGCTCGATACCCAGGCGCTCGCGCACACCGTCGACGAAGACGGCGCGGTTGGAGGCGTCGCGCGTGGCCGAGGTGGCTACGAAGCGCATGCGCTCCACCCCCTGGGCGCGGCAGGTCGCCGCGTAGGAGTCCACGACGGCGAGGGTGCGTTCCAGCGCCGCCTCGTCCAGACGGCCGGTGCGGTCCACCCCCTGGCCCAGTCGGACGATCTCGTTGTCACGCACCAGCTGGGCGAGGCCGGTGCCCGCCTCGCGCGGGAGCAGGTCAGCCACGAGCAGGCGGATGGTGTTGGTCCCGCAGTCGATCGCGGCCACACGCGTCATGTCAGTTCTCCTCTAGATTGTCAGGTCCCACCGGTCCACCGGTCAGCAGCAGGCCAGCCGCTGTCAGGCCGGGGCCGCCGAGCAGCAAGGGCCGCCGAGCAGCAAGGGCCGCCGGGCAGCGCTCAGCAGCTGCACCGCTGCGGGTCCCACATCCCGCGCTCGCGCAGCACCTCCAGGGTGAGGTCACCGATGGGGTTGACGCCAGGGCCAGCGGCCAGGGCGTGGCCGAGCAGGGCGTGCAGGCACTTGACGCGGGTCGGCATGCCGCCGGCCGAGACGCCGTCGATCTCCTCCACGCTTCCCAGCTCAGCGCGACGTGCCAGGTAGTCCTCGTGAGCGCGGGCGTAGGCCGCGGCAAGCTCAGCGTCCTCGGCGAGCCGGGCGTTGTAGTCCTCCATGAGGTGCTCGGCCTCCAGGGTGGAACAGCCCTTCACCGCCGCCGGGTGAGTGAGGTAGTAGCTAGTGGGGAACGGTGAGCCGTCAGGCAGACGCGGAGCCGTGCGCACGACGGTCGGGAGCCCGCACACGCAGCGCGCAGCGATGGAGACGACGCCGCGCGGCACCCGGCCCAGCTGCTCACGCAGCGCCTCCAGGTCGGCCTGCGTCACCTCATCGCTGCGGGTACGGCCCGGCGTCACCGCGGGCTCCTGGTCGGGAGCCTGACCGGGCTGGGCCGGGGTGCTCGTGTGCTCGGGCTGCGTGCTCATGGAGCTCCTTCGCGATGGGAGGGTGATGGGAGCGTTACTGTGCGCCGGACTCGTCGGCCGGCTCAGGCGTCGGGGTGGGGACGGTCGGGACCGCGGTGGACCAGCCACGCTGAGACTCCTCCGGCGGCGCCTGCTCATCGGTAGCCCCGGCGACCTCTGCCGACTCTCGCAGGACCGAGTACCACGGGCTGCCAGCCTCGGCCTCAGCCGCGGCCTTGGCCGCCGCCTTGGTCTGGTCCTCGAACTGGTCAGCGCCGACGACGACGTAGGTGGTCTCTCCCGGCATGACGTAGGACAAGCGCTCGCGCGCCTGAGCACGCACGTAGGCGTCGTCGTCCCACCGGGCCAGCTCTGACTCCAGCGCGGTGGAGGTGGCTCGCGCCTCCTGGAGCTGTCTCATGATCGCGTCGTACTGAGCCTGCTGGGACAGGTAGCCGCGCAGCGCCGGGAAGGTGATGACGAAGGCGAACAGGAGCACCAGAGCCAGGATGAGCACCCGGGCGGGCACGGCAATGCCGTCCGGGCCACCCAGCCGGAGCATCGTGTACTCCGGTGCTGTGCGGGCCGAGGGACGTACCGGCTCCTGGTCCTCACGCTCTTGGCGTGCACCTGCCTCTGAGGCTGAGGAGGAGTGCGCCGGCTGCGAGCCTGAGGCCGAGCTCGCGCGCGACTGGCCGGTGGCGCTCTCGCGTCCGCCCGGCCCCTGGCGCCCCGTAGCCGGCCGACCGCCAGCGCGCCCGCCCGGACGGGCGCCCGGGCGGGCAGGTGAGGGTCGGCGCGGTGTCATGGGGAGATCCTGCCTCACGGGCCTGGGAAGTGGCACCACGCCCTGCCGGTGCGTTGCTCACGCGTCTACTGCCACCGCGCCCGCAGACGACGACGGGATGCGACCTGATCGTCAGGTCGCACCCCGTCGGTGCGTGCGGCTCAGGGGTCACCCTGTGCCACGTGCAACCTCAAGCCAGGAGCTCAGCCCTGGAAGCGCGGGAAGGCGGAGCGGCCGGCGTAGACGGCGTCCTCGCCCAGGGCCTCCTCGATGCGCAGGAGCTGGTTGTACTTGTTGATGCGCTCGCCACGGGCGGGAGCACCGGTCTTGATCTGGCCGGAGTTGGTGGCCACGGCGAGGTCGGCGATGGTGACGTCCTCGGTCTCACCGGAGCGGTGGGAGGTCATCGTCTTGTAGCCAGCGCGGTGGGCCATCTCGACGGCCTCGAGGGTCTCGGTGAGCGAACCGATCTGGTTGACCTTGACCAGCAGGGCGTTGGCGGCGCCGAGCTCGATGCCCTTGGCCAGACGCTCGGGGTTGGTGACGAAGAAGTCGTCACCCACGAGCTGGACCTTGTCACCGATCTCCTCGGTCAGGTGCTTCCAGTCATCCCACTCGTCCTCGCTCAGCGGGTCCTCGATGGAGACGATCGGGAAGTCCTCAACCAGCTTCTTGTAGTAGGCCACCATGGAGGCGGTGTCCTGGGCCTCGCCCTCGAAGGCGTAGGTCTTGGTCTCGGCGTCGAAGAACTCGCTGGAGGCCACGTCCATGGCCAGAGCGACGTCAGCGCCCGGCTTGTAGCCGGCGTTCTCGATGGCGGCGCAGATGAGCTCCAGGGCCTCACGGTTGGACTCAAGGTTGGGGGCGAAGCCGCCCTCGTCACCCAGGCCGGTGGACAGGCCCTTCTCCTTCACCACGGCCTTGAGCGAGTGGTAGACCTCAGCACCCATGCGCAGGGCCTCGCGGAAGGACTTGGCGCCGATCGGGGCGATCATGAACTCCTGGATGTCCACGTTGGAGTCAGCGTGGGAGCCACCGTTGAGGATGTTCATCATCGGCACGGGCAGGACGTGGGCGTTGGGGCCACCGACGTACTGGAACAGGTCCAGGCCGGCGGACTCAGCGGACGCCTGCGCAGCGGCGAGGGAGACACCCAGGATGGCGTTGGCGCCGAGCTTGCCCTTGTTGGGGGTGCCGTCGAGCTCGATCATGAGGCGGTCCAGGCCGCGCTGGTCAGCGGCGTCGTAGCCGATGATCTCGGGGGCGATGACGTCGTTGACGTTGGCAACGGCCTTCTCAACGCCCTTACCCAGGTAACGGGACTTGTCGCCGTCGCGCAGCTCGACGGCCTCGAAGGCGCCGGTGGAGGCGCCGGAGGGGACGGCAGCGCGGGCGGAGGCGCCGTCCTCAAGCAGGATCTCGACCTCGAGGGTCGGGTTGCCACGGGAGTCGAGGATCTCGCGTGCGTGAACGTTCTCGATGAGGGCCACTGTGGGTGCTCCTTGTTGGATTGATATCAGGATGCAAGGCCCAGACTACCGGGCCTGCCCCTCAGGCACGAGGGCGGAGGTCCCCCGTGATTCCCATGTTCACGCCGGGCGTGACGTTTGCCTCGCCCGAATCACTCCTGGGCGCCGTCAAGCGAGAGGGCCGAGGCGTCCTGGATCTCCCAGGGACGCTCGGCGGCGTAACGCGGCGAGGCCGTGGGCTGGAAGGACTGGGCCATGGCGGTGAAGTCGGCCTGCGCCTGCTCAGCCTCATCGGCGCTGACGCCCTGAAGCTGCGCGCTGATGGCGGACAGGCGGGCGATGGTCTTGGCGCCCTCGGAGAAGGAGGAGGCCTCAGGGTTGGCCTGGGCGAGGATCGTCTCCACGTCCGCGTCAGGCACCGACAGCCCGTACTTCTCGGCCAGCTCGAAGTAGACCGGCGCCTGGAGCAGCCCGTTCAGGACGCGGTCGCGCGTCCACCCCAGCGGGGCAAGGTCGCTGGTGGCCTCAGCCAGATCAGTCTCGGAGACGCTGATCTCCTGCTGAGCGCCGTCCAGCCCCGTGAACTGCGCCACGGCGGCCTGGCCCGGGTGCACGGAGCAAGCGGTCAGGGCCCCGCTGGCAACAAGAAGGACGCCGGCAGCGAGGGCACGCACGCGGCGCGAGGCGGTGGTGAGCACGAGGATCTCCTTGTGACGAGGCGTCGGGACAGGCACATGGTAGCCCGCCCGGCGCAAGGCTAGCGGCGGCGTCGGTAGGTCGTGGCCTCGACCTCGTAGTCCTTGTCCCCCTCGACCACCGCACGCAGCAGCACCTCGGCCCAGCGCAGCAGGGCCTCGCCCTCCACCGGGCCCCCACCCATCCGGGCCGTGCCCGGGGCCGGCACCACAATGGTGCGAGTGGCGGGCTTGAGCGTGGTGCCGGGGTAGAGCCGGGTCAGCCGCATACGCGCGGACTCAGCCAGGTCCAGCGGCGCGAAGCGGATCGACTTGCCCTGCGCCACGATCTCGCGCACCCCCAACCGGGCCGCGAGCGCACGCAGGCGCGCCAGGGCCGCCAGACGCTGGGTGGGCTCGGGAACCGGACCGTAGCGGTCGGTGAGCTCGTCCAGGACGTCGGCGACGTCGTCGTCGCTACGAGCGGCAGCGAACTTGGTGTAGGCCTCCAGACGCAGGCGCTCGTGGGGGACGTAGTCCTCGGGGATCGTGGCGTCCACCGGCAGCTCGACCCGCAGGTCCTGGTCGATCTCCGCCTCGGCCTCAGCGGCGTCGCCAGCGGTCTCGGGGTTGATCTTGAGGGCCTTCTTGTAGGCGGCCACCGCCTCAGAGACCATGCGCACGTACAGGTCGAATCCGACCCCGGCGATGTGCCCGGACTGCTCACCTCCCAGGAGGTTGCCGGCCCCGCGGATCTCCAGGTCCTTCATGGCCACCTGCATGCCGGCGCCCAGGTCCGTGTTCGTGGCAATGGTGCGCAGACGCTCCAGGGCGGTCTCGGTCAGCGGCTTGTCCGCGGGATAGAGGAAGTAGGCGTAGGCCCGCTCACGACCGCGCCCCACGCGTCCGCGCAGCTGGTGGAGCTGGGACAGCCCCATGCGGTCAGCCCGGTCGACGATGAGGGTGTTGGCGTTGGACACGTCCAGGCCGGTCTCCACAATAGTCGTGCACACCAGGACGTCGATCTCCTTGTGCCAGAAGTCGTCGATGACCTGCTCCAGGCGTACCTCCCCCATCTGCCCGTGGGCGGTGGCCACACGCGCCTCGGGCACCATCTCCTGGATGCGGGCGGCCACACGGTCAATGTCCTCCACGCGGTTGTGGACGTAGAAGACCTGGCCGTCGCGCAGCAGCTCACGGCGGATCGCGGCCGAGACCTGCTTGGTCTCGTAGGCACCCACGTAGGTCAGGATCGGGTGGCGGTCCTCGGGCGGGGTGGCCAGCGTCGACATCTCGCGCAGGCCAGTCACCGCCATCTCCAGGGTGCGCGGGATCGGGGTGGCAGACATGGACAACACGTCCACGTCCGTACGCAGGGCCTTGAGGGTCTCCTTGTGCTCAACCCCGAAGCGCTGCTCCTCGTCGATGATGACCAGCCCCAGGTCCTTGAAACGCACCTGCCCGGTGATGAGGCGGTGGGTGCCGATGACGACGTCGATCGCCCCGGATGCCAAGCCCTTCAAGACCTCCTCGGACTGGCTGGCCGACTGGAAGCGCGAGAGCTGGGCCACGCGCACCGGGAAGCCCGCGTAGCGCTCGGTGAAGGTCTCGGCGTGCTGGGAGACCAGCAGCGTGGTGGGCACGAGCACCGCCACCTGCTTGCCGTCCTGGACGGCCTTGAAGGCGGCGCGCACCGCGATCTCGGTCTTGCCGTAGCCGACGTCGCCGCAGATGAGGCGATCCATGGGCTGGGCCTTCTCCATGTCCGACTTGACCTCGTCGATCGTGGCAAGCTGGTCAGCGGTCTCGGTATAGGGGAAGGACTCCTCCAGCTCGGACTGCCAGGGGGTGTCCGGGGCGAAGGCGTGGCCGGAGGTGGCCGAGCGGGCGGCGTACAGCCGCACGAGCTCGCCGGCGATCTCACGTACGGCCTTGCGGGCCTTGGACTTGGTCTTGGCCCAGTCCGCCCCGCCCATCCTGTTCAGGGTCGGGTTGTCCCCGCCCACGTACTTGCTCACCTGGTCCAGGGCGTCGGTGGGCACAAGCAGGCGGTCGCCGGGCTGGCCCCGCTTGGAGGGGGCGTACTCGATGACCACGTACTCGCGAGTGGCGGCGTTCTTGCCGGTGCCCACGTTGCGGCGCATGAGCTCAACAAAGCGCCCCACACCGTGCTGGGCGTGGACCACAAGGTCACCGGAGTGCAAGGAGAGCGGGTCGACGCTGCGCCGCGAGCGCCGGGCGGGCATCACCTTGCGCGAGCGCGGCCCGGCCGAGGCTCGCCCGGTCAGGTCAGACTCGGCAATGAGGGCCAGGCGCAGGTCCTCGGCCACGAAGCCGTGACCGGCGCTGGCCTGCGTGACGCGCACGACGCCGTCGCCCTCCACCCCGCCGTCATCGCGAGCCGCGCCGAGGTCTGCGGGCTCGTCAAGCTGGGTGACGATCCGGGCCGGCACTCCGCCGTCGCCCAGCAGCTGGGCCATGCGCCGGCCGGGGCCGGGGCCATCGGTAGCGACGACGACACTCCAGCCCTCGCGCGCCAGGCGGCCCAGGTCCGTGACCGCCTCGTCAAGGCTGCCTGCGTAACCACGCGGGTCACGCAGGTCGAGCTCGACGGTGTCCGGGCTGGCCTTGAGGGAAGTGAAGGACCACCAGCCGCGGTTGGTGGACAGCGCCAGGCCGCGTGCCTCGGCCAGGTGAGCGAAGGCGGCGGCGGACAGGTCCACCGGAGCCTGGCCTCCCGAGGCGGCCGAGGTCCAGGCAGCGGCGAGGAACTCCTGGGTGGTGGCGGTCAGGTCCTCGGCCCGCTTACGCACTCGCTCAGGCTCCAGGCCGACGACGAGCCGGTCACCGACGAGGTCAAGCAGGGGCACCATCCGGGGCACGAGAACAGGAGCGAGGGACTCCATCCCCTCAACCGGGATGCCGGCGGCGATCTTCTCCAGCATGTCGGCCGCGGAAGGAATGACGCCCATAAGGCGCTTGGCGCGCCCTCGCACCTCCTCGGTCAGCAGGATCTCGCGGCAGGCGGTCGCGGTGACCGCACCGACCTCCTCGATCGTGCGCTGGTCGGCGACGGCAAAGGAGGAGACGGACTCAATCTCGTCACCGAAGAAGTCCACACGCACCGGCCGGGGCTGGGTCGGGGGAAAGACGTCGAGGATGCCGCCACGCACGGCGAACTCGCCGCGGTTCTCCACCATGTCGACCCGCGTGTAGGCGGCGTCGGCCAGACGCTGGGCCGTGGCCTCCAGCCCGAGCTCCAGGCCCGGGGCCAGGTGGATGGGCTCGAGCTCCCCCAGGCCATCAACCACGGGGGCCAGCAACGCGCGCACGGGGACAACCAGGACCCGGATGGGGCCGCGCGAGGGGTCGGCTGCGGTTCCGGGACCGTCTGCGCCGGCGTCGCCGTCCTCGGGATGAGCCAGGCGACGCAGGACGGACAGACGGGTGGCCACGGTGTCCGCTCGAGGGGACAGACGCTCGTGGGGCAAGGTCTCCCAGGCGGGGAAAACAGCGACGTCACTCTCAGGCAGGTAGCAGGTCAGCGCCGCGGCGGTCTCCTCCGCCTCACGGGTGGTCGCGGTGATGACCAGCAAAGGTGTGCCCTGACTCTGGGACGCGGCGGCGTCTGGGCGCGCGGCGGCCGTGGCGTGGACGGAGCCGACGGCTCTGGCGACCCCGTCCTCACCCAGCGCCATGGCGGCCAGGACGGCTGGCCGGGCCCCACACGCGACCACGGTGGTGCGGTCCGTGCGCGCGGACGAGCCCGCGGCGCTCACGAGTGCGGCGGTCGTCGGGTCGGTCAGGAGAACAGGAAGGAGGGCGGTCAGTCGCATCGCCGGGGATTCTAGGGCGTGCGGGGCCGTCGCACGAGGGGCTGCGCTGCCCCTGAGCGCCCATCGCTACCCCTCTGCCTCCCCCGCTACCCCTTTGTTTCCTCCGCCACCCCGTAGCGCGCGTAGAGGGGGTGCGAAGGAAACAATGGGGTAGCGACAACACCGACCAGGCCCACACCCACAATGACGCCGCGCCACCACAAGCTGGTGACGCGGCGCCATACACGCGGGAAGGAAGGGAGGAGCTCCCGCAAGCCGGTCAGCTCCGCCACCCTGTGGTCATACACGCGGGAAGGACGGGAGGAAGAACAAGCAACGCCTCACACCCCAGCAGTCTCAAACAACGAGGGAACCACCCCATCATCTGCTGCTTCTTCGAAGTTCTCACTCATCACGTCAAGAACCTCGTTCAACACAGACAGCAGGCTCTTGGCCAAAGGCTCGTCACCATTGAGAAGGTCGAGAGTCTGCCCAGAGACACCGCGTGGAGACAGGGGCTCAACGAGCAAGATGCCCGATAACCCTCGCCCGTGCTCCAGCCGCTTTCCGACGATTGATCGGCTCATCATGCGATCCGCAACGTTCTCAGCGTCGAGAGGATCCAGCCCATATTCTTCGACCGCGCTTCTCACCCACTCGTCCCGATCACCCGACAACCCCGTGACAACTGCCGCACCGTTCTCCCATACCTGCGCGATCACCCCAACGTTGTCCGGATAACGAACCCGTCCCGCCGTATCAAGCTTTGGGTTGCGCGAAGCCCGAGCAACCTGGACGAAACCGCCATCCCGATGGAAGTACACCGTGACACGTGCCTCTGTAGGACGGGCAACAGTGTGGACAAAGAGCTCCATCGCGACCACACGCACCGCCTCGCGCAGCTCCCGGCGCCAACGCTCCTGGTGCTCAGATAGCCGATCGGCCTCGGCTAACAGCTGTTCTCGCGTTGGTCGGATTCTGACCTTCCACACCACTGACACGATCATGAGCACGATCGCCAAGACCAGAGCAGTCAGCCACCACCATGTACGTCCGTGCCACCCGGTGCTGTCCTCACCGTTGAAAAGGCTCGGAATGAGAAGAAGAAGCGCCGCCAGCAGCGAGAGCAGATCACTAGCGTTGCCCTCGATCCACCGGCGAGCCCGCAGCGTCAGAATTCTGTCTGTCGACGGCTCACCGCGCGGTCCACTCCCCATGACGACACCTATGCATATGTCAGCGAGGACTGACGCTGCACGAGTCCATCCGCCCGTTGACCCATGAGGTTCATGGCTGTGTCATAAATCCGGTCAGCGCGATCAGCGGCCGCTTGCGCTCCTTCCGCCTCCACACGAAGCGTGACAACCACTGAGCACAGGGATGACGCCGCCCGCACGTCATCGACGCAGACATCAGCAACATCCCGAACCGCCTCGACGAACATCTCGCGAAGAAGATCAGTCATCTCGTGCAGCTGATGCTGGTCTGAGACGCGCACGTAGGTTGTGGTCAGATAAGTCCGCTGTGCCATGTTGCCCCCCTCCCCGCTCCGGGCTGCTGACCTCCACACTACGGCACGACGCCGCGCTCTCTCCACAGCACCACAGGTGCATCTGCACGATCCCCAGCCTGTCCGTGGTTTCCCTTCCCCCGCCACCCTTTCCCTTCCGTCGCCGCCCCTTCCCGTCCTCCGCCACCCCGCAGCGCGCGCAGAGGGGGTGCGAAGGAAACAAAGGGGTAGCGGCAGAAGGAGAGAGGTAGCGACCGCAGACGACGGGTAGCGACAAAAACAGAGGGGCAGCAACAACACGGACCAGACCCACACCCACAACGACGCCGCGCCACCACAAGCTGGTGACGCGGCGTCATACACGTGGGAAGGAAGGGAGGAGCTCCCGCAAGTCGGTCAGCTCCGCCATCCTGCAGTCGTACACGCGGGAAGGCAGGGAGGAAGAGCAGGCAACGCCTCAGACCCCGGTTACCTCACGCAAGGAAACCCGGCAGGCAACGCCTCACACCCCAGCAGTCTCGAACAGCGAGGTCACCGACCCGTCGTCGAAGACGGCGCGGATCGCCCGGGCCAGCAGCGGGGCGATCGGCAGCACCGTCAGCTGGTCGAAGCGCTTGACCTCAGAGATCGGCAGGGTGTCGGTGATGACAACCTCACGCGCACCCGAGGTGGACAGACGCTCCACGGCCGGGCCGGAGAGCACGCCGTGCGTGGCCGCGACGATGACGTCCTTGGCGCCGGAGTCCAGCAGCACCTTGACCGCCTTGGCGATGGTGCCGCCGGTGTCGATCATGTCATCAACCAGGACGCAGGAGCGACCCGCGACCTCACCAACCACGCGGTTGGCCACCGACTCGTTGGGCCGGGTGATGTCACGCGTCTTGTGGACGAAGGCCAGCGGCGTGCCTCCCAGGGAGTTCGCCCAGCGCTCAGCCACACGGATACGGCCCGCATCCGGCGAGACCACGGTGGTGTTGGCAGGATCAACCCGGCCGCGGATGTAGTCCACGAGAACCGGCTGGGCCCACAGGTGGTCCCAGGGCCCGTCGAAGAAGCCCTGCTCCTGGCTGGTGTGCAGGTCCACACTCATGAGGCGGTCGGCACCGGCCTGCTTGTACAGGTCCGCCACCAGGCGCGCGCTGATGGGCTCACGCCCCAGGTGCTTCTTGTCCTGGCGGGCGTAGGGGAAGAAGGGCGCCACCACGCTGATACGCTTGGCCGAGGCGCGCTTGAGCGCGTCGACCATGATGAGCTGCTCCATGAGCCAGTCGTTGACGCGGTCGCCGTGAGACTGCATGACGAACACGTCGCAGCCACGTACGGACTCGTTGAAGCGGACGTAGGTCTCGCCGTTGGCAAAGTCGTAGGAGGTCGAGGACAGCACCTCCGTCCCCAGCTCGGCTGCGACGTCGGCCGCCAGCTGGGGGTGCGCGCGCCCCGAGACGATGACGAGTCGCTTCTCGCCGCTGGTGATGATGCCCGTCATGAGCGAGTACCCCTCTCGAGTCCCCTGGGGACCTGGTTCCTGCGTGTGGAGTGTCCTGTCACGCGATCAGTGCCGTGCCTGGTCCACGGCAGCTGAGGTCTGTGGTTCGTTGGCGTCAAGCTGGCTGTATGGCGCGACGACGGCGCCTGCCGGGACGTCAGCGTCCTCAAGAATGGAGTATGCCCCGACGACGGCGCCCTGCCCGATGCGGGTGCGTCCATGCACGAGCACACCGGGCTCCAGCATGACGTCCTGGGCCAGCGTGGCGTCCACGTCCACCCAGGTCGAGGCCGGATCGACCACGCCGACGCCCTGAGCCATCCACCGGGCCAGCACGCGCCGATTGAGCTCAGCGCCGAGGCTGGCCAGCTGGGCCCGGTCGTTGCAGCCCTCGACGAGCCAGTGATCGCTCACGGTCAGCGCGGAGGTGGAACGCCCGGCCTGCCAGGCCGCGGCGACGACGTCGGTGAGATAGACCTCGCCCTGGTCGTTGTCCGTACCGAGGCTGGCCAGGGTGCGGCGCAGGAAGGCGGCGTCAAAGACGTAGACACCGGCGTTGATCTCACGCACCGCCCGCTGGGCAGGGGTGGCGTCCCGGTGCTCGACGACGGCGGCCACAGCCAGCGGGTCAGCGTCCGGGGCGCTGGTGGTCGCCCGGATGACGCGGCCGTATCCGGTGGGGTCCTCCAGCTCGGTGGTCAGCAACGTCACGGCGTCACCGCGGTCCACGTGCTGGGCGACCAGCGCCTCCAGTGTGGCCGTGTCCAGCAGGGGGACGTCACCGGAGGTCACGACGACGGCGCCGTCCAGGTCCCCAGGAAGCGCCGCCAGGCCGCAGGCCACGGCGCGCCCGGTCCCGGGGATCTCATCCTGGTCCGCGGGCACAGCATCCGGAGCGACCTGAGCCAGGTGAGCGACGACGGCGTCACGCTGGTGACGCACGACGACGACGAGGTGCTCGGGGTCCAGTCCACGAGCGGCACTGACTGCGTGGCCGACGAGGCTGCGTCCACCGATGCGGTGCAGGACCTTCGGGGTGGCCGAACGCATGCGGGTTCCCTGACCGGCAGCCATGACGATGACGGCAGCGGGGGCAGTGGGTACCACGGGTCCTCTTCTCGCTGGTGAGCGTGCCTGCCCCACGCGCGTGGGGACTGACACGGACGTATCGGGCGCAGTGCAAGGCCATTCTACGACGTCGGGGCGGATGCCACCCACCACGCCCTCCTGGGCCCGCACTCGCTCCGCCCCCAGGGTTCGAACCCGGGCCTCAAGGCTCCAAAGGCCTGCGTGCTGCCACTACACCAGGGCGGATCAGCCGTCGTCATCCTGCCCGTACGAGCGCGGGACGGCAAGGCCGTCACATCCTCTCATGCCCGCGCTGCCGGCGGCGCACGCAGAAGACGGCATGATGGTGTTATGTCGACCAAAGCGAGCAAACGGACCCGGATGAGTGCCAGCGAGAGGCGCGAGCAGCTGATTGACGTCGCCCGCGGCCTGTTTGCCGAGAAGGGCTTTGACGGCACCTCCATCGAAGAGGTCGCCAGCCGCGCCAAGGTCTCCAAGCCCGTGGTCTACGAGCACTTTGGCGGCAAGGAGGGCCTGTACGCCGTCATCGTGGACCGCGAGCTGAGCACGATCTCCTCCACCATCACCGCGGCCCTGTCCTCCCCGGCCCCGCCCTCGGCCGTGGTCGAGCGCGCCGCGCTGGCGCTGCTGACCTACATCGAGGACTCTCCCGACGGCTTCAGGTTGCTGTCCTCCTCCACCGACCGCGCGGCCGGGACGTACTCGACCCTGCTGGCCGACGTCGCGATCCAGGTCTCAGGGATCCTGGCCGAGCAGTTCTCGGCCCACGACCTCGACCCGCGCACCGCGCCGCTGTACGCGCAGATGCTCGTGGGCATCGTCTCCTCACCGGCCTGGTGGTGGCTGGAGAACCGCCGGATGAGCAAGGAGGAGGTGGCTGCCCATATGGTCAACCTCGCCTGGAACGGGCTCAAGGCCATGGAGCCGCGGCCCCAGCTGCGCGAGCACGCCGACAGCGGCGACGACGAAGCCACCAGCACCGGCCAGTAGCGGCTGATCCGGGGCCAGGATCGGCCGCGATGCCAGGGGCGAGGCTGGGGCAGGTGCCTGCAGGCATGGCGGGTCTGGCGGGAGCGGAGCGAGGAACGAGCGACGCGGATGGTAGCCAAAGGCACCTGCCCCAACCTCGCCCGGGCCTTCCCCGTCAGCTACTGCTCCAGGACCTCGGCCGCCTCCAGCCACTGGGTCTCCAGCTCGGCCTGCTCAGCCTCGGCAGCCGCCAGCTGGCGGCCCAGCTCGACCAGCTCCCCCACACGCGCCGGATCGGCGGAGACCTGCTCCATCCTGGCGTGCAGCGCCTCCACCGCCTGGGCGGCCTTGTCCATCTTGCGCTCGATGCGAGCCACGTTCTTCTGGGCCTCACGCCGCGCGGCGCCCGTCAGCCCAGCTGATCCAGCTCCTCCCGCCGCTGCGCCGTCGTTCCCCGCCGATGCCGAGGCCGAGCGGGCGGGGGCGCCTGCGCAGCCCTCAGCCTCGCGCCGCAGCTGGAGGTACTGCTCGACGCCGCCGGGCAGGTCGCGCACGCTCCCATCCCCCAGGAGAGCGACCTGGTGGTCAGTGACGCGCTCCAGGAGGTAGCGGTCGTGAGAGACCACAACCAGCGTGCCGGGGAAGGAGTCGAGGATGTCCTCCACCGCAGCGAGCGTGTCCGTGTCCAGGTCATTGGTGGGCTCATCGAGCAGCAGCACATTGGGCTCGGTCATAAGCAGGCGCAGCAGCTGCAGACGCCTGCGCTCACCGCCGGAGACCTCGCCCACGCGCGTCCAGGCGCGCTGACGCGTAAATCCCAGGCGCTCAACGAGCTGGGCAGCCGTCAGCTCCTTGCCACCCACGCTCACGTGCTCGCTCACCATCGCCACAGCCTCGACCACGCGCATGTCGGCCAGCGAGTCGAGCTCGTGGGTGGACTGAGACAGCGTGGCCACCTTGACGGTCTTGCCGCGCACCACACGCCCCTCGCTCGGCTCCTGGACGCCCTCAAGCAGACGCAGCAGCGTGGTCTTCCCCGCTCCGTTGACACCGACGATCCCCACGCGCTCGCCCGGCGCCAGGCGCCAGGTGACCTTGCGCAGGACCTCACGCTCACCGCCGCCCTCCAGCGGGTAGCGCACGGTGACGTCCTCCAGGTCGAGCACCTTCTTGCCCAGGCGCGCAGTCGCCATGGCCATGAGCTCAACACTGTCGCGCGGCGGCGGGACGTCGGCGATCAGCGCCTCGGCGGCGTTGATGCGGAAGCGGGGCTTGGAGGTGCGCGCGGGCGCGCCCCGGCGCAGCCAGGCCAGCTCCTTGCGCAGGAGGTTCTCCCGCTTCTCAGCGGCGACGGCGGCCTGTCGGGCCCGCTCAGCGCGCGCCAGGACGTAGGCGGCGTAACCGCCGTCGTAGGTCTCGATGCGACCGGGCACCTGAGGGCGACCGCCGCCTGGGTCGATCCCCGGCACGACCTCCCACACATTGGTGCAGATAGCGTCGAGGAACCAGCGGTCGTGGGTGACGGTGACCAGCGCGCCGGTGGAGGCCCGGCGCCCGGAGAAGCGGGTATTGAGGTGCCGGGCCAGCCAGTCCACGCCCTCGACGTCAAGGTGGTTGGTCGGCTCGTCCAGGATGATGACGTCGCTAGGAGCGGTGAGTACGGCCGCGAGCGCGACCCGGCGACGCTGGCCGCCGGAGAGCCGGGCGACCTCGGCGTCCAGGTCGAGGTCCGCCAGCAACCCGGCGTGCACGTCGCGCACGGCCGGGTCGCAGGCCCACACGTGCTCGGGCACGTCGCCGTGGACCGCCTGGCGCACCGTGGCACCGGGGGCAAAGTCGTCAGTCTGGGTGAGCATGGCCACGCGGGTGTCCCCGGCGCGGGTGACGCGTCCGCCGTCGACCGGACGGGTTCCGGCCAGGACTGACAGCAGCGTGGACTTGCCCGCACCGTTGGGGCCGAGCACGCCCACCCGGGTGCCGTCCTCGATACCCAAGGTGACGTCATCGAGCAGGATGCGCGAGCCCACCATGACGCTGATGGACTCCAGGCCAAGCAGGTGCGCCATCAGCCCACCGCCCTCGCGCCTGCCACCGGGGCGTCTGCCCGCACGGTGTCAGCCACCAGCTCGCAGGCCGAAAGCGCACGGGATACGCGCATCGCGGCGCCGGTGTCCGCGACCAGGGCCGCGATGGTGGGGCCGGAACCGGAGACGATGGCCCGCAGCGCGCCGGCGGCCTCGGCGACCTCGATGACCTCGGCGAGCTCAGGGCGCAGGTCGAGGGCGGCAGCCTGCAGGTCGTTGTGCATGGTGGCGGCCAGGGCCCGGGCATCACCGCTGCGTAGGGCGGCGGTGAGCTCCTCGGGGACCGGCTCCGGTGCGGCCGGCTCAGCCTGCCCGGCCGGCGCGCCGACGGCGTCGGGGGCCTGCGTGGGCTGGGCCTCGGCGGCCTCGTGCTGCGCGCGTATCTGGTCCAGGCGGGTAAAAACCTCCGGCGTGGACAGACCCTGCCGCGCCGTGGCAAAGACCCAGTGGTAGGTGCCGCGCGTCATGAGAGGGCTGAGCTGGTCCCCGCGGCCGTGTCCGACGGCGGCCGAGCCGATGAGGGGGAAGGCGCAGTCCGCACCGAGCTGGGTGGCGAGCTCCATGAGCTCACCCAGAGCGAGGCCGGTGCCCCACAGCTGGTTGCAGGCCAGAAGCGTGGCCGCGGCGTCGGCCGAACCACCCGCCATCCCGCCGGCCACCGGCACGCGCTTGCGCACGAGCAGGTCAACGCCCTCCTCCACGCCGGTCTCGCGTGCGAGCAGGCGGGCGGCGCGGACGGCGAGGTTACGCTCGTCAGTGGGGACGGCGTCGTCAGGCTCGGCCAGCGTGAGGGTGACGGCGCCGCGGGCGTCAGCGGCCTGGCGCCGGGCGGTGACGGTCTCGATGAGCCGCACAGCCTGGAACACCGTGGTCAGCGGGTGGTAGCCGTCCGCGCCAGGGGCGCCGCAGGACAGGAAGAGGTTGACCTTGCCGGGGGCCTCGACGCGCACGGAGCTTGCCGAGCCGGCCTTGGGGCCGGCGGCGCGCGGGGCGCCACCGGGGACAACGCGCAGGTGGCTCATCGGGTTGTCTCCTCCTTGGGGTCGGATCCCTGGTCCTCCAGGGCCTCAGCCAGGGCGGCGAAGTCGTGGACGTCGAGGGTCTCGCCACGCCGGGTCGGGTCGATGCCGGCCGCCCGGATCGCAGCCTCGGCTGCCTGCGGGCTCCCAGCGAGGCCGGCCAGGGCCTGGCGCAGGGTCTTGCGTCGCTGGGCGAATGCGGCATCGACGACGGCGAAGACGGCCTCGCGGCTGGCTCGGGTGCTCGGCGGCTCGCGGCGCACCAGCTCCACTAGGGCGGAGTCGACGTTGGGAACCGGCCAGAAGACGGTGCGACCGATGGTGATGGTCCGGCGAGCGGAGGCGTACCAGGCGGCCTTGACCGAGGGCACGCCGTAGACCTTGGAGCCGGGGCCGGCGGCCAGACGGTCGGCGACCTCAGCCTGCACCATGACGGTGACCGACTCCAGGCTCGGCAAGGCGGCCAGCAGGGTCAGCAGGACGGGGACGGCGACGTTGTAGGGCAGGTTGGCCACCAGGCGCGTGGGCAGCGGGTCACCATCGGCGAGCCCGAGAGCGGCGGGGCCGTCAATGCTCAGCGCATCGGCTCCCACCACCCGCAGGCGCCCGGCTGCCTCAGGCATGCGCTGGGCGACGGTCACGGGCAGGGCCTGCGCGAGCGGCGGGTCGATCTCGACGGCGATGACGCTGGCTCCGGCCTCCAGGATGGCCAGGGTGAGCGAGCCCAGGCCTGGGCCGACCTCCAGAACCGTCTCACCGTTGCGCACGCCGGCGGCGCGTACGATGCGGCGCACGGTTCCGGCATCGTGAACGAAGTTCTGCCCCAAGGTCTTGGTGGGGCGCACCCCAAGGGCCTGGCTCAGCGCACGGACGTCGGCAGGCCCAAGGAGACCGGAGGCGGCGCCGTCGGGCTGCACAGTGGGTTCGGGCATGGGGCCAGCGTAACGGCCTGGCCGACCCGAGGGCTGCGGCCTCAGCGCAGGCCCAGGCGTGAGTTGCAGCCGGGCCACTGGCCCCAGCCGGAGCGGGCCTGGAGCTTCTGCGCCATGGCGGTCTGCGCCTCAGCGCTGGCCTCCGAGGGCAGGCCGGTGCCTCCCAGCGCCTGCCAGGTGCTCAGGGAGAACTGATACATGCCGTAGTAGCCGTTACCGGTGTTGGTCGCCGGGTTGCCACCGGACTCGCACTGGGCCAGCGCCGCCCACACATCGCCCGAGGCTGCGCCGGCGCTGGAGTCCGCGGTGGTCGAGGTGGTGGCAGAGGAGGCCGAGGCGGTGCCCACGAGGATGACCTCCTGGGTGGCGGGCGTGACGGTCACCTGGGACAGCACCTCGCGTGAGGCCTCCTGCCCGCCCTGGGACGTGACCTGGTAGGTGGTGCGGACCACGCCGTTGACACCTGCCGTCTTGACCTGGGTCTCCCCCTCGGGCAGGGAGGCGGTCTCCTCGCGAACAGTCTCAAAGGCCTGCTCAGAGTCCTCGGTCACGGTAGAGACCGTGGTCTGAGCACCCGTGACAGTCAGACCGATCGAGGCTGACGCCTCCTGGCCGTCTGTGGCCTGCGCCGCGGACCCGATCCCGGTCAGGCTGGCCCGCGCGGCGCTCAAGGGCGCGATATCGGGGCCGGCTGCCTGGACAGCCGCGTAGGCTCCACCGCTGACCACGATCGCGAGCACGCTGGCGATCCCACCGGCGCGCAGCAGGGAGCTGCGCAGTACGTGGTGGTCGCTCGCCGCAGCGTGGTGGTGAGCGCCGCAGCGCCCGTGCTCGGCGTGGTGAGCGTGCGTGGAATGAGCTGAGGTGCGGTGTCCCACAATGAGAACCGTCCTTTCGTCGGGAGCCATCACGGTAACGAAAAGATCACGACGCGCACAATGAGGCTTCTCACGCCCCGGTTCTCATCGCGAGTGTGCAGGTGCACCCTTGAGTGTGCAGTCCCAAGGTGCACACCCGTGCACCTACCTGCACACTCGCCGGCGCCCAGGAATCAGTACCAGCCGACGCTCTGGGAGTGGGCCCAGGCGCCGCACGGGCTGCCGTAGCGCCCAGAGATGTATCCCAGGCCCCAGGTGATCTGCGTGGCAGGGTTGCTCGCCCAGTCCGAGCCAGCCGAGGCCATCTTCGAGCCGGGCAGCGCCTGAGGAATGCCGTAGGCGCCAGAGGAGGAGTTCTGCGCCTGGTAGTTCCACCTCGACTCGCGGGTCCACAGGTTGACCAGGCAGGAGAACTGCTCGTCCCCCCAGCCGTAGGAGGAGAGCATCGAGCGAGCGATAGCCTGGGCGGAGGCGGCATCCGTACCAGCGGCCGCCAGTCCCGCCGTCGTCGCAGCGGTACCGGTGCCCACGAGGACGACCTCGTCCACCTTCTGACTCACAGTGACCTGGGACAGGACCTCGCGCGAGGTCTCGGTGCCGTCAGTGGTGGTGACCTGGTAGGTCGTGCGGACCACGCCGTTGACGCCTGCGGTCTTGACCTGGGTCTCGCCCTCCAGGAGCGTGTCCGTGCGCTCCTCGACGGTCTCGTAGGGCTGCTCGACGTCCTCAGTCACGGTCGAGACCTGAGACTGTGCGCCCGAGACCGTGAGGCTGGCCGTCTGCGCCGTCGCGCTCTCGGACTGCGCGCCGATCGCTCGCAGCTGGGTCTGCGTCTCACTGAGAGGGCGCACGTCCGTGCCGGAGGCGTTGACCGCGGCGTAGGCACCACCGGAGACGGCCAGCGCCAGGGTGGCAGCGGTACCACCGGCACGCATCATGACGGGCGTCATCGAGGTGCGCGCAGGGCCCTCAGCACGACGGCGGCCGTGGTCACGAGAGCCCGAGGTCAGACTCCGCTGAGCCAGTGCTCCGAGACCGACGAGCGTCGTGCTGACAGAGCTGCTCTGAGAGTGACGACCCACGATTAAACTTCCTCACCTTAGGGGACCGGCAACGACGGTAGCCGATGCACCAGGCTCCCGCAATAAATTTGATCACGAATTGATCACATGCGGCGTGTCCTCACCACATCGACGAGGAACGACGGCGCTCCACGCCTCCGCCCCGTACCTGGCCCGACGGCGCCGCTCGCCAGCGGCCGTACACCGCCTCAGTGTTGCGTGCCAGCATCTGGCACAGCGCAGCCTCATCCACCTCGCGTGAGGCAGCCAGGAAACGGACCGTGTCTCCCATGAGGTAGGAGGCGTTGGGACGCCCGCGCCACGCCTTGGGAGGCAGATAGGGGGCGTCGGTCTCAACCAGGAGCAGCTCGCTCGGAACCAGGGCCAGCGCAGAGCGCAGCTCCTCATTGGCCGGATAGGTCACCGGCCCGGCCACCGAGGCGTACCAGCCGTGCTCGGCGCACGCTCGGGCTAGCTCGGCCCCACCGGAGAAGCAGTGGAAGACGGTGCGCTCAGGGGCGCCGTCGGCCAGGAGCACCTGCACGCAGTCCTCGTGCGCGTCACGGTCGTGGATCTGCAGCGCCAGCCCGAGCTCCTTGGCCAGGGCGATATGCGCCCGGAAGGCCTCGCGCTGGACCTGGCGGCCACGCTCGCCGGTGCGGAAGTAGTCCAGCCCGCTCTCCCCCACGGAGACGACGACGTCCCGGCACTCCCGGATCGTCGCCTCCAGCCGCGCCATGGCGGCGTCCACAGGCTCGTCGTGGTGAGGGGCCGCAGCGGGCTCCAGTCCGTCCGGCCCGACCTCGCGCACGCCGGCGTGGAGCACGGCCTCGTTGGGGTGGACGGCCAGCGCCACGCGCACCCCCGGCAGGCTCCGCGCCAGCTCCACCGAGCCGGCCCAGGTCGGCGTCTCGCAGGCCGAGGTGACCACGCGCGTCACGCCCACCTCGGCCGCCCGAGCCACCAGCTCGGCCGCGGTCAGCGGCTCCTGGCTGCCCGGCCCGCTGGCCGGCAGCCCGGGAACCGGCAGGTGAGTGTGGTTGTCCGTCACCTCACCCGCCAGTGGGGCGACGGCGTCGGCCGGCGGCCAGGAGCGGTCGCGGTGCTTGCGGCTCATCAGCGGCGCGGGCCCTCAGGCGCCGGTGACGTCGTCAGGACGGGAGTCGGCGTACCGGGCCAGCTCCTCCTCCACGATGGCCTCATCGAGCTTGACGAAGACCGGCGAGGGCTTGGCGATCGGGGTACCGACCACCACCTCGTGGCGGCCCCAGGTCGGAGCACCGGTGTAGTCGCCAGTGATGATCGGGTAGCCGTCGCGGCCGTCGAAGGCGGCAGGCAGGACCTCGAGGTCAAGCTCGGCCACCTCCTCGATGTGCGGCATCGGAGCGATCTCGCCCGCACCTCCCAGGATGCGGTCGACGTCGTTGGCCGCGTGGGGCAGGAAGGGGGAGAGCATGAGGTTGAGGTCCGCCACCGCCTGGGCCAGGGTGTGCAAGATCGTGGCCAGGCGCGGCAGCTGCTCCTCGCTCTTGAGCTTGAAGGGCTCGGTGTCCGCCACGTACTTGTTGGCCTCACCCACCAGCCGCATGGCCTCGGCCAGAGCCGCCTTCTGGCGGTGGTGGCGGATGAGCTCGCCGACCGTGGTGAAGCCAGTCTCGATGGAGTCCAGCAGGACGCGGTCGATCTCCTCCAGCTCGCCCGGCTCGGGGATTTCACCGAAGCGCTTGTGGATCATCGAGGCCGTGCGGTTGACCAGGTTGCCCCAGCCGGCCACGAGCTCACCGTTGGTGCGGCGCACGAACTCGGCCCAGGTGAAGTCAGCGTCCGCGGTCTCAGGCCCCGCGGCGGAGATGAAGTAGCGCAGGGCGTCAGCCTGGTAGCGAGCCAGGAAGTCACGCACGTAGATGACGATGCCGTGGGAGGAGGAGAACTTACGTCCCTCCATGGTGAGGAACTCGCTGGAGACCACCTCGGTGGGCAGGTTGAGCACGCCCAGCTCACCGCTGTGCCCACCCTTGTCCCCCTGACCGTTGTAGCCCAGGAGCTCGGCGGGCCAGATCTGGGAGTGGAAGACGATGTTGTCCTTGCCCATGAAGTAGTAGGACAGGGCCTGCGGGTCGTTCCACCACTGGCGCCAGGCCTCGGGGTCCCCGGTGCGCCGGGCCCACTCGATGGAGGCGGACAGGTACCCGATGACGGCGTCGAACCACACGTACAGGCGCTTGGTGGGCTGGTCCTCCCAGCCGGGGACCGGGATCCCCCAGTCGATGTCTCGGGTCATGGCACGCGGGCGGATCTCCTCCAGGATGTTCTTGGAGAAGCGGATGACGTTGGGGCGCCAGGTGCCAGAGGCCTCGCGCTCGTCCAGCCAGGCCCCCAGGGCCTCGGCTAGCGCCGGCAGGTCAAGGAACCAGTGGTTGGACTCGACGAACTCAGGCACCTCACCGTTGATCCGCGAGTGGGGATCGATCAGGTCGGTGGGGTCGAGCTGGTTGCCGCAGGCGTCGCACTGGTCGCCGCGGGCGCCAGGGGTGCCGCAGATGGGGCAGGTGCCCTCGATGTAGCGGTCGGGCAGGGTGCGACCGGTCGACGGGCTGATGGCCGAGCGCGTCACCTGCTCCACCATGTAGCCGTTGTCGCGCACGGTGCGGAACATCTCCTGCACCACCCGGTAGTGGTTGCCGGCGGTGGTGCGGGTGAACAAGTCGTAGGACAGGCCGAGGGCGACCAGGTCCTCCACGATGAGGCGGTTGTTGCGGTCAGCCAGCTCGCGGGCGCTGATGCCCTCCTCGTCGGCCGCCACGAGGATCGGGGTGCCGTGCTCATCCGTGCCCGAGACCATGAGGACGTCGTGACCAGCCATGCGCATGTAGCGGGAGAAGACGTCGGAGGGGACTCCGAAGCCGGCGACGTGACCGATGTGGCGGGGGCCGTTGGCGTAAGGCCAGGCGACCGCGGACAGGATGTGGCTCATGGGGCAAAGCCTATCCCGCCCAGCGCCGGCCCCGTTTCTCCTCCTTGACGCTGCGGCGCCCTCATTCCGCAGGAGGAGGCCCTACGGCGGCCTGGCCCCTACCCTGGGCGCTACAAGCGGCGCCCTGCGCCCCACACGCACTCCGACCAAAGGCCTGACGATGTCCACTCCTCCTGCCTCCGGATCGCCCTACGCCTCCGCACCGCAGACACCACCCGGCCCCTACACGACGCCGGCACCCGCCTACGCTGCGGCACCGCCTACCTCCGTCCCCGGCATCAAGGGAAAGAAGGGGCCGCTCGCCCTCATCATCGTCGGCGTGGTCCTCCTGGTGGCAGCAGCGGCTGTCCTCGTCGGATCGGTCGTCTCCGTCGCCCAGGTCTCCTCGGCCCTGTCCCAGATCCCGTCCGGCAGCGCGGTCGCAGCCGAGCTGAGGACCGGCAGCGTCTACGGCATCTACTCCAGCTCCCTCCCCGCCGCCCAGTGCACGGTGGCCGACCCCGACGGAGTCGAGGTCCCGCTCATCGAGGTCCACTCCTCGATCGAGGTCAACGACCACAAGCTCCTGTCTACCTTCATCCCCACCGTCTCCGGCTCCTACACGATCGCCTGCACGGCCTCCGGCAACGAGCCGATCTTCCTCGGCGAGGCCACCAACGCCAAGGAGATCGGCCGGATGGCCGTTGGCGCCGTCGGATCGGTGCTGGGCGGTTTCCTGGGGGCCGGCCTGCTCATCGGCGGCCTCGTCTGGCTCCTCGTGCGCCGTTCACGCAACCGCAGGATCCTCCAGGCTCAGGCCATGGGGCCGGCCTACTCCCGGCCCGGTTACCCCCAGTCCGTGCCGCAGCCGGGCGTCGCCCCCTACCAGAACGGTCAGCAGTTCCGCCCCTGAGCCCTCCCCTGCTTACCCCGATATCGTGGTCTGAGGGCCTCCGGCAAGCCAGCCCCGGCCCACGCTCCTGAGCCGACGGCGCAGGCAGGCCAAGCCCCCAGGCTCTCGCCGGCGAGCGGGCCCAGGATCAGTCCTGGGCCCGCTCGTCGCGTAGCGCGAGCGCAGCCCGGTAGACCTCATTCGGGCGCAGCCCCGACTGTCGGGCCACCTCAGCGGCGGCCGTCTTGAGCCGCTGTCCGGCGTCAGCCAGAGCCAGGGCCTGGCGGGCGGCGTCGCGCGGATCGGCCTGCACCGACTGTCCCCCGGCCACCACCAGGACGATCTCACCCAGGGCACCGGCCGCCGTCGCCGCCGCGAGTTCACCCAGTGTGGCGCGACGCACCTCCTCGTAGGTCTTGGTCAGTTCACGGCACATCGCCGCCTGCCGCCCGGCCCCCAGAACCTCGGCCATGACCTCCAGGGTGGCATGGACACGGCGGGGCGACTCAAAGAAGACCATGGTGCGTTCCTCGCCGGCCAGCTGCTCCAGGGCGCGGCGCTGCTCGCCAGGCTTACGAGGCAGGAAGCCCTCGAAGCAGAAGCGGTCCGAGGCAAGACCGGACAAGGCGAGGGCGGTGAGCACCGCAGAGGGACCGGGGGCCACGGTGACGGGGACACCCGCCTGCGCTGCCGCGGTGACGAGCCGGTAGCCGGGGTCGGAGACGGAGGGCATCCCGGCATCAGAGACCATGAGGACGCGCTGGCCGGCTCGGGCCGCCTCGATCAGCTCGCCGGCGCGCTCGCGCTCGTTGTGCTCGTGGAAGGCGATGACGCGCCCGGCTACGTGGATGCCCAGGCGCTGAGCGAGGTTGAGCAGCCGACGCGTGTCCTCGGCCGCGATGAGGTCGGCCTCGGCGAGTCCCGCGCACAGCCGCTGCGAGGCATCCGCGACGTTGCCGATCGGCGTGGCCGCCAGCGTAATGACGCCGGCGCGCGGGGCGGCCGGTGCCTCCTGCGTCGCAGGCGTGGAGTCGGCACGATCAGGGTGCGGGGCCTCAGTCATGGGCTCAGTATGGCTGGTTCCCTAGACTCGCGGCGTGAACGAGCCAGCAGCCGTGCCCCCTTCCGCCCCGAGCCCTTCGGAGGGCGACAGGCCTGAGCCGACGGCGCAGGCCGAGCAGGTCACAGCCGCCACCGCGCAGGTCCCGCAGGCCGCCATCGAGGAGCTGACTGACGGCCTCGACGGGGACAGCGGCGAGGCAGGCAACATCGAGCCCGCTGAGCCGCAGCCGCGTAGCGAGACCTTCCTGCGCGAACGCCTGGGACTGAATCCTCTGGGCTGGACGCTGGCACCCGCCGTGCGCCTGCGCGGCTGGGTGGTGACGGCCGTGGTGACAGTGGTGGCGGCGCTGACGCGCCTGATCAGCCTGAGCCATCCCCACTCGCTCATGTTCGACGAGATCTACTACGTCAAGGACGCCTACGCCCTGTGGCACAACGGCTACGAGTCGACCTGGAAGGACGGGGCGGACGCCCTGTTCGCCAAGGGGGACTTCTCAGCCCTGACGACGGACCCCTCCTACATCGTCCACCCGCAGCTGGGGAAGTGGCTCATTGGGCTGGGGATGGAGATCTTTGGGGCGGACTCCTCCTTTGGCTGGCGCTTCATGCCCGCGGTGGCCGGGATCCTCACCGTGGCGCTGCTGGCCCGGCTCACGCTCCGGCTCACCCACTCTCCGGCCCTGGCCGGGGTGGCAGGACTGCTGCTGGCGGTCGACGGCGTCGGGATCACCGAGTCGCGCATCGGCCTGCTGGACGTGTTCATCGGGCTGTTCGGGCTGCTGACCGTCTACTGCCTGGTGCGTGACCGCGAGTGGTTCCGCTCCCGGCTCGCTGCCGGGCTCGATGGGACCCTGCCCGGCGCCTGGGCTCCACTTCCGCTGCTGCGGCCCTGGCTGCTGGCAGCAGGGCTGAACGCAGGACTGACCTGCTCGATCAAGTGGTCCGGCGCCTACCTGCTAGCCGCGGTGGGAATCCTCGTGGTGGTCTGGGACCTCACGGCCCTGCGTCGGCTTGAGGCGCGCAGCTGGCTGGCTGACGGCATCCTCCACCGTGGAGGCCTGGACTTCCTCCACCTGGTGCCCGTGGCCTTTGCCGTGTACGTGGCCGGCTGGTGGTCATGGTTCACGCACGCGGGCGCCTACAAGCACGGGTGGGCCGAGCAGATGCGCCAGGCGGGCACGCCCGTGCGGTCCTGGCTGCCTGACTCCCTCAACGACCTGCTGGAGTACCACCTGTCCATGTACCGCTTCCACGTCAGCCTGGACTCCACCCACCCGTATATGTCCAAGCCGATCGGCTGGCTGGTGCAGTGGCGCCCGACCTCCTTCTACTGGCGGGGAACCGAGGAGATGACGGGGGCAGGCTGCGGCTCGGACCAGTGCGTCCAGGCCGTGACCTCGATCGGGAACATCGCCGTGTGGTGGAGCGCCGTGGTGGCGCTCGCCTTCTGCCTGGTCGTGCTGGCATGGCGACGGCGTGACTGGCGCATGTGGGCGGCGCTCATCGGGTACGTAGGCCTGTACCTGCCCTGGTTCCTCTACGGTGACCGCACGATCTTCACCTTCTACACGGTGGCCTTCGTGCCCTTCGTGGTCCTCGTACTCACCTTGGCCCTCGGGGTGATGACCGGCTGGCTGAGGCCCGTTCCCGGCTCTCCTCTGGCCCTGGCGCAGGAGGGCGCTCTGGCAGAGGGCAGGATCGGTCCCGAGCGTCCCGCGCCGCGGGGCTGGCTCGCGACCCAGGTGGGATTCGGGATGCGCCCAACGCGGCGCGGCCTACCCGAGGCCTGGACCGGGGTACCGGTGTGGCGCACACGAACCGAGGGCGTGTGGCTGGTGGGAGCCGTAGTCGTCGCAGCACTGGTCTGTGCTGTGCTGTGGTGGCCGATCTGGACGGGCCAGACCGTGAGCTACAGCTTCTGGCGCATGCATATGTGGCTCGGCTCCTGGATCTGAGCAGCCGGCACGCGGCACGCAAGCCCCCGGGCGGCGCCCAGCTCACCACAGCAGGTGAACCGGGTACCCCCGGGGGCTTGCCCGTGCGCGCTCCAGGCTCTCGGTTCGCCTGGCGACGCCGCTTGCTGCACCCTTCGCCCGTCACTTAGCCTTTTCATGACCTGTACACAGTCCTTGGCCTCCCCGACTTTCCCTCTCCCTCCCCTGACTGGCTGCGGCCGAGCCTTCAACCTGGAAGGACAGCAGGCATGACACGCGTCGTGCGCTCACCCTTAGCGCTGTTCACGCTGCTCCTGGCAGTAGCGTCCCTCGTACTACCCCCCCCCCGCACAGCATCTGCCACTGATAGCAGCGGCAGAGCTGAGAACTAGGCCGCCGAGAACTCAACTCTCGCCTCCGTCAAGATGACGCCGGCCGATGAGAACCCGCTGACCAATCAGAACCTCACCTTCGAGGTTGAGACCGCTATCGAGATCAACAAGGACAGCACCTACAGTGGCTTCACGAACACAGTGGTGCACCACGAGTTTCTGATCACAAAGACCTCGGCGAGTTACACCACCATGGACGGCTGGGTCTTTGATGGCGCCTATAACGTCGATGGCTACCAATCATGGCTATTGAACACCAAGATCAAAACGGTCGTTATTGATGATATCCCCTACGTCACACTAAGTGGTGACCAGACGGTCGTAGACTCCAACCCGGGTGTCTCCACAAACACTCTTGTGATCACCCAGGCAAGGACGGGCAACAAAGATGAAGTGACGGTTAAACGCACCTCATGGCTGGTTGAGGACAGCGAGCAGAGCGCCAAGACCTCCGAAGTCCCTCAATCCGTTTCTGGAACGGTGGAGGGTCACTACAATCTCTTCAATAGCACACAGGACCCCGAGATGATGGGCTCAAGCTCTCCGGTTACTACAACGCAACGACAGGCGCGTTCTACGCCACCAAGTCGGCACGCGACGCTGCTGGGGACAGTGCAGCCGTATATGGCCGCTTTTACTCGGTTCTGTCCTTTGTGATGCCAACTGGCGTTAAACACGATACGGGTTCCGTTGGGGAGGGCAACGAACGCCTTGACCCGATGATCGCTCAGACCTGGATTCTCAATTATGGGCTGACCGTTGAGCGCGATGGCGAGCAGATTCCCGTGACGGATCCGAGCCAGACCCCCAAGCTCGTCGACATCAAGCTTGTCAACGACAAGAGCCTCACTGGTTTCTTCGGGCGGGATATGACCCTAGGCGGCATCCTTGGTATGCGCGCAGAGGATTTTGGAAAGGCTTCGATGGGACCCATCTTCGTCACCGAAGGCGATGGCCCTCGTTGGTACCGAGCCAATCAGGGACTCAGCGTCACAGACGATGGTTCGAAACTTCAGATGTCTGTCACCAATGGGACTAAGGGGCGCAACTACGGCGTCTTTCACTGGCTCTTCAGAGTTGAGTGTGGGCGCGCCGGTGATGGGGGGTAGCTGGGGATAGACGTCGGGGTCCTCGATGATGAGCGGACTTCTACCCCCGCTGGGGACTGCTGAAGGTTTGGTTGACCTCCGGGTTTATGCCGCCAGTGTTGCGGTTGGTTTCATGATGAGTTCGAACTCGACGGGGGTGAGTTTCCCGAGCCGGCGTTGACGGCGTTTGCGGTGGTACTTCCCCTCGATCCAGGACACGATCGCCAGCCGTAGTTCCTCTCGTGTGCTCCAGGACCGTCGGTCGAGGACGTTCTT
>NZ_PKHA01000011.1:0-81284 GCF_002861525.1 Actinomyces urogenitalis | reverse complement strand
TTCGTGATGGGGGTCAGGTCGATGATCACGGTGACGTACTTGTCACCGCGGCGGGTGCGGCGCCACACGCGCTCATCCACCCCGACCACAGTGACACCCTCGAAACGGCGCTCGGGACGGGAGAAGGTAACGTCAGGCATGTCGAGGTCTTCTGGATGGGCGGTGTAGGAACTCCCATCATCAGGGGACCTCGACCCACACCACCACAAGACACCCCGCCCACCCCTACACCCTCAACCGTGAAGAGCCGGTTCAGGCCCTGGACACTCGGTTCGGGTGCGGTGGGCAGGCATGAGGAGGGGGTGACACCCAGTCACCTGGGCATCACCCCCTCCTCTCCCCTATCACAGCCGCAGGCAAGCACCCTCGATGAGGCACAGGCACCCACCCACAGCCCACCAGGCAGACAACCCCACCAGTCACAGGCGCGGCACATCACCAACCCCGTCACAAGGACCGTCTACCCGGCCAGCAGGCGTGCTGGCACGCTCACCAGCGCCAGCACACCCACCAGACTCAACAACCAGACCAGGCCCGACCCCCGGGGCTGGTTGGTTCAGGCGCGGCGGCGACGGATCAGCAGGCCACCCAGGCCCACCAGGCCCACAGCAACCACCCCGACCGCCACGTCCACACCCGTGACCGGCAGACGCTTGCCCAACGAAGCCACCGGCCCCACAGGCTTGGCTGGGACGGGTGTGTTGACCACACGACCCAGATCCACACTCACGCCCATCCGGTCGATCACAGCAGCCTTGGCCCAACCAGACAGGACGTAGCCCGCCGGCGCCTGGGTCTCCACCACACGGTAGGAACCAGCAGGAACACCCTCGAACACCACCCGGCCGTCCGCGCCACTGGTCACGGTGTCCAGCACCTGCCCGGTAGTGGTGCGCAGCTCAAAGACCGCACCCACCAGAGGCGCACCAGCAGCGTCGGTCTTCACCAACGACACCACACCACGCACCAGCGTGTTCGTCACCGTCAGCCCCTCATCCGCGCTACCGGTGATAGTGGCCTCGTAACCAGCAACCGCATCCTCAACCACCGAGTACACGACCTCCTTACCAGCCTTGTTCACCGGCAGGCCATCGAACACGCCCGCCCACTCATTGGCGGCAGACAGCTCGACACTCTTACCAGTGTCCTCACCGTCAGCCAGCAGACGCACCCTCACACTCTCGGGGCGCAGGCCATGAGCATCATCCAGGTCGTCCCACGCCTTGGTCACGCTCACCGTGCGCACCGCCGGGGTGTGGGTGTTGGTGATCGTGGTGCCCTCGATGCTCTTCTCATACCCCTCAGGCACACCCACCTCGTCCACGCTGTAGGCGATCTCGATGCCCTTGGCGTCGAAGGTCGGCAGGCCGGTGAAGGTGAAGGACCCGTCACCATCTGCGGGCACCTCCACCGTCTTACCCGTGGCGGCACCGTTTGCGAGGAGCTCGACCGTCACGGAGTCGGGCCGGATCCCGTCCTGGTTATCGGCGTCGTCCCACACCTTCTTTCCGGAGACAGAGGTCTTCGGGTTCTCCATAGTGTTCGTGACCGTCCACGAGTCACCGTCCTGCGCGACCTTGACCGTGTAGTCGTGGCCACCAGCCGACAACTTGCCGTTCTCGACGCCCTGCTCGGCCACCGTGTAGGCGATCGCCTTACCCTCAGCCGTGTACTGGTCCAGGCCCTCAAAGATGTGGCTCCAGGAGCCATCCTCAGCGTTACCGTCCAAGGTGACCGGGTCACCAGAGGCCACACCGTCGGCGTACAGCTGCACCAACACGGCCGGAGCCGCGTCAGCGTCAATACCGGCCCAGGCCTTCGTCACCGCGACAGACACCTTCCCAGTGATCGTGTTCGTCACCGTGAAACCACCAGCAGCAGTACCCGAGTAGGCCGTGGAGTAGCCAGACACCTCGTCCTCAGAGACCGTGTAGGCGATCTCCTTGCCGGCCTTGAACTTGGGCAGGCCAGAGAAGGAGCCCTTCCATTCGCTCTCGGCATTCAGCGTCAACGTCTGATTGTCCACGACCTCACCGTCGGCGAGGAGCCTGACCGTCACAGAGTCCGGACGCTGGCCGTCCTGGTTGTCGTTGTCGCTCCAGGTCTTGGCGACCTTGACCGTCGTACGCTCCAAGCTGTTAGCAAGCGAGACAGTCCCGTCCGCCGTGTCCTTGGTCAGCGTCATATCCTGAGCCTGCGCATTGAGAACGTAACCGGTCGGTGCCGTCACCTCCGACACCCGGTAGGTGCCCAGAGGCAGGTGCCCAAACTTCGCCTTGCCGTCAGTACCCGTGGTCACGTTCGTAACCGGCTTGCCGTTGAAGTCGGTCACCGTCTTGCCATCGGTGGTGGTCAGCCTGAACACCGCGCCAGCAAGCGGCTTGCCCGAATCCGGGTTATCGTCCTCACTCGCGGCGGTCTTCGTCACCGTGATCGAACCCGGGTCACCAGTCACCGCAACATTCCTCGTCGCGACACGTGAGGCAGGGTTGAGGGCAAAGCCAGTGGTCTTACCTGTATCACCTTCGATCGTAGCCGCGTCAAGGTTCTGCACCTCCGCACCAGCCTCCGGCGAGGCCGGAACCGCGGTGACGAAGTCCTCGAAGTGGGACTTCTCCGTGTACAGACGGTACTCACCACGCCGGTACACCGGCGCCGAGTACTTACCCTCCGCATTCGTCTCAATCTCAATCTTCGAGCCGTCAGGGTTGAGCACCTCGCCCGGGACACTCTCAGCATCCCGATCCAGGGCGGCCTCGTTGCTCACAAGCGTCAGCGTCCGGTTCGCCAGGGGAGTATCCGTCCCCTCCTCGTAGACCCCATCCTTGTCCTTGTCGAAGAAGTAACGACCATTGACCTCGTACGAGGTGTACCTGGTCTGGACCTTGTTGCCCTCGGAGAAGATCTGCCCGTCGGTAGAGAAGGCTAGCGTGCTCACCGCGACGTCAGCGTTCTCCTCCTCCTCAGGGATGAGGGTGGTGTCGAAGGGGATCTTCGCCGTGGTGTACAGCTTGATCTCCTCCTTGGCCTTGATGACCTCACCAGGCTTGAGGACCAACTTGTAGGCCTTCACCTTCGAGACGTCACCCACCTCCTCCTTGGTGAGCCAGGAACCGTCGCGCAGACCGTTGATGTCGCCCTGGTGGGACTGAGTCTGGTAGTAGACGTCGAACCTCTTGAGCGGCTCGATGTTCTCTTCTTCATCCTCTAGGAACTTCGACAGGGTCACGCCGTAGGTGGAACCACGGTCTCCATACTCACCCGCCTGGTTAGGGGCGATGACCTTGTCACCCTTCTGAGGCAGCACACCAATGACGTGTGCGCTCGTCACGTCGTTGATCGTGTTGTTGAGCATCGTGATGCCGTACCGGTAGTCATAGCCCAGGTCACCAGTCGTGGCCAAAGCCATGGTGTTCAGGTCCATACCTACCTGATGGGTGACGACCATCTCCAACGGCGGAATGTAGTTAATCTGGGAAGCCATGTGAGCAAACAGCTCGGTCGTGTCCCCGTCGTTATCCAGGTCGAGCTCGTCCGCGTAATACTGCGACTCGCCCAACGGCTTGATCTCGTCGTTGTGGTCATACAGGTAGTAGACATCGACCTGATTGTTGCCTCGCTGGGCATACTTTGACACCTCGAGCTTTGGCGCCAGAATCAAATCGTCAAGAACCGTGCTTTTTGGAACAAAGCGGATATCTGAGTAGATGAGTGCTGTCCGACCGGTCCCCTTGTAATTCTCGATAACCTGCGGATTGCGCTTATCTCCCAGCTCCTCATTGTTATAGTCCCCAAACTTTTCTGTCGTACCCGCGTAGCTAAACGCGGGAGGCAGAAGAACGACGGCACCGCCGGTGTACTCCGACAGAGCACCCCAATTGCCATCGCCCGCATATCCGGCGAGAGTGAATCTATAGTCGACAAAAGTCCCCTCGGCCTTAAAGGGAACCGAGACATCGTTCGGCACTCCCATCCTGACGCGCGGCGTAATAGTGTTGATGTTCGTCAGCGCGCCTGGATCCCTCGGCCTGTCCCAGGTCGCTTCCTTGTCATTAACGTCGCGGAAGGTCACCTTGTATCCAGTCCGGTACTCGTGGGGAGCATAGCCAGGTGAGTTGTACTTTGCTTTTTCCTCGACAGTGGGCTGGATACTGGTCAGTATATTCAGCGAGACATTGTCCAGGACAAGAGGATCATCAAACTCGAGCGAAAGCCCCTTGTACTGGCGAGCCGTGTCGTGAATATCAACGACCTGACGGTACTTCAGATTCTTCGCGATAGCGATCTTGGAGCCGTCACCCTTGATGCCATAGAGCGTGTTGCTCGTGCTGTTGACCTGATTGATTGTGGCGTCAGCCTTCTCCTGCCGCTTTGCGTCATCCGCGGACGGCAGATTGTTATTTCTAAAGAAGATGTTATTGATCTGGAACTTTTCGTAGTAGGTGTTCCCCTGCTCGCCCGCCTGAATCTTCTCCGGAATGTCCAGATAGTCCTCGTAGGACACGATCTTGTTGACAGCCCCACCGTCAGGGTTGGTAGGAGACGAGCCATTATTGGTGTTATTCAGGTCCGTGTTGTAGTAGAGACCAATCTGGGACTGGTCATTGCCCAGACGATCGGAGATGACGCCGTTTCGAATGGTGTAATTACCTCCCAAAAGGTTGAGCGGTTGCTCATAGCTGCCTCCACCTAGGTAGATATCACTAGCAGTTGCCCAGCTATTACGATACATCTTTGAGGTACTAAATGTACCCGCTCCCTGGTAAACTTCCTTTTCTACCAGCAGGTGAGCCGTCGACGAATAGAACTTGTTCTCACTGTCCAGACCTTGGTCCATGATGAAATCAATGGGAATGTTGACCAGCTTCGCATTGCGCTCTTCAATGCTGTCTTTACTGCCATCCCAGTAGGGAACATTCTTCAGACGAAGATAGACATCACTCACATAAGATCGTCCGAGTCGATCCCAACGCCAGGCAGATGACCCCCCATAATTTCCATTTTTCTCTCGAAGCGAGAGTGTATTGGTCGCCTTGTCATAGAACCATCTTGAGGAGCCATCGCATTGTGCTTCTCCCTTATCCCTCAGCGTGGCCCTTGCAGGTTCGACATTGTCGGGCAGCTTAAAGACGGCCGTGAGGGTCTGAGGTTTATTAAAATACCAACTCTGATTGCCTTCAACAGCAGGAGGGTTAATGACGAAGGAGAAAGTAAAGCGAGCCTTCTGTCCATCCTCGCCCGTTGTCTGGCTGTCAGCAGTATCGAGCTTGCGGTAGACGAAGATCTGATTGTTCTCCTTTACCACCTTGCCATTGTCATCGGTAAGACTTTGATCATAGACGAGCCGCGTCCTCTGTCCTCCGTCATGAAACGGATTTCCGTTGTCAGTTGCAAGGTTCGCCCAGTTATACGTCGCCTCAATCTTGCGGGCCTTGTACGTCTTCTCCGCACTGTAGAGCACCGGCAGAGACTTCGCTGTCTCCAGGACGCTCTTCTTGTCGGCGTCATTCCGATTCTCAACGCCCGTCGCGTCCAGCACCACGGCCTTCACCGTGATCTTGTCGCCATCTGAGGTCTTCGCGCCGTCAAAGAGGAACGGAGCCGGATAAGCCGCGGACGAGGCACCCGTGAACTGGTCGTACTTGTAAATGATGTACGCGTTATCCGGGTCGACCTGGTCCTCGAGAATCTGGACGGTCTGGTAGGCGTTCTGCGAGTCCGCGAACTTCAGATCCTTGATCTTCCCCTTGGGCACCGTGATCATCAACCACGGGTTACGGATAATCGCATCCGCGCCTGATCCCGAGACCTTCAGGTCAACCGTCGCGTTGACGGTCTTCTCCACCCAGAACTCAGAGTTGTCATTGATCGTGTTGTCCGGCTCCAGGTTGATGATCCGGAAGTCAACCTTCAACGTCGAGTCATCATACGACCCAACCGCCGCACGATCCACAGCCGACCTAGCACGAGACTGCGACGCACCATCACGCCCAGCCGCGCCATCGCCGCCGCCCGCAGAACCGTCTACATCCTCAGACTCAACACCCCTCCCCACTTCATCAGCAGGGGCAGACGCCGACGTCGTCGGCCCGTCACCGGGAACCGCGTCCTCAGCCACAGCAGGCACCGCGCCACCAAGCAACAACGCACCCGCAGCAAGGACACCAAGAACAGACTTGGGAAGCCTCATGGGGAACCATCCTCATCGATCACGACTGCCCACACCGAACCGGGGAGACTCAGGGCGCAGACAAGGGAGATACAGCATGATAATGCCCTCCCCATACCCCAGCCAAGGCCCTGCGCCATGCACCGCCCTACACGGCGCCAGAGCCTCGCCGTCTCCTGAGCGCACGACGCACCATGACGACCACCTTGACCGCCATGACCACCACGACCAGCGCAAGCACGGCCGCCAGCAGGGGCGCCACGATCGCCAGCACGGCCAGCACCACCGCGCCAATGTCCTCCCCGATGCTCCGCAGCACCTGGAGCGTGGCCGAGGGAGCCAGTGCCGTCGAGCCGGCCGTGGCCGCTCCCTTCCCCAGGCTCACGGGCAACGCCGTCGCTCCACCAAGCAGGCCCGCCACCACCATCGTGCCCGCATTCACCTGAGAACCGAGCCCCACACCCACCAGCACCCCGAAGACGGGACGCAGGACCTGGTTGATTCCCTCAAGGGGGAGGTTCACCCCGATGACCTTGTCCAGGCCGCCGTCGCCCAGCGCGAGCACCAGGCAAATCACCGCCACCCACGGGTTCGCGATCGCAGGCGGGATCGCGGCATCGACCTGGTGGAGGAAGCCACCGGTGGAGTCTGGAACCGCGAGCCCGGCCACAGACATGACCAGAACCGTCAGGTAGGGCCGCAGGCCTGAGGCCGTCCCGGTCCCGATCGACATGAGCATGGCGGTCATCGCATCCACGGAGGGCTCCTGAGCAAGGTTGGGGGAGGCGCGAGATCCGCGCGCTTCGAGGGTCTCACAGACTGTGCCGCTCAGGACACCAGACGCCCTGGAGATCCACAGGCAAAACGAAGGCCCGGTTCCTTGTGAGATCCGCGCCCTGGCTGATAGCAGATCATATCGGGCAGGGTGCATTCCTTGATGGTGTAGCCCCACTGCTCACGGCGGTCTGCTTCGGCTCGGCCGCCCGCTGGTTGGCAGCCCGGTACAGGTCTCGGACGAGGGTGTCGGTCGCAGCAGGCGGACCAGGCAGCACCACCGCTTCCAGATGCCCGGTTCGAACGTGCCTTCCCCGATGGGTGCGTGCCCACGCCATGAGTACGTGCCCTTCTGCCACCCCTAGAGGCCGTCGTATTCGCCAAAGCACGTACCAATCACCCAACCCACGCACCAAAGCCCCCGCACGCCGCCGCATCTTCGTCGCTTCAGGCCCTGGACAGTCGATCCCCATCCCCGCCACACCCGAACCGACTGTTGAGGGCCTTAACCGACGCCACCCCGAAACCCACCACAGAGGCCCTCGCCCACCTCGCCCAGGTACGACGAAGGCCCGGATCCTCGTAGGATCCGGGCCTTTCGCGGTGGCTCCGACCGGCGTCGATCCGGTGACCTTTCGATTTTCAGTCGAACGCTCTACCAACTGAGCTACAGAGCCTTGGATGGAGTCGGCCCGGCCATGATGACCGGGCCGACTCGCTTCCGCGACCTCGACGGGACTTGAACCCGCGACCTCCGCCGTGACAGGGCGGCGCGCTAACCAACTGCGCCACGAGGCCTCGTGTGGCACGAAGCCCTGCTCTTGCGAGCCGTTTTCACTCGCACGAGCCGTACCCCCAACGGGATTCGAACCCGTGCTACCGCCGTGAAAGGGCGGGGTCCTAGGCCGCTAGACGATGGGGGCCTGGTGCCCTTGGCGTCGTCGCGCCTCGAACCGGGTAGAACACTAAGGGGCCGGTCGGCGCTCACGCAAATCAAAATGCCGTGACGCTGCTCACCGCGAGAAAGTGGCGCAATACCGCGCTTTGCCTCGACTACCAACTCACTGACCCCACCACCTGCCCACGCTCACGCCGCCAGCGCCCTGAGACGGAGGCTCAGACCACGTCCCCGCCAGCCCCGCCCCGACCTCGTGGCAGGCTGGACACATGAGCCCGGTCCACCTGCCTGACGCTGACTTCGAGGACGCTGTTGGCGACGCTCTCGACAGCCTGCCACCCGACCTCGCCGAGGCCATGGACAACGTCGTCATCCTCGTCCAGGACGAGCCCGAGCCGGACATGCTGCGCCGCGAGGACTATGACGAGCTCGGCCGCCCGACGCTGCTCGGCCTGTACGACGGCGTCCCCTTGACCGAACGCGACACCTCTTGGTCCCTCGTCCTGCCCGATCGCATCTTCATCTTCAAAGGTCCCCTGGAGCGCTGGTGCACGAGCCGCGAGGAGCTGGTCGAGGAGATCACAGTGACCGTCATCCACGAGATCGCCCACCACTTCGGCATCGACGACGACCGACTCCACGAACTCGGCTGGGAGTAGCACCTCCAGCCGGCTAAGGTCGCTGCCATGAGGCACGTTTCCCCATCGGCCCATTCCCGTTCCCGCCTGTCCCGCCGTGCTGCGCTCGGCGCCACAGCCCTCATCGCCACGGCCGCCGCCGGCACTACAGCGGTGCTGGCCTGGCCGCGCAAGTCCGCCCCCACGCCCACAGCGGCTCCGGAGCCCTCCACCGCGTCCGCGACACCATCGGCCGTCCCGACGCCCGAGACCACCCCCTCCCCCGAGGTCGGTGCCGACCCGGTGGCAGGGTGGAGCATCGAGCAGATGGCCGGCCAGCTGCTCATGGTGGGCCTGCCAGCCACCGGCAGTGCCCAAGCGCTCGACTCCCTGCTCGCTCGGCAGGTGGGCGGAGTCTTCCTGGCCGGCCGCTCCTCCGCCGGGGTCACGGCCACCCGCGCCCTGGTGGACGCGCTCACGGCCCGCGCCGCAGCCGCCGGTCCGAGCGTGCCTCTCCTCGTCGCCACGGACCAGGAGGGCGGCAACGTTCAGGTCCTGTCCGGCGCCGGGTTTACCAAGATCCCCGAGGCCACCACGCAGGGCTCCTGGCCTGCCGCCGAGCTCAGCACGGCGGCGACGGGCTGGGCCACCGAGCTCGCCGCGGCGGGCGTGACGATGAACCTGGCGCCGGTGGCTGACCTCGTTGACATCGCTGACCCGAGCTCGAACGCCCCAATCGGCCACTGGGACCGTCAGTACGGATCGGAGGCGGGCAGCGTCGCCGAGCACGTGGTGGCCTTCAACGCCGGGATGACTCAAGCCGGGGTGGTCCCCGTCATCAAGCACTTCCCGGGGCTCGGACGCACCATCGGCAACACGGACGTGACTGCGCAGGTCACGGACTCCGTCACCACCCGTGGCGATGCGGCGCTCGAGGTCTTCGCCCAGGTCATCGCTGCCGGCGCCGAGGTGGTCATGATCTCCTCCGCCTTCTACTCACTCATCGATCCTGAGGCCCCGGCGGTCTTCTCCCCCACCGTGGTGACCGAGCTGCTGCGCGGTGAGATGGGCTTTACGGGCGTGGTCATCACCGATGACGTTGCCGCGGCCGCACAGGTCAAGGCCTGGACGCCGGCCCGGCGTGCGGTGCTCGCTGTACGCGCGGGCTGCGACATTGTGCTGGCCGCCGCCGACTCCTCCGTCGCCCCAGCCATGCTGGACGCGCTCATCGCTGAGGCTCAGGCAGATCCGGCCTTCGCCGAGCAGGTCGCGGCCGCCGCCCGGCGAGTGCTGGCGCTCAAGGCGCAGCATTAGGACTCCGCTGTCACAATCCCGGGCGATTGCGTAAGCCCTCGCCCGGGGCAGCCTCCAACAGGTGCGTGCTTCCGCGGATCTCTGCGGAACCGCGGTCCTATCTACGCGGCGGAAGGCCCTGCCGGGGAGAATCACCCGGGATCGTGACACCGATCTGGCTGCCGCTAGCGCAGCTTGGTCGTGCCCTTGGAAGATCCGCCCACGGAGATCTGCTTGGCGAAGCAGTCGTCCTTGGAGATGCCCTGCGCGTCGCACCAGCCGTTAGCACCCTCCGGGGTGGAGTAGGGCTCGGCCACGATGATGACCCACCAGTGCCCGCCAGCATCAAAGACTGACCAGCTGTCCGAGTTCAGCAGGAGCGCGTCAGGGTAGACCGCCCGGGTCCGCAGGTAGTGCTCCCACACCATCCGGTTGTCCCAGGTCTCACCATTGAGGACGAGACCGGGCCGCTTGGAGGAGATCTGCGGAACCCACATCCCGTTGACGCGAGAGACGATCGTGTCGTAATCCTTGGTCTCCTGCCAGGTCAGGGCCGCGGCTGCCGCAGAGTCCGCCTGGGCGGCGTCATCGGCCGTGGCTGAGGCAGTGAAGGAGGTCTCCTGGGAGGCCAGCGCCGTGCTCTGAGCACCCGAGCGGTCCAGCGAGAGCACGGCCTTCATCGATGAGGGACTGAGCTCGGCGGCAGGCCGGAAGTACTGCGAGGAGGCGAAGGTGACCGCCACCGGCGTGCCTTGGGGCGCCACCCCCACCGGCGCGGCTGAGAAGTCCACGTGCCCCAGCGCAACAACGCTGTCCGCCCCACCGCTGCCGGACGGAGAGGAGGGAGCGTAGAGGGTGAGGAGGTTCTGCGCGCCAGACAGGACGTCTCCGCTCTCACAGGCCGCGGACACCTCCAGGCTCACGCGCAGACCGGAGGCGGTGTCTTCCACGCCCGTCACCGTGAGGTCCGGGTCCTGCGAGCACTGACTGGCGTCACCCGAGAAGTCCTGGCCGGACTCGTCCTGCACGCCGGAGTCCTGCCCGGAGGAGCCGGTGGCAACCTCAGCGCCCCGGTCGCGGCTGGACATGTACCAGGCCGTCCCACCGCCCACGAGCACCAGCAGGAGGATGACGACGGCGGCCGCGAGCCACGCCCGCTGGCGCGACAGGCGCGTGCTCGTACCCGGCTGTGGCGGCTCACCCGGACCGGAGGCGCCGGCGACCGGCTGGCCGCTCCAGGCCTGGGAAGCGGAGGCAGCGCTGGAAGGCACCGGAGCACCTGCTGCTCCCGGTGCGCCGGGGCCGGAGACCGCGACGGGAACCGGGGTCAGGCCAGCAGGAGCCGTATCGAGGGCAGCCGGGGTGATCGTTGACGTCGGGGCCACCTCCATGGCGGCATCAGCCGCCTGCGCCGCCGGGCCAGCTGCCTGAGCCGAGCCCTTGCCCGTCGTCTCGAACCACTGGCGCAGGTCGGGATAGAGCAGGGGGTTGAAGGACAGGGCCGTGTGCAGATCAGGCCGGTGCTCAGCAATGGCCGCCTGGAGCGCGAAGTCGGCCGTGCTCGTCGCCAGGTCGGCGTCAGCCGCGAGCGCCGCCGCCACGGCCGGTGCCACCGCGGGCTCCGCGGAGCCGGCAGGCTCGGCGGCCAGCTCAGGATCCTCAGGCTCGGGCTCGGTATCCGCCTCGGGCAGCACGTGAGCCTCGGCGGCGGAGGTGAGCGCGTCCGCCGGAGCACCACTGCTCAGGCTCTCGGGTCCGGCGGTGACGGGGGTCTCCGAGCCGGGCGCAGGTGAGCTCGTCCCTGCTCCAGAGGTCAGAGCGTCGGCCGGGGGCTGCTGCTCGGGCGCGGAGCCCGGTTGGTCCGCGGCTGGCTCGGAAGCCTGCACGGCAGAACCCGCCAGCTGCTCGTCCACCCAGGTGCGCAGGTCAGCGTAGAGGGAGGTGTTGAGCGCGAGCGCGTCAACCAGGTCCGGGCGGTTCGCGGCGATGGCGGCCTGGAGGGCGAAGTCGGTGGTCGAGGCAGCCAGGTCCCGGTCCGCCGCCAGCGCGGCCTGACGGGTCTGTTCGGCATCCATGTGCGGGCCTTCCGGGAGGGGATGGGGTGTACCGGGACGGCAGCTGCCTCGATGCTACCGCCGTGGCACGCGCAGAAGCGGTATGGCTGCGCAGGCCGGGGCCAGGCGCATCGGCCACCCACGCCCCGCCCCGCAGGCGGGCCGCCACCGTCATCTCCTCCCCCAGCCGGGGGACCCGCTACCCCAGCCCACGGCGACCTCGCCCGGCCGTCTCCTGGGGTGGTTGCTTCGCCGTGCCGCCACGCCCGTTCTCCTGGCAGCCGCAGCCTCAATCGTCGCCAACGTCATCCAGGCCATCGTCCCTGGTTTCCTTGGCGCCGCCCTAGACGCCGGGATCGAGAACGGCCTGAGCGGGCGCGTGTGGACGATCAGCCTGGGGCTGCTGGCCCTGTTCTGCGTCTATGCCGGGGCAGACACGACCCTGTCCTACGTGCGTATCCATGCCTGGATGCGCACCACCTTCGATGTCTCGCGGCTGGTAGGACGCCAGGTGACGACGACCGGTAGAGACCTGCCTAGGCAGGTCTCTACCGGTGAGGTCGCTGCGGTGGTGGCCTCGGACGCGCAGTACATGGGCAATTTCCTCGAGCGCCTACCAGGCCTGATCGGTGCCGCGATCTCCTTCCTCGTGGTCGCCGTACTCATGCTGCGCACCTCGGTGCAGCTCGGCCTCATCGCGCTGATCGGGATGCCGCTGGTCGCCTGGATCGTCACCCTGGTCATCAAACCTCTCCAACGGCGCCAGGCCTACCAGCGCGAGGCACAGTCCGAGGTCACCACGATCACCACGGACACGGTGGCGGGCCTGCGCATCCTGCGCGGGATCGGTGGTGAGGAGGTCTTCGCCCAGCGCTACCGCGACGCCTCCCAGGAGCCGCGCCGCCGCGGAGTGAGCGTGGCCGGTACGCAGTCGGTGCTCATGAGCCTGCAGGTGCTGCTGCCCGGCCTGTTCGTGGCCCTCGTGGTGTGGGTGGCCGCGCGTATGGCGGTGGCCTGCACCCTCAGCGCCGGCGAGCTGGTCACCTTCTACGGCTACACGGCCTACCTGTCCTGGCCGCTGATGGAGTTCTCCAACTCCGTCCAGGACTACACCCGCGCCCGCGTGGGTGCGCGCAAGCTCTTCCGTCTCCTGCAGGTCAGGCCCGTGGCCGGCAGCGCCGAGGAGCGCCTGACGCTGGACCCCGTGCACGGTTCGGCGCGCGACGGCGCATTGGTCGACTCCGCCTCCGGGGTACGGATCGCACCTGGTCGCACGACGGCGCTGGTCGCCTCGGACCCGTCGGTCTCCGCCGCGCTGGCCACCCGTCTGGGCCGGTTTGACGACGCCGAGCCCACCGTGACGCTCGATGGCCGGCCGCCGGCGAAGATGCCTCTGGAGGACGTGCGCGCCAGCATCGTGGTCTCCGGGGCGAGCGCTCAGCTGTTCACCGGGACGCTGCGCGCCGGTCTGGACGTGCGTGGGGCCGCGGTGCCGGGGCCGGTGGCCGTCGAGCAGCTCGTGGCCGCCGAGTCCGGACGCACGAACGTGGCTGCCGTGGACCAGAACGTTCATGAGGTGGCCGCCCATGAGGCTGGGGACGAGCGCTTGCTCAAGGCCGTCGAGGTGGCCGATGCCCATGACGTCCGGTCCTCCCTGGAGGAGGGACTGGCTGGCATGATCACGGAGAAGGGGAGATCACTGTCCGGCGGGCAGCGCCAGCGCGTGGCCCTGGCCCGCGCACTTCTGACCGAGGCGCCCACGCTCGTGCTCATCGAGCCCACCAGCGCCCTGGACTCCCACACCGAGTCACGTGTGGCACGCAAGGTGCACCAGGCCCGGCAGGGCCGTACCACCGTCATCGTCACTGAGTCCCCGCTCGTGCTGGAGGCCTGTAACGAGGTCGTGCTCCTGGACGCTTCCGGCCGCGAGCACGTGCGTGTCACGCACCGCGAGCTGCTGGCGCGCGCCCGGAGAGGTGAGGAGGCGGCCCTGGCCTACCGTGCCGTTGCTCTTGCCGACGGCGATGACGAAGACAGACCTAGCCTTCACCGTCCCGCTCAGGGCACAGGTGTTGGAGGCCAGGCCCGGTGCGCTCTGCTTGGGCGAGCGGTACTACAGGCTCAGGCCCTCCAGCGCGAGGTCGGCTCCGGTCGGGTTGGCCAGCTCGACGAACTTGTCCTGGTAGGCGGCACCGGCCGAGCCGCCGGAGGTGTAGACCTCAGAGATGACCAGGCTCGAGCCGTCCGGGGCGGCGTGAGCCGTGGCCGGCAGGGCCAGGCCGGTGCCGGTCAGGGCGAGCACGCTGGCAGCCAGCGCTCCGGCCCAGGGCCGCAGCCGGCGTCGTTCAGCGCGTGGACGCGCAGACGCAGAGAACATGACAGGGACTCCTCACAGGGACGTCAGGGGTGGGACGGCGCAGGGCGCCGACGGGCGCGCGGTCCTTGCACACCCGTGCGCACCACAGTGCCGGGCACAGATGAACGGCGGATGACCAGGACCCATCAGTCTCATCAGCACTTCTTGTGAGCCTGCGTCCCGGCCGATGTCCGCCAGAAGTCCCTTGCCGAGCACCCGCCAGCGCCCACAGGCGGCCCGATCGCGATAGCCTTCGCATGTCTGTTGTGCCCACCGGCGATCTCGTCGCCAGTCGCATCGTGAGAAGAAGGTCGGTCCTCTATGTCCCAGAACCTGCCCCCCACACCACCGCGCGAGGCATCCCAGCCCACGCTCGGCGAGCTCGTCGCCCGCATCTCAGAGAACGTCTCTGGACTGATCAAGGGTGAGATCGACCTGGCCAAGGCCAAGGGCAAGCGCATGGCCATCAAGATGGGGACCGGTATCGGCCTGCTCGCCGCCGCCGGCGTGCTGGCCCTGTACGCGCTGGGCCTGCTGCTGGACGCCGCCGCTCACGCCATCGCCGTCGCCCTGCCCCTGTGGGCGGGCTACCTCATCGTCGCCGTCGTCATCCTCATCATCGTCGCCTTCCTCGCCTTGGTCGGCGTCAAGAAGCTCCAGGCCGGAGCCCAGGACGTCCCGGCCCCGCAGGACGGTCTCAAGGAAGACCTGGAGACCGCCAAGACCGCCGTCCAGGCGGGCCTGAGGAAGGGAGAGGCCCAGTGACCGCCCAGAACCCCGCTGCCGCACCCGCCTCCCTGACCGTGGAGGAGATCGAGGCCCAGCTGGCCGAGCGCCGTCGCACGCTCTCCCGCGACCTGGAGGACCTGGGCTTCCGCCTGGCTCCTACCTCGCTCAAGGCCCAGGCGCGTCAGGCCGCCGACGAGGCGAAGGTGCGGGTGCGCGCCGGCCTGGCCGAGCTCAAGGAGCGCGCGCAGGACGCTGCCGATACCGCCCGGGACAAGGCTGAGGACGCCGTCGACGAGCTGGGCTCCTCCGGCCAAGCGGGCGCAGCCAGCCCGGCCGACCGCGCCCGTCGCCTGCTGGACGACGCCGCCGACGGCGACCCGCGCTCGCTGGCGATCGTCACCGGTGCCGCCCTCGCGCTGGCCGGCCTGAGCCTGTACGCCGTCGTCAAGGCGCTGCGCTCATGAGCCAGGAGCAGACGGCGCACGAGGAGACGCCCGAGGAGATCCAGGCGCGGCTGGCTGCTGCGCGGGCCGACCTCGCCGCGAGCGTGGACGCCCTGGCTGACCGTATCTCCCCTAGCGCGCAGGTGCGCGAGGCGGCGCAGGAGGTCAAGGCCAGCGCCCGCGAGCTCGGGCAGTCCCTGCGAGACCTCGGCACCGACCTGCGCGAACGCGCCAGCCAGACCGTGTCCGAGGCGCGCGAGGGCGAGCCGGAGGCGCTCAAGGCCCTGGCCGTTGCCGGCGCCGGCCTGGCAGCAGCCGTGGCGGCGGGCTTCGCGATCGCTCGACGCGGCGCGCGCTAGGCCGCAGGCCGCCCGCGGTGGGTCTGGACCGCCCGCCGCGCGGGGACGTGCCTGGTTGACGTGGCTGGAACCACGTCAACCACTAATGACTCCGAATGGTGTTCACCTATCGGTCCGTTGTAGGCTCGGCCTACGACACATTTGCCCAAGTGAAGCGCGCCCAGCGTGCCCAGAGATTGTTGGAGGGGGTCGAGCCTATGGGGCGCGGCCGTCAGAAGGCCAAGGCGACCAAGGTCGCTCGTAAGCTCAAGTACTTCAGCCCGGAGACCGACTACGCGGCGCTCGAGCGTGAGCTCGTCAGTGCGTCCAGCGGCGCGGAGACTGACGACGACGAGATCGACTACGAGGAGCTGGCCTCCAAGTACAACGTTGACGACGATGAGGACGACTGGGGCACCAGCTCTGCCGACGCAGGCAAGTAGCACCTCTTCCTCATAGCAGTGCGGTGGGGCCCGCCAGGAGAACCTGGCGGGCCCCACCGTATGCTGCTGCCAGCGCAGCCAGGCCGATCAGGCCGTGCGGTACTGACCGAAGATGTCCACGGCTCCGCCGTCGACGCCCTTGGTGCCCGAGACCAGTCGCCCGGAGACCTCGTAGCCGGCTGCCTCGTGGACCTCACCCAGCACCCAGGCGGAGATGCCCGAGCCCTCAGCCACGCGGATGACCGCCTCGGCGGCCTCCGGGGCGACGACGGCGACCATGCCCACGCCCAGGTTGAGCGTGCCCTCCAGGTCCTCCCACGGCACCGCGCCCAGCTGGCGCACGACGTCGAAGACCGGCGGCACCACCCAGGACGCACGGTTGACGTCCCCGACCAGCCCGGCCGGCAGGACCCGGGCCAGGTTGGCGGCCAGGCCGCCACCGGTGACGTGGGACAGGGCATGGACGGGGCCGGCAGATGCGCCGGTGTCCAGGGCGTTGATCATGGCCAGGCACACGCGCGTGTACAGCGCGGTGGGCTCCAGCAGCTCCTGGCCCAGCGTCCGCCCGAACTCCGGGACCTCACGCTCCAGCCCCCAGCCGGCGTGCTCGACGACGCGGCGCACCAGTGAGTAGCCGTTGGAGTGCAGTCCGGAGGAGGCCATGGCCACCAGCACGTCCCCGGCCCGCACGCGCTCGGCGCCGAGCATGCGGTCGGCCTCGACCACGCCGGTGGCCGCGCCTGCGACGTCGTACTCGTCAGGAGCCATGAGACCGGGGTGCTCGGCGGTCTCGCCACCTAGCAGCGGGGTGCCGACGGCGGCGCAGGCGTCCGCCACACCGCGCACGATGTTCGCGATGCGCTCGGGAACCACGTGGCCACAGGCGATGTAGTCCGTCATGAGAAGCGGGGTGGCCCCGACCACGACGATGTCGTCGACGACCATGCCCACCAGGTCCTGGCCGATGGTGTCATGGATGTCGAGGGCCTGGGCGATGGCGACCTTGGTGCCCACGCCGTCAGTGGAGGTGGCCAGCAGCGGGCGGCGGTACTCACGCAGCTCCGAGACGTCAACCAGCCCGGCGAAGCCGCCGACCCCACCGACCACGGCGGGGGTCATCGTGGCAGCCAAGGAGGCCTTCATCAACTCCACCGCGCGGTCTCCGGCGGCGGTGTCCACGCCGGCCGAGGCGTAGGTGATGCCCTGCTCGTCAGCGGCGGGCGCGGGGTTGGGGGTCTGGCTCATCGGGTCTCTCCTTGGGATGCGGCGGAGGCGGGGCTGGCTGAGGACGGGCTGGTGGGCTGGGGGCTTCCAGCGGCCAGGTCTGGCCGGGTCACCTCGTCGATGCGCACGGGGGCGGCGTCGTGACGGCGTCGGTAGACCGAGGGCATGCGCGAGACCGGGAGGGTACCGATCGGCACGCCCTCAACCGGAGGCTTGACCGGGTAGGAGCCGGTGAAGCAGGCCATGCACAGGTCGTCCGCCTTCTGACCGGAGGCCTCCACCATGCCCTCCACCGAGAGGTAGCCGAGCGAGTCCGCGCCCACGGACTCACGGATCTCGTCCACGCTCATGCCCGTGGCGATGAGCTCGGCGCGCGTGGCGAAGTCGATGCCGTAGAAGCACGGCCACATCACTGGCGGGGAGGAGATGCGGATGTGGACCTCGGCAGCGCCGGCCTCACGCAGCATGCGCACCAGGGCACGCTGGGTGTTGCCGCGCACGATCGAGTCGTCGACGACCACGAGGCGCTTGCCCTCGATGACCTCGCGCACGGGGTTGAGCTTGAGTCGGATGCCGAGCTGGCGCAGGGTCTGAGTGGGCTGGATGAAGGTCCGTCCCACGTAGGCGTTCTTGACCAGGCCCTGCCCGTAGTGGATGCCGGAGGCCTGGGCGTAACCGATGGCCGCCGGGGTCCCGGACTCCGGGGTGGCGATGACCAGGTCCGCCTCCACCGGGTGCTCGCGGGCCAGGGCCGCGCCCATGGCGTTACGGGCGGCGATGACCGAGCGGCCGGCGATCTTCGTGTCCGGGCGGGCGAGGTAGACGTACTCGAAGACGCAGCCCGCACGGTTGGTGACGGCGAAGCGGCTGGAGCGCACGCCGTCGGCGTCGATCTGCAGGAACTCGCCGGGCTCGATCTCACGGACCACGGTGGCGCCCACGATGTCCAGGGCCGCGGTCTCCGAGGCCACGACCCAGCCGCGCTCCAGGCGGCCCAGGACCAGGGGACGCACGCCGTGGGGGTCGCGAGCGGCATAGAGGGTGTGCTCGTCCATGAAGACCAGGGAGAAGGCACCGCGCAGCATCGGCAGGACGCGGCGCGCGGTCTCGGCGACGCTGAGCGGGGGCTCGGGCGCCTGGGCGGCGGACTCGGGGACGCCGTCGGGGTAGAGGCCGGTGGCCTCTAGGTCGGCGACGTCGTCGTGCCCCTCCAGCCTGCCGCGCTCGGAGATGAGGTTCATCAGGGAGGCGATGACGGCGGTGTCCGTGGAGGAACCGCGGCCAAGCTCGCCGGTGAGGTCCTCACCGCTCGTGGCGCGCACGGCGTCCATGAGCTCGCGGGTGTTGGTGAGGTTGCCGTTGTGGGTCAGCGCCAGGGTGGACCCGGCCACCGGGCCGAGCATCGGCTGGGCGTTCTCCCAGGTGGTGGCGCCGGTGGTCGAGTAGCGCACGTGGCCGACGGCCATGTGGCCAGTAAGGCTGGACAGGGCGCGGTCGTCGAAGACCTGGGAGACCAGGCCGAGGTCCTTGTAGACGAGGATGTGGGAACCGTCCGAGGTCGCGATGCCGGCCGCCTCCTGGCCGCGGTGCTGCAGGGCGTACAGGCCGAAGTAGGTCAGGCGGGAGACTTCCTCACCTGGCGCCCACACGCCGAAGACGCCGCACTCCTCGCGCGGCGCGGGCTCCAGCTCGCGGGTCAGGTCAATGGCTGGGGAGGTCGGGGCAGCCGTCTGCGGATCCGGGAGGACTGACAACGGCGCGGGGCGGGTGGACTGCATGCTCTCGCCAAGGCTCACCGCCACAGTCTCCCATACTGTGGCCCGCTCATCCTCTTCGCGGCTGTGCTGCCGGGCATACCCCACCCACCATCGAAACCGTGGTTTTGTGTGTGGGACCGTGGTCTATGCCGGTTCAAACCCCCGGTCCTGCACGGAAAACCCCGATAGCAAGGGGTCTGCTCCTAGGAAGGAGGGTAGGTCCTGCCGCCTGGGCAGCTGCGTGCCCGGTAGGGCCGCGGCGGCGCTGCCATAAGCCACCGCCGCCGCCAGGCTGCGCTCCTCGCTCCGCCCACGCACCTGCCCCAGCAGGTATCCAGCCAGGCAGGAGTCACCAGCACCAACCGTTGAACGCACGCGCACCTGCGGAGCCTGAGCACGCCAGACGCCTTCCGACGTCACCAGCACGGCGCCCGCCGCCCCGAGACTTGCCAGCACCCGGCCCACCCCGCGAGCGCGCAGCCGCCCAGCCGCCTCCAGCACGCCGGCCCAGCTGCCCGCAGCAGCATCCTCTTCCAACGCCCAGACTGTCTCACGACTGAGCCCTGCCAGCTGCCCCAGCTCGTACCCATTGGGTTTGAGCAGGTCAGGAGCCGCCTGCGGCCAGGCCTGCGCCACCGCCTCCAACGCCGCGTCCGAGGTGTCCAGGGCGATCCGCACCTGCGGCGCCCGCGCCCTCAGGGCTCTGATCAGCCGGGCGTACCAGTCCTGTGGCGCTCCCGGCGGCAGGGAGCCGGAGAGCACCACCCAGGTCACCGACGCCCGCGAGGCCTGCTCCACCACAGCCTCCTCAACCGCCTCCTGCTCGTTCAGGCTCAGACGTGCCCCGGGCTCGTTGAGCTTGGTCGTGGTGCCGTCAGCCTCGGTGATCGCGGTGTTGACTCGGGTGGCACCACAGACCTCGACCTGCCGGATACGCATGTGCGGGCCCACCAGGGTCTCCAACGCCGGCCCCAGCGGCCCGGGTCCCACGGGCACCACCGCCGTCGTCTCCACGCCCGCGGCCGCCAGCACCCAGGCAACATTGAGCCCCTTGCCGCCTGCCTGGCTCGTCACCGAGGCGACGCGGTTGACCTCCCCGCGTACCAACGCCGTCGGCAGCTGGGCAGTGCGGTCCAGCGAGGGATTGGCCGTAAGCGTGACAATCATGCGTGCCGCAACCTCGGTCAGGCCCGCATGAGCGGCAGGTAGGGCGAGAGGTCGCAGCGCTCGCCTGAGGCGTGCAGCGCCCCACTGGCCAGCGCCTCCTCCCACCCCAGGCGGCCGGTGGCCAGACGCAGCCAGGTCTGGGCGTCCGTCTCCACCACCGACGGCGGTGTCCCGCGCCGGTGCACCGTGCCGGCCACGGCCTGGGTGGCGCCGAAGGGTGGCACGCGCACCTCGACGGCGTGCCCGGGGGCGCAGGCCGCCAGCTCCTCAAGGCTGAAGCGCACCGCCGTCGCCGTCACGCGCCGCTGGGCCGAGCGGGCAGCCAGCGACCCCTGGCCCTGCGAGGGACCTGCCGCCTGCGGTGCTCCCCCGTCACAGTCCGCCGCGTCCTGGGCACTCGCCCACTCACGCACGGCCTGGGCCCCAGCAGAGATGTCGATGCGTCGTCGTGCTGCCATAGCGCGAGCCTAGCGGCCTGCCGGGTACGCCTGCGTCCCACCCGGCGCCCCAACGGCCTGCTGGGCGCGCCGACCCGGCTAGTCCGGTACAGCACGCCCAGCAGGCAGGTGACTCACTCCTGGGAGTCGCCCTCGCCAGTGCTCTCGCCGGTGTCCTCGCCACCGCGGCGGCGCGCTACGAGCACACCGCCTGCACCGAGCAGACCGATGACGGCCAGCGCATGCCGAGCACCCCCACAGCCAACGCTGTGAGGGTGCTCGGTGGTGCCGGCAGGGACCGGTCCTGTCAGGGAGGCTCTCAGGCTCTGCGCCCGCTCAGACGATGCCGTGGGCGATCATGACGTCAGCCACGCGGGTGAAGCCGGCGGCGTTGGCGCCCAGCACGTAGTCACCCGGGCGGCCGTACTCCTCAGCGGCCGCGACGCAGGAGTCGTGGATGTCCGCCATGATGGCGGTCAGCTTCTCCTCGGCGGTGGCGAAGTCCCAGCGGGTGCGTCCGGCGTTCTGCTCCATCTCCAGGGCGGAGGTGGCCACGCCGCCAGCGTTCGCGGCCTTGCCGGGGGCGTAGAGGATGCCCGCGCCCAGGAAGGCCTCGACGGCCTCAGGGGTGGAGGGCATGTTGGCGCCCTCGGCGACCACGGCGCAGCCCTGACGCAGCAGCGTGGCCGCGTCGTCGCCGTCGAGCTCGTTCTGGGTGGCGCAGGGCAGGGCGACGTCCACCGGGACGTCCCACGGACGGCCCTCGGTGACCAGGCGCGAGCCCGGGCGGCGCGAGACATAGTCGGCCACGCGGCCGCGCTCGACCTCCTTGACCTGCTTGAGCAGGTCAAGGTCCACGCCCGCCTCGTCGACGACGTAGCCCGAGGAGTCCGAGAAGGTGATCGGGGTGGCGCCGAGCTGCTGGGCCTTCTCGATGGCGTAGATCGCCACGTTGCCCGAGCCCGAGACCGCGACCTTCTTGCCCTCCAGGGTCTGGCCCTTGGTGGCCAGCATCGACTGGGCGAAGAGCACCGTGCCGTAGCCGGTGGCCTCGGTCCGCACCAGGGAGCCACCCCAGGCCAGGCCCTTACCGGTCAGGACACCGGCGTCGTAGGAGTTGCGCAGGCGCTTGTACTGGCCGAAAAGGTAGCCGATCTCGCGGCCGCCCACACCGATGTCACCGGCAGGCACGTCCGTGCTCGGGCCGATGTGACGGGACAGCTCGGTCATGAAGGACTGGCAGAAGCGCATGACCTCGGCGTCGGACTTGCCGTGCGGGTCGAAGTCGCTGCCTCCCTTGCCGCCGCCGATGCCCTGGTTGGTCAGGGAGTTCTTGAAGATCTGCTCAAAGCCGAGGAACTTGATGATGCCGGCATTGACGGAGGGGTGGAACCGCAGCCCGCCCTTGTAGGGGCCGAGCGCGGAGTTGAACTCGATGCGGAAGCCGCGGTTGACGTGGACCGCTCCGGCGTCGTCCACCCACGGCACGCGGAACATGATCTGGCGCTCCGGCTCGACGATGCGCTCCAGGAGGGCGTCCTCGGCGTAGTGGGGGTGCTTGGCGATGACAGGATCCAGTGACTCCAGCACCTCACGGACGGCCTGGTGGAACTCGGCCTCTCCGCGGTTACGGGCCACGACCTGCTCGTAGACCTTCTCGACAACGTCCTGCATGGTGGGACTCCTTCGGTCAGCGTGTACGGCACCGGGAGCACGTCATCGGGCGAGCGGCTTCCCCGCGCCACTCATATGTTCCCACGTGGCCGGAAACTGAGATGAAACATCTCAGCGAATGGCCCACGCCGCATCCTCAGGCCAGGGCGTCGTCATGGGCGGGGTCGACCGGCTCCAGCCACTCGTTGGAGGTGTTCTCCCCAGGCACGCCGAGCGCAATGTGCGAGAACCACGAGTCCGCCTTGGCCCCGTGCCAGTGTTTGACGCCGGCACGGATGAACACGACCGTCCCCGGCTCCAGGGACACCGACGCCTTGCCCTCCTCCTGGTACCAGCCCGAGCCCGCGGTGCAGATGAGCACCTGGCCTCCACCAGAGGTGGCGTGGTGGATGTGCCAGTTGTTGCGGCAGCCCGGCTCAAAGGTGACGTTGGCAACCCCAACCGCGCAGTCGGGGTCCGTCACGAGGGCCCTCAGGTAGCTGTTGCCCGTGAAGAACTGGGCGTAGGCGGTGTTGGGCTCGCCCTTGCCAAAGACGTTGTCTGCCTCGAAGACGGCCTCGTCAGCGGTCGCGGTCATGATCGGTTCCTTCCCCACCAGCCCCCTCGGCTGGCGCCAGCGCCAGGCCAGGAACGTCCTCGCTCCCCATCCAGGCACTCCCAGGCCCCGTCAACGAGGTCAGCGGGCTCACCTGGCAGCAGCAAGCGACACCTCCTGCTCGTCGGCCGTGCCCGCAAGGGCCGGTCCGCAAGCAGGAGGTGTCGGTGGACAGATCTCCCAGAGCCGCTCTCACAGAGCAGCTCCCTCAGAGCCGCAGAACGGGCTGGGTCAGAACAGCGCCGGCAGCGTCGCCTCAACGCCCTCGCGCAGCTCAGCCAGGTCCAGGGCGAGCGGCTGGCCGTCTGCGCCGTCGGACAGCAGGTCTGAGCCAACGACCGTCAGCAGCTCGCCGCCCGTGGTCCCCAGGCGGGTCCAGGCCACGCCCTCGGCCTCAGCGGCGGCGGCCACCACGGCCACCGCGCCCTCGGGCACGGCGACGACGGCGCGGGCGCCGGACTCGGAGAACAGGGCGGTGAAGTCATCCACCTCGTCGCGGCCCTCCAGGCCGGCCAGGTTGATGCTCGCACCCACGCCGTGACGCAGCACCGAGTCCACGAGGGTCTGGATGAGACCGCCGTTGGAGACGTCATGAGCAGCGCGCACGATCTTCTCGCCGTCCGGGCCGTCCGCCTGGCTCAGGGCCAGCAGCACCCGACCCAGCGCCATCTCGGCCTCCAGGTCCACGCGCGGGGGCAAGCCACCGAGGTGGTCGTGGACCACACGAGTCCAGGCCGAGCCGTCCAGCTCATCGGCCGTGGCGCCCAGGGCGATGACGGCCAGGCCCTCCTCGAACCAGCCCGAGGGGTTGGCGCGGCGTACGTCGTCCATGACGCCCAGGACCCCGACCACCGGGGTGGGGTTGATGGAGGAGTCGATGAGCCCCTTGACCTTGCCGTGGGAGTTGTAGAGGGACACGTTGCCGCCAGTCACCGGGATCCCCATGACCTGGCAGGCGTCCGCCAGACCCGTGATGGCCTCGACCAGCTGCCACATGGCGTCGGGGTCCTCCGGGGAACCGAAGTTGAGGCAGTCGGTGACGGCCAGCGGCGTGGCGCCCACGGTGCACACGTTACGGTAGGACTCGGCCAAGGCCTGGGCGGCGCCGGTGGCCGGGTCGAGCTTGGTGAAGCGGCCGTTGGCGTCAGTGGAGATCGCCACGCCCCGGCCGGTGGCCTCGTCCACGCGGATGACGCCGGCGTCGTCCGGCTGAGCCAGGGCGGTGCCACCGCGCACAAAGCGGTCATACTGGCTGGTGACCCAGGAGGTCGAGGCCTGGTTGACGCTCGTGACGACGGCGCGCACCTGGTCCGCGAGCTCGGAGGCGGAGGCGGGGCGTGCCAGGCGCTCGGAGGTGTCCGCGTTGAGGTCGTCCTGCCATGCCGGGCGGGCGTAGGGACGGTCGTAGGTGGGGCCCTCGTGGGCGACGGTGCGCGGGTCGACGTCCACGATCCGCTCGCCGAAGTGGTCGATGGTCAGGCGGCCCGAGCCGTTGACCTCACCGATGACCGCGGCCTCAACGTCCCACTTGGCGATGACCTCCATGAAGGCCTCGAGCTTGTCAGGAGCCACGACCGCCATCATGCGCTCCTGGGACTCGCTCATGAGGATCTCACCAGCGGTCAGCGTGGGGTCACGCAGCAGCACGTTCTCCAGGTCCACGTGCATGCCGCCGTCGCCGTTGGAGGCCAGCTCGCTCGTGGCGCAGGAGATACCGGCGGCGCCGAGGTCCTGGATGCCGAGGACCAGGTCCTGGGCGAACAGGTCCAGGCAGCACTCGATGAGGACCTTCTCCATGAAGGGGTCACCCACCTGGACACTGGGGCGCTTAGCCGGCATACCGTCCTCGAAGGACTCCGAGGCGAGGATCGAGGCACCGCCGATGCCGTCCCCACCGGTGCGCGCACCGAAGAGGACCACCTTGTTGCCTGCGCCCGAGGCGTTGGCCAGGTGGATGTCGTCGTGGCGCAGCACGCCCACGCACAGAGCGTTGACCAGCGGGTTCTCCTGGTAGGAGGAGTCGAACTCGGTCTCGCCGCCGATGTTGGGCAGTCCCAGGCAGTTGCCGTAGCCGCCCACGCCGGCCACCACGCCGTGGACCACGCGTGCGGTGTCCGGGTGGTCCACCGCGCCGAAGCGCAGCTGGTCCATGACGGCCACGGGACGCGCTCCCATGGAGATGATGTCGCGCACGATGCCGCCCACGCCGGTGGCCGCCCCCTGGTAGGGCTCAACGAAGCTGGGGTGGTTGTGGGACTCGACCTTGTAGGTCACGGCCCAGCCGTCACCGATGTCCACCACGCCGGCGTTCTCGCCCATGCCCACCAGCAGGTGCTCCTTCATCTGGGGCGTGACCTTGGTACCGAACTGCTTCAAGTGGATCTTGGAGCTCTTGTAGGAGCAGTGCTCGGACCACATGACCGAGTACATGGCGAGCTCGGCGTTGGTGGGACGGCGCCCCAGCAGCTCCTTGATGGAGGCGTACTCCTCGTCCTTGAGGCCGAGCTCGCGGTAGGGCATCTCCTGGTCCGGGGTCGCCGCGGCGTCCTGAATGGTGTCAGGGTGCTCGACCGGCCGCGGGGCCAGGCCCGACTCGGGGGTGGGGACGGTGGACTCGGACGACACGGTTGCCATGCGGCTGCTCCTGGGGTCGAGGAGGTGAATGGACCAAGGCTGAGGATACCTGCCGCCGGCCACACCTCGCTCGCCGGCGCCCTCGAGGCGGCCTTCCGTCTCCTCCGCCAGGCCCGACGACGTCGATACCCCCGCACACAGCACCTCGCCTACCAGCCTGCTGACGCGGGTTGGTAGGCGAGGTGCGGGACGCAGCCAGGCACCGCCGTCGTCCTCACGACGGCGAGCGGGCGGCTCAGCGCAGCGAGCCGTCCTTGGACACGAGGATCATGATGAACTCGACGAAGGCCCACAGACTGTTGGCGCCGGCGACCAGGTTGGCCATGATGACGGCGTCGCCGACCTGGACCGTCCCGGAGTCGGCGATCTGACCGTAGGCGTCGGTGTGCGAGGCAGCCATGACCACGCCGACGATGAACAGCAGAACCGTCAGGACCATGAGAGCAAGGTGACCAGCACCTCGCTTCATCTGGCCCCGGTAGAAGCTGTGCGCGCCGAACCCGCCCAGGAAGAAGGCGAGCAGCGCCGCTGTGGTCTTGGACTTGGCGTTCGGGTTGTAGGGCTGCTGGCCATAGGGCTGCGGGTAGCCCGGCTGACCGTAAGGCTGCTGCTGGCCGTATGGCTGCTGAGGCTGGCCGTAGCCCTGCTGGTCGTAGGGCTGGGAGGAGTTGTGGGGGTAAGGGGTCTGTGCCACGGAGAGGCCTTCCTCTTCGGTTGTCTTAAGGGCAGTTGGTGGTGGAGCGGCCGTGGTGCCGCGAGTCATCTCAGCGCAGAGAACCGTCTTGACTGAAGAGGATCTCGATGAACTCAGCAAAACCGTACAGGACGTTGACGGCACCAAGCAGGCCGACCGTCATGAGGGCCATTCCGGCGTTGAAGCGCTCACCCGGGGGGGAGCTCGCCGTAGGCGTCCGTCTGCGTCGCGATCACGTAGATGCCGAACAAGAGCATGACGCCGCACGCCCCAGCCAGCACCACATGGATGCGGCCACGAGTCTGCTGGCCTCGGTAGAAGCTGTGCGCGCCGGTCCATCCCAGGAAGAAGGCGAGCGCAGCCGCCACGGACTTGGACTTGGGCTCGCCGGCCTGGACGGGCGGGGTGTAGGCACCGGGCTGCGGCTGGGCATAGATCGGCTGGCCGTAGTACTGCTGCACCGAGGGCGGCTGTGCCTGGCCGGGGTAGGGCAGCTGATCCTGGCCGGCGTGGGGCTGGCCGTAGACCGGCTGGGCAGCGGGCTGCTGGGCGCCGTCGTCCGAGTGCGGCCGCTGCGCCGGCCACGACGCCAGGTCGCCAGCCAGGGAGGAGCGTAGGGAGGAAGGGCTCTGCGTCATGCGAGTGGATTTCCTTCGTAGGTCTCAGCGACGGCGCGTGGCAGATATGAGTGCGAACCTGCCACGCGCCGCCAGGCCAATGTCACTCAGCTCAGGGACCGGTCCTTGTTGATGAGGATGAGGATGAACTCCACGAAGGAATAGACCGAGTTGGCAGCAAGGACGACTTGACCGCCCATCACCTGGGCACCTCCCGTGCTCACGGCGTCAGAGTTGATGACCTGGCCGTACTCATTGACGCCCGCGCCAGCATTGAGGGCGCCAATGAGGATCAAGCCGAAGCCCAGGATCGCGAGCAGGATGTGCACCCCTGCCCTCTTTTGCTGACCGAGGTAGAAGCTGTGGGCTTCCACCCCGCCAAGGAAGAAGGCGAGCAGTGCGGCCGTGTTCCTCGACTTCTTCGGAGCGACGGCCTGCTGGACAGGTACCTGCTGAGAGTCGAGGGTCTGAGTCATGAAGATTCCTTTGATCGATCGGGATCAGGTCATGGGACACGAGCGGGCCAGACAGCTGGGAGCTGCCCATCAGCCACAGGAGCCACCCAGGTGGCGCCACTGCGCCACTCGCGGAAGAGATCATGACGAGAGCCAGATAAATCCACCGTAAGGCAACTTGCGACACACTCCCCGTAAGTGCTGCGAGTCACACAAAAGAGGGGCAGGATCGGGACATGAGAAGCATCGACGTCGCACCCCTGCCCCTGTCGGACCTGGAGAGCCACCTCGACGAGGTCGCCATCCGCCGTCTGCACGACGGCGTCGCCGCAGCCCACGGACTGCTGGACGGCCGCACCGTGTGGACCGTGACGCCGTCGGCCGCTGCGGAGGCCGGACCGGCCCAGACCGTGGCCCCGCTGGTCGGCTACGCGCGCGGGCTGGGCATCGACGCCCGGTGGCTCACCCTCGACGCCCCAGCCGAGTTCCTGGCCGTCACCGCGCGGCTCAACGCCGCCCTCCACGGCTCTCACGGCGACGGGGGCAAGCTGGCCGACAAGCAGCGGGACCTCTACGAGCACGTCCTGGCCTCCAACGCGGAGAACGTGGTGGAGGACGTGCGCGAGGGGGACGTCGTCATCCTTCACGACCCGGCCACCGCTGGGCTCGCCCGCGCCTTCAGCCAGGCCGGAGCCACCGTCATCTGGCGGTGCCACGTGGGCGCGACCGACGCTGGGGAGGAGGGGCAGCGGGCCTGGGCCTTCCTCGACCGCTATCTCGAGGACGCCGACCTCCTCGTCGCCTCGCGCGCGGAGTACCTGCCGCCCTACGCCGAGGAGGAGCGCTGCGCCGTCGTCGCCCCCTCGATCAACCCCGACTCCCCCAAGAACCGCGTCCTTGACATGGACGAGGCCGCCTCGGTGGTGCGCCTGACCGGGTTCTTTGACGGGCAGCCGCCCTTCGACGCCGTCCCCTTCATCCGCGAGGACGGCCGGCCAGACGCCTTCCGAGGCCTGGGCGACGATGCCCCGAGCGCGCCCGCCGCCGGCACGCCCGTGCCCGAGGGCGCCAGGGTGGTGACCCAGGTCCAGCGCTGGGACCCGCTCAAGGGCGGCCTGGAGCTCGTTGAGGCCTTTGCCTCCCAGATCGAGGCCCTGCCGAGTGACGCGCACCTCGTCCTGGCCGGGCCCACGCCCGATCCTGCGCGCGAGCCCGGAGCCGCACGGACCCTGGAGGAGATCACGGAACGGGTCTCCACCCTGCCGGAGTCCGTGGCCTGCCGGATCCACGTGCTGGCGATCCCAGCCTCTGACCGCGAGGTCAACGCGACGATCGTCAACGCCTTGCAGCGGGTCAGCGCCGTGGTCACGCAGCGCTCGCGCGTGGAGGCCTTTGGGCTGACGGTGGCTGAGGCGATGTGGAAGAAGGCTGCCGTGGTGGGCAGCGCGGTTGGCGGCATCCAGGACCAGATCGAGGACGGGGTCTCTGGCGTGCTGGTGGCTGCTGACGACGCCGCTGGGTGGGCCGAGGCTGTGCGCGACCTGCTGCTGCTCAGCGAGCGGGCGCGTGAGATGGGCGAGGTGGCACACGAGGCGGTGCGCCGGGACTACCTGCCCGACCGTCACCTCATTGAGGTTCTCAACGTCATCGCTCAGGCCGCAGTCTGAGGCTTGCCCTCGTCGCTTGAGGCCCTTAACCGGCCACACCCACCCAACCAGCCCCGCCCACCCCGTCGCTTCAGGCCCTTAACAGTCGAATCCCATCCCCGCCACAACCAAACCGACTGTCCAGGACCTAAAGCGAGGGGAGAGGGCAGCCAGCCCCGACCAAACCCGACCAGCCACACCCTCAGCCGGCTGTCCACGACCTAAACCGACGCCGGCGCGCACCTCCACCACCGTCGCCTTAGGCCCTTAACAGTCGAATCCCATCCCCGCCACACCCGAACCGACTGTTCCCGGCCTCAACCGACGCGCAAGGTAAGCCCAGAACCTCCACACCCCCGTCGCCTTAGGCCCTTAACAGTCGAACCCCATCCCCGCCACACCCAAACCGACTGTTCCCGGCCTCAACCGACGTCGGCCTCGCCCCTCACCCCTCGCCCCTCACCCACACACGCGCTCGGGCTCCACAGGCGCCTCCCGTGACACCCCAATCCACAGCCCTCACCATGCGCTGTGGCCTCCGCACCCCACCGCGCTGCACGCTGGGACGCATGAGCACCTTTCCACCTCCTCCAGCAGTGCCGCGGCTGACCCTGACCACCCTGCGCGACGACGCGCGAGCAATGGTCGAGGCCGGCGCAGTGAAGATCATGCGCGGCGTCTACCTCCAACCCGCCCAGAGGCTCGCCCCGTGGGAACAGCTCCGCGAGGCAACGCTTGCGCGAGCGGCCGCAGCGCTGCACACACATCCGTCTGCCGTATGCCTGACTCACGAGGCCGCAGCGATTGCGCATGGATACACCTGCCTGCCGACCGAGCCAGACATTCATATCGCCGTCCCGAAGGTTCCCACCGGCGGTCGCCGCCCCTTGCCGACGTTGACGTACACCGCCGAGGACGGCCACACGTTCCGCGGACGGAAGGTCTCGCTCGTGCGAAGCACCCGGCTTCCTCGCTCGGAGGAGGTCGACGTCGTCGACGGCCTCAGGGTGACCAACCCACTCCAGACCGCGGTGGACTGCGCCTACGACCTGCCCGCGCGCGAGGCGATCTGCATCGTTGACTCCATCTTCTGCAAGACCTGCGAGGCGGACCGGTTCACACGCAATTGCCTCGGCCCGACACCCGAGGAACTGCGCGCCACACTTCTGGCCATGCTCGAGCGTTACCCACGGCGGCCGGGACTTCGCCGCGCACGTGCGGTCCTCGCCATCGCGAGCCCATTCTCAGAATCCCCCGGTGAGAGCATCTTGCGCTGGGCGGTGCACGCGGCCGGCTTGCCCGAGGCCGTCCCTCAGTTGTGCTGGCAGAGTCGGGAAGACTCGTCGACCTTCTTCCTCGATCTTGGTTGGGAGGCGCGCAAGCTAGGCCTGGAGTTTGACGGATACGTCAAGTACGGCGGATCCGAGGACCTCCGCGCTGAGAAGTCTCGTGAGATGCGGCTGCGCCGCGACGGGTGGCGCATCGAACGCTTCGAGTGGTCAGAGATCAAGAAGCCACACGAGCTCGCTGCGCGTCTGACGTCGCTGTTCCCTGCCGACGTCGTGCGCAACGCGCGCCCGGTCCGCGACTTGTGGCTCTAGGTCTGAGACGACGGAGCAGGCCACCCCGGAGACCTCAAACCGGCTGTCCACGACCTAAACCGACGCCGGCGCGCACCTCCACCACCGTCGCCTTAGGCCCACAACAGTCGAACCCCACCCCCGCCACAACCAAACCGACTGTCCACGACCTAAAGCGAGAGGAGAGGGCAGCCAGCCCCGGCCAGACCCAGCCAGCCCGCCCAGCCACACACCATCACCGACGCACTTATCCACAGATTCTGTCCACAGCCTTGTGCACAGAATCCCCAGAGCGGGGAAATCACGCCACTCGTCCTGTGGTTACCTGCCGATTACCCGCCCCGTCGCACCTGGAGGCGCCGTCGGGCGCACCGCACACCTCACCCAGGCCGCCAGTACCCACGATTCTCAACCATGTCAAATCGTTGAAATAACGCGGTTTCCCTCAGTCAAGCGCTTCATAGCACATCGCCATCGTCCGCGCTGGCGATTCTCGATCCTTGCAACGACGCCAAGATCCCCGCACCCCTGGAACCTCCCAGGACGATCGTCTCTTCACCTGCCGTACACCGTCGGTGCTGAGGACTTTCCCACAGCACATGTGGCTGACTGTGGACGGTCCACTGTGGCACCGCTACCACCGCTACGTAGTCGCCCGCACGGCCGTGTCGAGAACCAGAGACGCCGCGCCCAGCGCTGCAGCAGTCCCCGAGCTGGGCGACAGCCGGATCTCCATCAGCCCACGAGACCCCGCCCCAAAACGCAGCGCCAGCTCCTCCTCCAGCACCGGCAGGTAGAAGGCACCCGCAGCACCAGCGCTCGGCCCAGTGAGCACCACCGTCGCCACGTCCAGGACGTTGACCACCGATCGCACCGCCACCGCGAGTGCCCGCGCCGACTCAGCCAGCAGCCTCTGCGCCGCCAGGTCTCCCGCCTGAGCCACCCGCGCCACAGCCGCAAAGTCCGCTTCCACGCTCCCCCGCGCGCCGGGCTGCGGCCCGAGCCCGGCCGCACGTGCCAGGTCCTCCTGGCCGACGGCGCGCCTGACCACGGACTCCGGCCCACCCACGGCCTCCAGGCATCCGCGTGCGCCGCACGAGCACACTGGCCCCGCCATGTCCACGCACACGTGGCCGAGCTCGCCCTCGCCCTGATTGACTCCCCGATGCAGCCGGCCGCCAGCCAGGTAGCCGCCGCCGATCCCGGCCCCCAGGTAGACCACGAGCGCATCATCCGTGCTGCCGGCCGGCGAGACCCACCACTCCCCCAGCGCCGCCGCTGAGGCGTCGTTGTCAAACAGGACGGGCCGCCCCAGCAGGCTGATGTCACGCGCCTGCTGGCTCGCCAGGATCTCCGCGCGCACCGAGTCCGAGCCGACGACGCCGGCACCCAACACCCGCTCGCGCGGCACCCCGGCCCCCATGACCAGCTCGTCCACCGCCTGCGTCAGTGCCTGCGACCACTGGTGGCTTCCCAGATCGCACGGGCGGCGCGTGCGCGCGACCACCGCCCCCAAGAGGTTAGCGAGGACCAGCACCATGTCGCACCGCGTGAGGTGGATGCCGATGGCGTAGCGCGCGTCAGGCACAACCTGGACGAAGGTGCGGGGCTTGCCGCCCGTCGAGCGCGCGCGGCCGCTCTCCTCGACCAGCCCTTCCTCCATCAGCTGGCGCACGAGGGTCGAGATGGTGGCGCCGGTCAGGCCGGTGCGCTCAGCCAGGCCGGCACGCGAGGCCCGCCCTGAGGCGCGCACGAGGTCAAAGACGAGCGCCTTGGTGTCCACACCCCTGGCCATCGTCTCTCCCTCATCATGTCCGTGGGTCTTCGTGTCAAGTCCCGACGCCCAACGCCCATCCCGCCGCCGGCACGTCCTCCGCAACGGCACAGCGCGCTCTAGACTGACTGGGCGCCCGCTGTAGTGCAAGGATCGCACTCATCAGGCCCTGCTCGCACCCTCGACGCCCAAGGAGCACCCATGGCGACCGTGACCCACCGCTGGGGCATGGTGCTGGACCGGCCTCGCAGCCTGTACACCGCCGAGTCCTACTACGCCGAGGTCACCGACGGCATCGAGGAGGTCCTGCGAGGCAGCGCCGTGATCCTCTTCCTCCACCAGGTCTCCAGCATGGAGGAAGAAGTCGCTACCTACGAGCGCTGGGCCCGCGAGCGCTTCGTGGACGGGGTCATTATCGTGGACCTGCTCGACGACGACCCTCGCCCGGCGTTGCTGGAGCGCCTGGGCCTGCGCACCCTGTACGCCGGAGCCGACACTCCACCGTCGGGCGCGAGCGCGCTGACGAGCGAGAACGTCGAGTGGACCCGCAGCGTGCTCACCCCTCTAGTCCAGGCCGGGCACCGCCGCATTGCGCGCGTGAGCGGCCCGGCGAGGCTGGCTCACACCCGCGTGCGCAGCGATGCCGCCCGCAGCTTCGCCATCGAGCACGACGTGGAGCTGACGACGCTGGAGGGCGACTACTCCGCCGCCTCGGGACGCGAGGCAACTCTCGCCCTGCTGCAGCGTGATCCGCGGCCCACCGCCATCATCTACGACAACGACGCCATGGTCCTGGCCGGCATCGCCACCGCGCGCGAGATGGGAGTCTCGGTCCCCGAGCAGCTGAGCGTCGCCGTCTGGGACGACTCGCTGTCCTGCCGCCTAGCGCACCCGCCCGTGGCCGCGCTGACGGACAACTCCCACGAGCTCGGCCGCCTCATCGCCCAGGCACTGCTGCGCATGGACGACGGCGAGGCCCCGGTCCGCCTGCCGCACCCGCAACGGCAGTGGCTGGCGAGAGCCTCGGTGGCGCCGGTCGGCGCCGCGGTGAGGACGGCGTTGTCCGCCTCGCCCTCCCGCGGCGCCGACCGGCCCAGGTAGCCCAGCCGGCTCCGCAGCCGGCCGGCTCAGCGCCTCAGCCGGCTCAGTTGGCCAGGTCGTTGGCGCTGCGCAGGACCGGCCAGGAGGCGAGCACCGAAGGATCGGCCAGCTCCGGACCTCGGACGGTGAAGGTCGCCGTCTCGCCAGGCAGGAGGGTCACCAACATGTCGTCGACGACGGCGCCGGGCATCACCTCATCAGCCGTCAGCGCGAGGTCACGCAGGAGGACCTGCGCCGTGACCTGGACCCGGTAGCCGCCTTCCACCCGGTCCACCGAGACCTGCGCCTGGGGCGCCGGAAGCCCGGCCTCGCGGTCGGTGGAGGTGAACCACACGGCCCGACGCACGCCGTCGGCCTCGGCGAGAAGGAAGCTGTCCGCCTCCAGCGGCAGCGCCACCTCAACCGCCGTCGAGGAGGCCGGCTCCACGCTGAGGTCAAGCGTCTCCCAGGTCACCTCGCCGCCATGACGCAGCCCTCGCCCGAGCCGAACTCGCGTGTGCCAGGGCTCGCGCAGGTTGTTGACCGCCGCCAGGCGAGCCTTACCCTCTCCTGCTGGCTGGAGCACGAGCATCCGGTCCTCGTGGGCGTGACGCATGGCGTACCAGCCGGGCTTACGCACGCCCGCGCTGTCCACCACGGCCCAGGAGATGACCGGCCAGCAGTCGTTGAGCTGCCAGATCACCGATCCGGTGCACAGCGGCTGGAGGGAGCGGAAGTGACTGATGCCAAAGTGGAAGGCCCGGGTCTGGTTGAGCTGGGTAGCCCAGTGCCAGTGACGGAAGTCCACCGGCTCAGGAAAGTGGTTGTCGATGCCGCGCTGCAGCTTGCCGAAGCCGTTGTCCGCCTTCTGGTGGACGACCAGCTGGGCGCCGTCGCGTGAGAGAGGCTCGTCGTGCACTGCGGCACGCAGGGTCGAGTAGGCCATGGGCCCACCGAAGCCGAACTCGGAGGCGAAGCGCGGGGCGTGGTCGGCGTAGTGGAGGTAGTCCAGATCGTTCCACACGTCCCACACGTGAGTGTCACCGTCGGCGTCGTTGTTGGCCTCGGCCGCCGGGTCGGGGCAGAAAGGACTGGCGGGGATGTAGGGCGTGGTGGGGTCGAGCTCAGCCACGATCGCCGGCAGCAGCTCGCGGTAGTAGCCCAGCCCCCAGGCGCGATCCCCCAGACGCTCCTTCCAGCCCCAGCTCTGGTAGCCGGTCTCGTTCTCGTTGTTGCCGCACCACAGGGCCAGGCTCGCGCGGCCGCCCAGGCGCCCCACCGCCTGGCGGGCCTCGACGAGGACGGTCTCGCGCAGCCAGTCCTCCTCGGCGTAGGCGGCGCAGGCGAAGGCGAAGTCCTGCCACACGAGCAGGCCGAGCTCGTCAGTGGCGTCATAGAAGTCCTCGGACTCGTACAGGCCGCCACCCCAGATGCGCACGAGGTTGCAGCCGCCGTCCACGGCGTCGGTCAGCGCCCGGCGGTAGTCGGCAGCGGTCACGCGAGTGAAGAAGACGTCGTCAGGGATCCAGTTGACGCCCTTGGCGAGGATCAGCTCGCCGTTGACCAGCAGGCGCAGGGGCGCGCCGACCTCGTCAGGGCTCAGGTCGATCCCCATGTGGCGGAAGCCGACCTTGCGACTCCAGGCCGGCTCGCCGCCGACGCTCAGGACCGAGTCGTACAGCGGCTGCTCGCCGTAGCCGCGCGGCCACCACGCCTGCGGCCCGGCTACGCGCGCCTCCAGGACCACCTCGCTCAGGCCCGGCTCGCTCACGCTGGCCGTGACCGTCTGGCCGCCGACGGCGTAGCTGAGCTGCGTGGGGGCCTCGCCCTCGGCCCGCTCGACCTGGGCGGTCAGGCGGGCCACACCGACCAGCCCGGCCTGGCCGGGCGTCACCGGGGCAGCCAGCGGCTCACCGCCGGCGCCCAGCAGGTCGACGCCCAGGCGTACCTCACGCAGGCGCGAGCCGGTCCAGCGCTCCAGGCGCACCGGCTTCCAGATGCCCGCGGTGATCGTGATCGGCCCCCAGTCCCACCCGAAGGAGCAGGAGGCCTTACGCACCATAGAGAAGGGGACGGGGTAGGCGGTGGGGTAGTCGCCGTAGCGGCGGGTGCGCTCCTCGGCGACGTTGAGGGCTGAGGTGAAAGCGATGACGAGCTCGTTGCCCTCCTCGCGCAGCAGGTGGGTGACGTCGAAGCGGTAGGAGCGGAACTGGTTGTCCGTGCGTCCCAGCTCGGTGCCGTTGAAGGCGACGACGGCGATCGTGTCCAGCCCGTCGAAGGCCAGCTCAGCGTGCTCGCCCGCTGCCAGCGCGGCGGCGTCGAAGGTGGTGGCGTAGCGCCAGTCGCAGCGCCACATCCACTTCAGCCGCTCCTCGTTGTCCCCGTCCAGAGGATCGGGGATGAGGCCGGCGTCCAGCAGGTCGGTGTGGACGCAGCCGGGGACCGTGGCCGGGACGGTGGCGGGCAGGCGGAGGCGGGCGGCGAGGTCGGCAGGGACCGGGCCGTCCAGGAGGCTGAGCTGCCAGCCGGAGTCGAGGGTGGTCGAGGTGAGCATGGGGACTCCTTGCCAGGTGCGTGGTGGGCGAGAAGAAATGGGATGGTAAGAAGCGGGTGCGGCGAGAAGCCGGGCGTGGCGGAGACGAGGTCAGCGAGAGTGGCGGTGCGTCCAGGCGCAATCTTTCCTTAGTTACTTAACTAAGTGCAAGAGGCCGGGTATCCCCGGTCTTCTGCTCAGCGCACGTCGGCGGCCCGCCCAAAGGACCCAACCGATCCGAGGCCCCGACACCCCACCGCCAACAACCCACGCATCCCCCGCAGGACCAGCCCTGCGCCCATTGGTACGTGTTTCCACGACCGCCAAGCGCCCACCAGGCCTCCAGGAGCACGCCACAATCAGAACCCCACGCACACATCACCCACAGCACACCACAATCACCACCCCACCAGCCCGACACGCACGCCCGAACGTCCCACATCCGGCAGGAGCACCCTCCCCACCCATTGGCCCAGGCTGACCGCCCACATCCTCAACGCCAACCTCACCACACACCCTCCCCTCCCATGCGCCCGGGCTCCACAGGCGGCTCCCGTGACAGGGTCATCCACAGACCTCGCCAGGCCCAGATGCGTCGTGCCGGCGACCATGGGCATGCTGCAGGCGGCTCCACCACAACCGGACAGGACACCTCTCATGCCGCCTCTCACCACCAGCACGCTGCCCGCCGTCATGCCCACCTCCGCATGGGCGTCTTCGCCGCCACCGGAGGCGGTGCGCATCACCCGGGGCTTCTACCTCCTCCCCGTCGCCGACCCACCTGTGTGGAAGCAACGTCGCGAGATGACCCTGGCTCGCTTGGCCGCCGTCGTCGATCGCTACCCCAGCACCATCGCCTTGTCTCATGAGTCGGCCGCGCTCCTCCACGGCGCCGTCCTGCGAAGCCACGAGCCTGACATCCATACGATCCAGACCACGCATCAGCACCGCAGCACCGTCGTCATGCCTGACGTCATCTACGGCGGCAAACGCACGCGCTCGGCGCCCCGCAGCGGCACCCGCCTGACCAGCAACGAAGTGGACAGCGGCCCCGTCCGTCTACATCGCCGCCTGCAGACCAGCCTCGACGACGTCTCGGTCACCCATATTGCCGGCCTGCCAGTGACCGACATCAGCAGCACCCTGCTGGACTGCCTGCTGGACCTGCGCCCGATTGACGCCCTGGCGATCGGCGACTCGCTCGCCCGGATCATGGTGGACGCCCAGCGCTTCCACGAGGAGGAGGCGACGCAGAGGTGGAACATCAGACGCGTTGAGCTTGACGAACGCCTCAGACGCCTGGCTCGCCGCCCCGGTAAGGCTCGCGCGCGCCGGCTCCTGCGGCTACTGAATCCGCTCGCAGAGTCCTGGGGAGAGAGCGAGCTGCGGTTCATCCTCCTCACAGCCGGATTCCCCGAGCCCGTCCTACAGAAGCAGATCGAGGCTGACGGGCGGTTCTACTTCATTGACATCGCCCTGCCTGGCCTCATGCTCGCTATCGAGTTCGACGGCAAGATGAAGTATGACGGCGAGAACGCTGACGTGCTCTACGGGGAGAAGAAGCGTCAAGACGCGCTGCACCGCGCCGGTTGGGATGTGATGCGCGTGCGGTCCGAGGAACTGCGCCGCCCCGAGCAGATCGTGGCCAACCTCCTGCAGCGCCTCCCCCACGATCACAAGCTGCGTCTGCGGCCCTGCCGGTGGCTAGGTTCCCTCCCCACGGCGCAATGACCAGGCTGCTGCCTGAGGACGACGGCGCAGTCCCCAGGCGCAATGACCAAGCGCCACTCCTCTGAGAACAGCCTTCCACGATTGGGGCGTGCCTCCCAGAGCCCGGGAAGCACGCCCCAATCGCAGATACACGCACCAATCGCCAAAGCGCGGCGCAGCAGACCTCTCAGGCCCCGACCAGCGCGCTGATGGCCGACTGGAAGATCTTCAGACCATCCACACCCGTGCGCGGACCCGCCGCAGAGTCCGGTCCGAAGCCCGGCTCGACGGCGTGCTCGGGGTGAGGCATGAGGCCGACGACGTTGCCGCGCTCGTTGCGCACGCCGGCGATGTCACGCGCCGAACCATTGGGGTTGGAGCCGGTGTAGCGGAAGACCACCAGGCCCTCCCCCTCCAGCCGGTCCAGCTCCTCGGGCGAGGCAATGAAGTTGCCCTCACCGTTCTTCATGGGGATGGTGATCTCGTCGCCAGCCTCGAAGAGGTTGGTCCACGCTGTTGTAGTGGACTCGACCCGCAGCCCCTGCTCGCGGCAGATGAACTTCTGGTGGTCGTTACGAATCAGGGCGCCGGGCAGCAGGTGCGCCTCGGCCAGGATCTGGAAGCCGTTGCAGATGCCAAGCACGGGCATGCCCTTGCCGGTTGCCTCGATAACCTCGTCCATGACCGGAGCGAAGCGCGCGATGGCACCGCAGCGCAGGTAGTCGCCGTAGGAGAATCCGCCGGGCACCACAACGGCGTCGACGCCGTGGAGGTCAGCGTCCTTGTGCCACAGGGAGACCGGCTCTGCGCCGGCCAGACGCACGGCCCGCAGCGCGTCGACGTCGTCGAGCGTGCCGGGGAAGGTGATGACGCCGATGCGGGTCACGCCTGGGCCCCCTCGTCCTCAGCGCGAACGGAGACGACGTCCTCGATGATGGGGTTGGACAGCAGCTTCTCGGCCGCCTCGGCCGCGGCGTCCAGGTGAGCCTGCGTGACCGGGCCGTCAACCGTCAGCTCGAAGCGACGCCCCTGGCGCACTGCGGTGAACTGGTCGAATCCGAGCCGCGGCAGGCTCCCAACTACGGCCTTGCCCTGGGGGTCAAGAATCTCGGGCTTGGGCATGACCTCGACGACGATACGTCCCATCGGTTCTCCTGGGTGCGGGTGGGCGGAAGAGGGTCCGGGCCCAGCCTACCCGGCCAGGTCACGGCAGGCCCAGCCAGCGGGGCACCAGCAGCAGCGACGACGGCGCCCGCCTTCGCCCGCCGCCTCACCAGCTCCGCGGGCAGCGCGGCGGGCGGCGGTGACCACCGCCCGCCGGTCCTGGGTTACAGGGCGAGGGCGTGGCCGGTCAGGCGCTCGTAGGCCTCGAGGTAGCGGGCACGGGTGCGCTCAATGACGTCGTCCGGAAGCGCCGGGGGCTGCTGGCCGCTAGAGCGGTCCCACCCGGAGTCAGGTCCGGTAAGCCAGTCCCGCACGAACTGCTTGTCAAAGGACGGTGTGACCTGCCCAGGCACCCACTCGTCAGCCGGCCAGAAGCGAGAGGAGTCGGGGGTGAGGACCTCGTCTCCCAGAACCATCTGGCCGCTGGCGTCGCGACCAAGCTCGAACTTGGTGTCCGCCAGGATGATGCCGCGCTCGCGCGCGATGTCCGCGGCGGCGCTGTACAGACGCAGCGTGACCTCGCGCAGCGAGGAGGCGGCCGACTCACCCACCATCTCAGCCACACGCTCGAAGCTCACGTTCTCGTCATGATCGCCGAGCTCAGCCTTGACGGCCGGCGTGAAGACCGGCTCCGGCAGGCGCGAGGCCTCGGTCAGCCCCTCAGGCAGGGGGACGCCGCACACCGCCCCTCCCGCGCGATACTCGGCCAGTCCCGAGCCGGTGAGATACCCACGAGCCACGCACTCGACCGGGTACATCTCCAGGCGCTGGCAGATCATGGCGCGCCCAGCGACCTGCTCCGGTACCTCAAGAGACACCAGGTGGTTGGGAATGATGTCCGCCAGCTGCTCGAACCACCAGGCAGATAGAGCGGTAAGGACCTTGCCCTTGTCCGGGACGGGGGTGGACAGGATGTAGTCATAGGCGCTGATGCGGTCTGAGGCGACGACGAGGAGAACGTCCTTCCCCGCCCAGGGGCCGTTATCCGCCGGGACGTAGACGTCCCGGACCTTGCCGGAGGACAGGTGCTGCCAACCAGGCAGGGCGGGGGCAGCGGGGATAACAGGCTTGGTCGCGCTCATAGGGCCATCCTAGAGTGCCCCTCCGACACAAACCCGGCACGATCGACAAGCAGCCGGTGGAAGCCACGGACGCCGCCGCTCGCCTTGCAGGAGGCGGGCGACGGCGTCGTAGTTCGTGAGACCGGACAGTGCTGGATCAGCGGCCCAGTGCGATATCGGTGCGGTACTGGGCGCCGTCGAGGTGGATATGGGACAGCGCCTCGTAGGCACGAGCGCGCGCGTGCTCCACCGTGTCCCCCAGGGCGACGACGGACAGCACGCGCCCGCCGGTGGCGACGAGCTCGCCGTCGTCATCCAGTCCGGTGCCGGCGTGCAGGACGTGGACGCCGGGCTGCGCCTCGGCCTCCTCGATCCCGGTAATCCGCCCGCCGGTGGTGACGGTGCCGGGGTAGCCCGGGGCGGCCAGGACCACGTCGACGGCGGCCTGCTCGGACCAGGTGGGGGCGGGGACCTCGTGGAGGGTACCCGTGGCGGAGGCGAGGAGCAGCTGGGGCAGCGAGGAGGTCAGGCGCGCGAGCACGGCCTGGGTCTCGGGGTCGCCGAAGCGGACGTTGAACTCCACCACGCGCAGGCCGCGGCTGGTCAGGGCCAGGCCGCAGTAGAGCAGGCCGGAGAAGGCGGTGCCGCGACGGGCCATCTCGTCGACCACGGGCTGGGCGACCTCGGCGACGACCTGCTCGGTCAGGTCCGCGGGCGCCCAGGTGAGCGGAGTGTAGGAGCCCATGCCACCGGTGTTGGGGCCTGCGTCGCCGTCTGCCAGGCGCTTGAAGTCCTGGGCGGGGGCGAGGGGGCGGACGGTGGCGCCGTCGCAGACGCAGAAGAGGGAGACCTCAGGACCGTCGAGGTAGTCCTCGACGACGACGCGCCCACCCTCCTTGGCCAGGCAGGCCAGTCCGTGGGCGAGGGCGGCGGCGCGGTCCTCGGTGACCACAACACCCTTGCCGGCGGCGAGCCCGTCATCCTTGACAACGTAGGGGGCGCCGAAGCGGTCGAAGGCGGCCTCAAGCTCAGCCTGGGTGGTGCATACGGCAGCTTCGGCGGTGGGAACGCCGGCGGCCTGCATCACCTCCTTGGCGAAGGCCTTGGATCCCTCGAGGCGGGCTGCCTCGGCGCCGGGGCCGAAGACGGGGATGCCGGCCTCGCGCAGGGCGTCGGCCACGCCTGCCACCAGCGGCGCCTCGGGACCGACGACGACGAGGTCGGCCTGCATCTCGACGGCGAGCTGGGTGACCTCGGTGGGCGAGGTGGGGTCCGCCTTGATGTTGGTGGCGACGGCGGCGATGCCGGGGTTTCCGGGGACGGCAATGAGCTCGGTGGTCTGCGGGTCTGCGGCGAGGGCACGGGCGAGGGCGTGTTCGCGGGCGCCGGAGCCCAGAAGGAGGATCTTCACAGGGTCAGGGTAGCGGGGTTGGGCGCACGGACGGCGAAACAGGTGGGGCCGACACACATCGAATGCCTAGATGGCCCCAGTCCCGATGCCAGTCATGGACGTGGCGTCCGCAGCAGGAGCCGAGGAGACCGTCGGGGTGTCGTTGCCAGCCACGATGAGATATCCGAGCGATACCGCGAGGAGGACGGCGCCAACCAGGGCCACGATGCCCCAGATAAGCAGCCAAGACCTCGGCTTGCTGGGAGTCTCAGACTCAGTCTCAGCGGCAAGACTGTGGTCAGCCTCGACGTCGGAGACATCGGGGGACGCAGAAGGAGGTAGGGGTTCAGTCATGCGAGTCTCCTTGGAACGGGAAAAGAATGGGCTCGGGGCCGGTAGGTCTTCCTACCGGCCCCGAGCCCTATTCACGGTGTTCTGTCACAGGTGACAGAAGCCTGAATCAGGCGTTGCGGCGACGGGCGAGCACCGCACCGGAACCGACCAGACCGGAGGCCAGGACGGCGATGCCGAGGCCGGCACCAGTCTTGGCGAGGGTCTTCTTGCCGGACCTCTTAGCGTCGTCCTTCTTCTCGTCAGCCTTCTTGTCGGCGTCCTTGGTCTCCTCGCCCTTGGGGGACTCGGAGTCGCCCAGGGCCGGCTCAGCCTCACCCTTGAAGACGTGCGTCCAGGTCAGCTCCTCAACAGTGTTGCCGGCGGCGTCACGCAGGTAGAAGCCATCCTTGGGAACAGCCACAACCTGAACCTCGCCAGACTCAACCGACCACTTGTAGCCGGCAGGGTCGATCAGGGTGCGCGTCTCGCCATCCTTGACGAGGAAGTCATCCGCGCCCTCAACGGCGTCGAGGGCCACGCTGTTGTCCTCGTCACTGAACGTGACGCCGGGTTTCGCCTCCTCGAGCTGCTGGAACTCGGGGCCCCGGAACGCCCACCAGGGCTGGTGGCCGCGCTGACCCTGGGATCCCTCGAAGAAGGCGTTCTCCGGGCCAGTCACCTGAGCGGTAACGACGAACTGGGAGCTGGGAGCCTCAACGACCTCGCCCTCGTTGTAGGTGTCCTTGAAACCGGGGAGGACCCTGCCATTCACCTTGTCGATGATGCGGTAGACCACGGTGGCGCCATCGTCGACCGCCGGGAAGGTGATCGGACCACGCGCAACCTCATCGAAGTCGGGGCGAACCGAGTCGACGTTGATCCAGTTGATCTGCTCAACAGCCTCAACAGAGCAGTTGGCTACCTTACCGACCAGGCTAAGGTCAATGATGTCAGTAACCGTGACACTGTAGTCGAAAGCCGTGAGCGGAAGCCTGAAACCGCCAATCTCGGTGTTGCTCGTCCGGCCCGGGATGCCCGCGACCTCTACCTCGGCCACGTCACCCACATACTGATGGACCTTCCCGATCCGGTCGTCCTCACCCGAAGCCGGGGCGTCGACGGTCAGAGCGTCGCAGAGGTTGACGGGGTCGACGTCAGCAGCAGCGGTGCTCGCCCCCCGATGAGAAGGGCGGCGGCAGCGGCGGCCGCCCCGATGGACTTGGAGTGTGCTATGTGAATTCTCCTTGACAGTGAGAGTCCCTCACGATCGTGATGAGGAGGTTCCTCCCGCACCAGAGCACGAACGAAGGGATAGGTCACGCTGGGTGCGTGCTCAGGTAAAACTGAGCAAGACGTGGTACCGCAGCGCTAGTTGTTACTGGTGTGAAAACTGAGGCTCAGGTCTCACATCGGCGTGTCGCCCCGGAAAATAGGCCGAAAGGCTCATATAAGCGTCATCGCCGACGTCCGGCATCTCACAGTATGCCCCAAGGCTCACGACAGCGGGCCCATCTGAAGTCCCTGTAGCACCCCTCCCCACACCCCACTCTTGCCGCACGATGGCGGCACAGATCCACAACAAGAAATAGGACACAACGAAGGGAGGCCGCCCCATCCGGGGTGGCCTCCCTGTCTAGCCGCGAGCCCTCAGCTCACGACCTGTGGAGTGGTCAGACTCAGGCGTCCTGCTCGTCCTTGCGGCGACGCTTGCTCACCAGCACCGCGCCGGAACCGGCCAGCAGCGCCGAGAGCCAGAGCCAGCTGGTCTGCGCACCGGTCTTGGCCAGCTTGCGCAGCTGAGCACCCACCGACTTCTCACCGGACTTGCCGTCCGCCGTCGTCTTGCCATCAAGGGCGCTGGAAGCGTCATTGAGGGCCTTGAGCGCGGCGTCGACCTCAGCCTGGGTGGCGTTGGGGTTCGCGTTGACCTCGGCAGCCTCCTTCAGAGCCTCCTAGAGAGCCTGCTTGGCCCCGTCAGTGGCGTTCTTGTAGGAGTCGGCGCCACGAGCACCGTTGGCGTCGCTGATCGAGGACTGGAGACCAGACTTGTCCGTCTCCTTGCCGTCGAGCACCTTCTGGGCGTTCTCCAGCTTCTCCTTGGCGGCGTCGACCTCGGCCTGGGTGGCCTTCGGGTTGTCGCGAACGGCCTCGGCCTCGGCCAGTGCCTCGTCGAGCGCCTTCTTCGCGTCATCGGACGCGTTCTTGTAGGCGTCGGTTCCCTTGGCCGTGTTGGCGTCCGTGATGGCGTTGATCAGGCCGTCGAAGTGCGTGGCCTCGCCGTTCAGCGCATCCGCGGCGTTGGCGAGACGGTCCTTGGCGGCGTCGACCTCAGCCTGGGTGGCGTCAGAGTCCTTGAGAACCTCGTCGGCCTTAGCCAGAGCGTCCTTGTAGGCCTGCTTCTTCTCCTGAGAGGCGTTCTTGAAACCGTCGGCGCCCTTGACCTCGGACTCCTTGGCGATCTCCGCAGCAAGACCAGCCTTGTCGGTGGCAGCCTTCTCGGTGACGGCGATCTTGGCGTCGACGTTATCGATCGTGCCGTCGCTATAGGTCACGGTGACCGGCACCGTGTACGGGTCGTCCGCCACGTCGTTTGCTCCAGGAGCAGTCGTGATCGTTCCCGTCGTGGAGTCGATACTCACCCAGCTCGGCACTGCATCGCCGGCCGCACGAGTCTGCACGCCACCGAAGGCGAAAGAGGCGCCAGTCGGGATGCCCACAAAGGGCTGCCCGTCCTTCTGGAAGGTCGGCGACACCTGCTTGCTCTGGCCGGCCTCAACCGTGGTGTCCGCGTCGATAGGCTCGTACTTCTTGTTCTACGCGCGCAGTTCAACGACCGTCTTGGAGGCGGTGTCGCCGATGAAGTCCTTGGTCGCCGTGATGGCGATGGTGGTCTTGCCATCCTCGAGAAGCGTGGCGAACTGGGACAGGTCAACGGAGAACGTGCCGTCAGCACCGGTCTTCACCTGGTAATTCGTGGTCTCCTGACGCCAGTACGGGCGGGGATCAACCTTGTTGGCCGCCTGCTGCGTGTTGACCGTGACGCTGATGTAGACGTCCTGCGGGCTGCCGTCGGTCTGGTTGTCGAGGGTGTCCTTGGAGCCGTCGTCGACCGTGACCCGGCCGGTGAGCTTGTTGTCGTCGGAGAGCGCGAGCTCATCGTCGACGATGTCCACCGCGCCGTCGGCCTTCGAGAAGGTCAGACGGTTCGCGGTCTTGCCGTCGGTGTTGGCCTTGATGGCGTTCTCGGCGTCCTGGGTCGTGGACTCGAGCGAGCTCACCTTGGCCTGGCCGCGCGTGTAGCCGATCGTCATCTCGTTGATCGGCTCGGACCACTGGCCGCTGTCGAACTGCTGGCGCGAGTTGTTGACGTTCACCGTGCCGCTCGAGACGAGCCAGGTGTTCGTGCCGGTGTTCTGGGTGAGGTTGATGTCGAAGAGCTCGGGCTGGTTGACGTTTAGCGTCGCGCCGCTGCCAACGGTGATGGCGGAGAGGTTGCCTGCGCCCTGGACGGCCACCGTGAAGGCCGAGTACGGGTTGGCGTTGATCGTGGCGCCGGTGCCGAGGTTGATGATGCGGCCGCCGTAGGTGCCCACGTTCTTGGCGTCGACGTTCAGGGTCCCGCCCGGCTGGACGACGAGGTTCGAGCCGTTGAGGTCGATACCGTAGGAAACCCCGCTCGTGGGATTCTCAGCCAGCACCTTGGAGCGCGGGGCGATGGCGACGTTGGCGCCCTCTTCGACGATGACGCCGGAGCCGCCGCTCGCGATCTCAAGGACGTTGCCGGCCTCAGTGGCCAGGGTGACGTCTGCCGGCCTTGAAGATCGCCATGCCTCCCTGAATGACCTGCTGGTTGCCGCTGCTGGCGGTGTCGTAGGTCTTGCCCGTCGCCGCGTTGGTGAAGCTGACGACCGACTTGGCCTTGACGTTGCCGTAGTAGTTGATGTCACCCTTGGTGGCATACACCATCTGCGAGCCCGTGTAGGTCACGTTCTCGAAGTTGTAGGTACCCGCGTTGGAGATCATCGAGAAGTAGTTCTGGCCGTAGAGGTCCAGGTTCTTCATGGTGACGGTGACGTTCTGGCTGGTCGTCGTGCCCGTGCCCATGTTGAAGGCGTAGGTGCCGAAGTCGAGGGTGTAGCGGCCGCCCTCAGCGGACTCAATGAGGACGCTCCGCTTGCTCGCCGCGTTGTTGATCGCGTTCTGAACGGTCTTCGATCCGCCCGGCACGTCGTTGAGGTCGATGTTCGCGCCGATCTTGATGATGGGGGCCGTGCCCTTCGTGAGCGCGTCAATGAACTCCTGCGCCGTGCTGACGGTGACGGACTCACCCTGCACCACAGGTGCGGTGGCCGCCGAGGCCGCTGCCGGAGCGTCCACCGCGAAAGCCGTGCCGCCACCGATGCCACTTCCAAGCACCAGCGCGACGGTGGCGACCGAGGTGGTCACCAAGCTGAAGCGGCGCATCGAGGCGCCAAGCAGGTTCTTCTTGGGGAGCAGCTCGCCACCCTCAGTCGGGTGACCTTTCAGATCAGTCAAGTGTTCTCTCTCTGTTCGAGGTCTCGCGGACTGCCGCCTCGGTCACCCCTGAGGGAAACCTGTGCAGGGACTTCACTCCTCGTCCGCAGGGTGGGACGGCGTGACGTTACGAGGCCTTTATCCAGGGGGTCAAGGAGCGGATACGGTGTCGTATCCCATAGAGAAAACCGCGAAATACCGCCCAATCAGACGGATCATGGAGACCTATCAGAGAATGCCTCACCCTCCTTTTTCCTCGCCCTAGCAACACTCCAGACAGCAACTGGCACCCCCGACCAAAGTCGGAGGCGCCAGTTGTCTGTGAATGATCAATGAACGGTGTTCGCGCACCGTCTGACCGCACTACGCCGTCGGTAGAATCTGCACGTGGCGATGTCTACCACCAGACTTCGCCGCGGCGTGAGCCAGCACTCAGGCCTTCGCCGCAGCGATACGCTCGCGGAACTTCGCCAGCTGCGCGGTGATCTCGGCCGGGACCTTGTCACCGAACTGCTTGAAGTACTCCTCGGTGTCGTCCATCTCGGCAGCCCAGGCGTCGGGGTCGATGTCGTACATCTTGTCCCAGGCAGCCTTGTCCACGTCCACGCCCTCGAGGTTGAAGTCCTCGAACTTGGGGTAGATGCCCGTGACACCCTCGATGCCCTCGACCTCGCCGGAGGAACGGCGCACGATCCAGTCCAGGACACGGGCGTTGTCCCCGAAGCCCGGCCACAGGAACTTGCCGTTCTCGTCCTTGCGGAACCAGTTGACCTGGTAGATCTTCGGGAACTTGTCACCCAGCTTGGCCTGCATCTCCAGCCAGTGACCCCAGTAGTCGGCCATGTTGTAGCCGCAGAAGGGCAGCATGGCGAAGGGGTCATGGCGCAGCGAGCCGGCCTTGACGTCGGTAGCGGCAGCGGTGACCTCAGAGGCCACGGAGGCGCCGATGAACACGCCGTGGGCGCCCTCGTACTGCTCGGCAACGAGCGGCACGTTGGAGGCGCGGCGGCCACCGAAGAGGATGGCGTCGATCGCGACGCCCTCGGGAGCCTCCCAGTCGGGGCAGATGATCGGGCACTGCGAAGCAGGCGTGGTGAAGCGCGAGTTCGGGTGCGCGGCCTTCTTGCCAGCCTCAGAGTCGGCCTTGGTGAAGTCGTTGCCCTGCCAGTCAATGAGGTGCTCGGGCTGCTCGCCGTCGATGCCCTCCCACCACACGTCGCCATCGTCGGTCAGAGCGACGTTGGTGAAGATGGTGTTGGCCTTCATGGTGTCCATGGCCATCGGGTTGGTCTTGTAGGACGTACCCGGGGCAACACCGAAGAAGCCGGCCTCGGGGTTGATGGCGCGCAGGCGGCCGTCCTCGCCAGGACGCATCCACGCGATGTCGTCACCGACGGTCTCAACCTTGTAGCCAGCGATGGTGGGCTCGAGCATGGCGAGGTTGGTCTTACCGCAGGCGCTCGGGAAGGCAGCGGTGACGTGGTACTGCTTGCCGGACTTCTCGTCGGTCAGGCGCAGGATGAGCATGTGCTCGGCCATCCAGCCGTCGCGGCGGGCCATGGTGGAGGCGATACGCAGCGCGTAGCACTTCTTGCCCAGCAGGGCGTTGCCGCCGTAGCCGGAGCCGTAGGACCAGATCTCGTTGGTCTCGGGGAAGTGCGTAATGTACTTCTCCTCGTTACACGGCCAGGTGGTGTCCTTCTGACCCGGGGCCAGCGGGGCACCCACGGAGTGCGCGGCCGGGACCCAGGTGCGGCCCTCGTTGATGAGGTCCATGGCCTTGGTGCCGATGCGGGCCATGATGCGCATGGAGACCACAACGTAGGGGGAGTCGGTGATCTCGATACCCAGCTGGGAGATCGGACCGCCGAGCGGACCCATGGAGAAGGGGATGACGTACATCGTGCGGCCGGCGTAGGTGCCGTCGAACTTCTCGTTGAGGATCTTCTTCATCTCGGCCGGGTCGTACCAGTGGTTGGTCGGACCCGCGTCCTCCTCCTTCTCGGAGCAGATGAAGGTGCGGGACTCCACACGGGCGACGTCCGAGGGCAGCGAGCGAGCAAGGAAGGAGTTGGGACGCTTCTCCGGGTTGAGGCGGGTGAACATGCCCGACTCGACCATCTCAGAGGTCAGGCGGTCCCACTCCTCCTGGGAACCGTCGCAGAAGTAGACGTTCTCGGGCTTGCCGAGCTCCGCCAGGCGGATGGCGAAGTCGATGACGTCCTCAGGGGCATTTGCGGGGGCCGCGGCGCGGACATCCTGCGCAGACACAGTCATGGGAGTCCCTTTCATGGGTTCGTGTGACTTTGGTTGTCGGACCTATCCTCTCTCAACCCCGCGCCCAGGGCACGTCCCCTTAGGTCCCAAAGTCCCAACCCCATTCCCGCCTCGCTGGTGATTTCCGCCACATCGCAGGCTTTCACCTGCTTCACAGACCCGGCGCACCGCATTCCGCCACGAGTGAAGCAGCCTGGGTTAGCGTCATGCCGTGCTGCACGACCACCGCCTCGCCCACCACCCTGCTCGACGCCGGCCGCAGGGGCGACGCCGTCGCCTCGCCGCTACTGCGACCATGGTCCCGCTCATGCTCGCCCTCGCCAGCTGCACAGCGCATATGGACATGACAATCTCGCCTTCCGGCACCTACGACGTCACCCTGGAGATGCGGGACACCACCGGCACGGTCCTGTCCGCAGACACCGACTGCTCGAGCCTGGCCGATCCTTCCTTGGTCGGCTCCTCCTCCGGGACCGTAAGCGCCGAGAGCATCGGATCGGCCGACGACGACGCCGGGCCAGGCTGCCGCGTCACCATCCGTGGGGTGGAGGTAAGTCAGTCCTCTGAGGCTACTGGCACCGCAGCCCTGGTCACCCGCGACGGCGACCTCTACGTCGTCGACCTCACCGGGCTGGCCGCCTCCGTCACCGGAGGCGCGGACCCGGCCGCCCCCACCCAGGAGCCCGACGACGCAGCCAGCGCCCCTGCCACCCCCTCCCCCGGCACGAGCGCGGCAGAGCAGGCCGCCCCGCAGGCGACGAGCTCCCCGACGGACTCGCTAGCCGGCGTCGTCGACGCCCGCGTCTCCATCACCTTCCCCGGCGCCGTCGTCGACGCCGGAGGCGGGAGCGTCCACGGCTCCACCGTCACCTGGACGGACACCAGCGCCCTGACGGCCGGGGTGCGCGCCACCGGGCACGCCACCACCAACGAGGGACTGAGCTGGTGGGAGCGTCACGCCACCACCCTCATCGCCTGCGTGGGCGGTGCCGGGGTGCTGCTGGGCGTGGCCGCTGTCTGGCGCTGGCGGCGCTCGCGCCGCGGTGCACGGTCTTAAGGTCCCAGGCGCGCAGCCCGCTGGCCGGCGCCGGCCGGCAACGGCCTGCCTGCCAGGTGACCGCCACCTACGACTCCTTCGAGGCCTACAACGCGGCGAACAAGGGCGCCAGGATCACGCCGCGTGGCGACCTGTTCGAGCTCTATATCCCTCGCACCACCATTGAGGACGCTGAGCTCATGAGCCGGGCCAGGCAGGTGGATCCCGAGCCCAAGGTCGACCTCACGGTGACCTTCCCCGGCGAGTTCATGGCCTCCTCAGGGCGCATGCTCCGCTTTGAGGACAACGTCGCCATCTGGGATGACAACCTCCTGGAGGAGATCGGCGACATCATGGTGGCCGGTGTGGCCACGGCCTCCCCCTCGGTCTCATCCCCCTCGGTGGCCAGCGAGGAGCCCATCGAGGCAGCCCCGACCACCGTGGCCGAGGACCTCGACGCACCGCCCCCCCCCCGTCGCCGTGCGCGCGCAGGAGGAGACCAGCTCCGCAGGCTCACCCTGGCTGTGGATGGTGGTCGGCGTCGTCGTCATCCTGGCGGGAGCCGGTGGCACGTGGTGGTGGCGGGCGCACCAGGGCCAGCGCGGTCAGCAGACCGTAAGCCCCAACTAGACCGACTTAACCGGGAGGTAAACACTCCGTCACTAACCAGGAACCCTGGGCGCGTTGGGGCCGCAGGGCGAGGACCCTGTTCCGTATGCTCAGCACATGAGTACCACCTCACACTCCCGTTCCCTACGACGGCTCGGCGCCTTGGCGCTCGTCCCACTGGTCATGCTGCTCAGCGCCTGCGGCCTGCGCGCTGACATCACGATCCACAGCGACGACACCGCTGACATGGCCTTCCTCATGTGGGACTCCACGGGCACGCTGACCGAGTCGGACTGCAATGCCAGCGACCTGGCCGACTACACCTCTGAGCTGCCCGACGGCGCCACTGCCGAGTACACCTTCACCGAGCACAACGGCAACCCCGCCTGCCTCATCACGGCCTCCGGCCTGACCATGGGGGACGTGACCGATAGTGGTGACGGACTCGTCCACACTGACGGCAAGTACGTCTTCGACATGCCGATGAGCGACATGAGCTCAGCCTCGGCCTACCTGGAGGAGTTCACCTACTCCATCACCTTCCCCGGAAAGGTCACTGAGGCCTCCGGCAACGCGACCATCGACGGCAACACCGTGTCCTGGGACCTGACCAAGGAGACCGAGAACCTGCACGCGGTCGCTGAGGACGCTGGCGGCGGTACTGGTTCCCTGCTGCTGTGGGTGGTGGGCGGCGTCGTGCTGCTCGCCGCTATCGGTGCCGTGGTGGCGGTGGTGATCATCCGCCAGAAGAAGAAGTCGCAGGCTGCCCCCGCCCCGCTCTACGGCCAGCCGGGCACCCAGGCAGCTGCCGGCTTCCCGGTGCCCCAGCCCGGTCAGCCCACTCAGGCCCCGTACGGTCAGCCGGCTCCTCCGACGCAGCCCCTGACCCCCGGCCAGCCCTCGGCAGCCTCTGCCCCCGGCTACGGTCAGGCCCCCACAGGTTTCCCGGCACCCCAGCCGAGCCAGCCGGCTCAGCCCCCGTTCGGCCAGCCGGCTCAGCCGAGCCAGCCGGTTCCTCCGACGCAGCCCCTCACCCCCGGCCAGCCCTCGGCAGCCTCTGCCCCTGGCTACGGTCAGGCCCCCGAGCAGCCGATCCCGCCGTCGACGCCCCAGACTCCGACCTCCTGATCCACCACCGACCACGTGATGCGCGATGGACCCCTGGAATTGCGTGATTCCAGGGGTCCATCGCGCATCACGTGGTCGGTCAGCACATAGGTGGTCCGTCGTCAGGCGAACAGCGCCTGCGCCCAGGTCGTGTCCGACTTCGCCACCCCACGCGGCACCGCGAACAACGCCGCACTACGGTGCTGCAGGTACTCCTGCAGAGCGTCGTTCTTCGTCATCTTGTCCAGGATCGGATAGAAGTTCGTGCGCGGGTCACGCACGAAGGCGATGAAGAACAGACCCGTCTGCAGCTGCCCCAACGAGTCGTTGCCCTCGGTGTAGTTGTAGCCGCGGCGCAGCATCCGCCGCCCCGAGTTGCGCTCAGGCGCGACGATGGAGATGTGGGAGTCCGCCGGCACCAGCGGCTCTCCCTCAGCATCCGTGGCCTCGTAGTCCACCGCGGTGAACTCGTCCTTGGAGGAGGTCGGATCCGTGACACTCAGCGGCGCCCCGTAGCGCTTGTCCCGACCGAAGACCTGCTCCTGCTCGATGAGCCGGATGCGGTCCCAGACCTCGGAGTACATGCGGATCTTGCGCGCCACGAAGTAGGTGCCGCCCTCCATCCAGGAGGCTGCGTCGTCGTCGCCCGGCTGGACCCACAGGTGCTCGGCGAGCTCGTCAGCGGAGTCCTGCGCCTTGACGTTGTTCGTCCCGTCCTTGAAACCAAAGAGGTTGCGAGGCGTCTCCTGGTCCGTGGAGGTGGAGGAGGTGCGTCCGTAACCAATCTGGCTCCAGCGCATGGTGGCCGTGCCGAAGGCGATGCGCGTGAGGTTGCGGATCGCGTGGACCGAGACCTGGGCGTCGTCGGAGCAGACCTGGATGAGCAGGTCGCCGTCCGAGTCAGCCTCACGCAGCTGGTCGCCCCGGAAGCTCGGCATGCCCTCATCCAGGATCGCCGGCATCTTGTCCTTGAGACCAAAACGGTCGTTGCCATCAGCGTCCACGAACAAGGACTTGCCCACACCGAAGGTGATGGTCAGCCCCGAGACCGGGTAGCCCCAGGCCTCGCCCGTGTCCTTGGGCGGCAGCTGCTCGTTAGCGTCCGGTTCCCCGCCAACGAGCTCGCCGGCACACATCTGCTCAGCAGCCACCGTCCAGGCCGCGATGAGCTCCTTGAGCTCCTGGGCGTCATCCGTGCTGACGTCAAAGGCCGCCACGTAGAGCGTGTCCTGGGCGGGGGTGAGGATCCCGGCCTGGTGCTCGCCGCGGAAGTCGTAGGCCAGTGCCGTGTGCTCCACCGGCTCGGCGGCAGTGGCACGCCCAGCCCCGAATCCGGCCAGTCCTGCCATCGCCGCGCCGAAGCCCGCCGCGGTGAAGGCAGCACGCCGGCTCACCCGCGGCCGGTCCGGACCGGACCCCGCGGGCGCCGCGGGCGCCGTCGGCTCGGTGGGTGCGGCGGCCTGCGCCGGTCCGGCGGCCCCAGCCTGCTCGGCTGTGCCCCTAGTCTCCGACTCGTGCTCAGATGCTCTCGACTGCGTCATCGTCTGCCGCCTCTCAGTGCAGGACGGTGCCGGCAACCTGGGACAGGGACTCGCTCAAGGCGTTGACGGCGTCGGAGAACTCGCGCTGGACATCGGTGTAGTCGGTGTCCGAGGGAGCCTCACCGGCGTTGACCTGCACCTCGGCGATGGTGGAGTAGTCCACATACTTCGTGGCGCCGTCGGCCGTGGTGCCGTCCTCGTGAGCGGCAATGAGGTCATTGACCTTCTTCAGGCCCTCGTCGATCTTGGTAGCCAGGTCCGCGTCATTCTTCTCGACGATGGCCTGGACGTTGCCGTAGGCGACCTCGGCGCCCTCGACGTTGGCCTTGAAGTCGTAGAGGTCGGTGTGGGAGAAGGTCTCCTCCTCGCCCACGATCTTGGACAGGGCGACCTCCTCCAGCAGCGAGGCAGCGCCCGTGGCCACGTCGGTCAGGGTCAGCTCGTAGGTGCCCGAGGGGCCCTCGATGTTGCCGTAGACAAGGTCGTAGAGCTTCTGGGTGTCCTCCACCAGCTTGTCGGCCACTGCCTTGCGGGCGGCGTCGTCAGCGAAGGCGAAGGGCGAGCCCTCCCCGCCGTCCCACAGGTCCGCCTCAATGCGGTGCCAGCCGGTCCAGGTGCCGATCACGGAGGCGTCCGTGGTCTCCACGCCGGCGTCAGCAGCCAGGTCCTGGATACGCAGGTCCAGGGCCTCATCCAGGTCACCAGCAGCCTCGATGCCGAAGGACTCGGCGGTGGGCTCGATGCGCTCGTAGTGCTGGCGGGCCAGCGGGTAGAGCTCCTTGGCCTTGTCCGCGTCCCCGCCGAGGTATGCCTCGGTGAAGGTCTTGGTAGCCTCCAGCAGCTGGCCCACCTGGTCACGCACGTAGGCGGTGTAGTTGGTGACGGCCTGCTTCTCCAGCTCGGCCACGTCCTCGGAGACCTCCACGGCGGCGCCCTTGGTGATCGTCAGCTCGGTGACGCCCTTGAGCTCGCCCACCATATTCGGCTTGCAGGCCGCGTAGTACGTGCCCTCGGACAGTGCCGTGGTCAGCGAGGCGGTGGTGCCGGGGCCGATGTTCTCCTGCTCGGAGACGATCTGCAGCTTGTTCTCCGTCAAGATCTCGAACTCGTTGGCCACCGTGCCGTTGTTGGTCATGGTGAAGGTGACCACGCCGGAGGGGAAGGTGGTGGTGGACAGCTCCAGGCCGTCGTCGGTGATCGTGACGGTGACCTCGGTGGCGCCCGCGGAGGCACCGGCGGACGCGCCGGCGGACGCGCCGGAGGAGGCGGGCTTGTTGTCCACGCAGCCGGCCAGGCCGAAGCCAGCCAGGGCCAGCAGCGGCAGCGTGAGCGCGGTACGGCGAGTGGTGCCACGCAGAGCGGGGCGGGCGGAAGTGGTCACGTGATTCTCCTGTGGGTGTGGTTGGGAACTGGGTGGTCGGTAGTCAAGTGGTCGGTAGCGACAAGGCGTCAAGGAGGCCTGGGGGCTCAGGCTGAGGCGACGGCCGAGCGAGAGCTGGCTGCGTCGTCGTCCTGCGCGGCGGGCGCTGCGCCGGCCGCGCGCCTGGCCGAGCCACGGACCTGGCGGGTGAACAGGACGAGGGTGGGCACGAGGTAGAGCCACCACCCGATGACCTGGGCCACCGTGGGCTGGACCTCCACCTGGAACATCGCCTTGGCCACGATGTAGAGCCAGTGGATCGGCGAGGTCTGGCCCGGCAGGTAGGCGGAGATGTCCCAGGCGTGGTTCATGATGCCGGGCAGGAGGCCAGCCTCCTGGAAGTCGGCGACGGCGTAGGAGACCACACCCGCAGCCACGAAGATGAGGAAGTAGCCCGTGATAGCGAAGAACAGGCGCATGTTGATGCTGGCCGCACCCTTGTAGACCAGCCAGCCCAGGACGATGGCGATGAGCAGGCCCACCACCACACCGGCGCTGGTTGCCGCGACGTGGTTCTCCACCGAGGACTTGACCGTGGCCCAGATGAACAGGGCGGTCTCCAGGCCCTCGCGGCCGACGGAGATGATGGCGATCCACACCACGCCCCAGCCGGAGGAGGAGTCTGACAGCGCGTCCTCCAGGTCACCCTCGATGCCCTTCTTGAGCATGCGGGCGTTGCGACCCATCCAGAAGATCATCCAGGTCACCATGGCCACGGCCAGGAGGGACAGGCTGCCGCCGATGATCTCCTGGGCCTGGAAGGTCAGGGTCTTGGGGCCCCAGGTCAGCACAGCGCCCAGCGCGAGCGGCAGGCAGGCGGCCAGGAGGACGCCGAGCCACATCTTGGGCAAGACGTCGCGGCGGCCGCTGCGAACCAGGTAGGCGGCGATGATGCCGACGATGAGCGCGGCTTCGAAGCCCTCGCGCAGCGCGATGAGCAGGTTGGCAATGAACAAGGCGAGTCTTCAGGCAGTGGCCGCGAGGCGCTCGGCCCCACTATGACTTCCAGAAGGCTAGCCTTACCTAGGTAAGATTGACAACTCTGATGGGACTTGTGGGGGGCTTGGTGTCATCTCCCTGCGGGGCTAGGTGCTGTGCGGGGGGGGGCAGGGGCTTGGGCGCCGGGGCGTCGGGCCGCTGGGGCGCTGGGGCGCTGGGGCGCTGGCTCTTTGTTCCCCACAGCCGCGCTCCCCCGCAAACCTCACCCCCTGACCCACCCCTCGCTACCCCAACACCACCTCCGCTACCCCTTCACGCCCTTCGCACCCCCACAGCGCGCGCCACGGGGTAGCGACCAACACCAAGAGGTGGCGAACGCCAGAACGAGGTAGCAGTAGACACCGCGCACGATGACCGCCGCGCAGGATCACCGCCGCAGGCAACACCCCCCCCCGGCACACGACGGCGGCCGGGCACCTGAGAAAGGTACCCGGCCGCCGTCGTCATGAACTGAGCAAGCTAGACCAGCAACACTGGTCTGCCGCCCAGCGACGGACTCAGCCCAGCAGCTTGTGGCGCGTGATCGTGGCCTCGCGACCCGCGCCCACACCGATAGCGCTGATGCGCGTGCGTGCCAGCTCCTCGATACGCAGCACGTAGTCCTGCGCGGCCTGGGGCAGGTCGGAGAACTCACGCACGCCCGTGATGTCCTCGCTCCAGCCGGGCAGCTCCTCGTAGATCGGCTTGGCGTGGTGGAAGCCGGTCTGGGTCAGCGGCATCTCCTCGGTGCGCTCGCCGTCGACGTCGTAGGCCACGCACACCGGGATGGTCGCGTGACCGGTCAGCACGTCGAGCTTGGTCATGACCAGGTCCGTCAGGCCGTTGACGCGGCAGGCGTAGCGGGTGACGACGGCGTCGTGCCAGCCGCAGCGACGCGGGCGGCCGGTGGTCACGCCGAACTCGCCACCCTCCGTGCGCAGGCGCTCGCCCATGTCGTCCAGCAGCTCGGTGGGGAAGGGGCCCTCGCCCACGCGGGTCGTGTAGGCCTTGACGACCCCGACCACCGAGTCGATGCGCGTGGGGCCCACGCCCGTACCAGTGCAGGCGCCGCCGGCAGTGGGGTTGGAGGAGGTGACGAAGGGGTAGGTGCCGTGGTCGATGTCCAGCATCGTGGCCTGGCCCGCCTCGAAGAGGACCGTCTTGCCGGCGTCGAGGGCGTCGTTGAGAACCAGAGAGCAATCGATGACCATGGAACGCACGCGCTCGGCATAGGACAGCAGTTCGTCAGCGACCTCGTCCGGGTCGATAGCCGGGCGGTTGAAGACCTTGAGGAACAGACCGTTCTTCTGGTCGAGGGCTGAGTGGACCTTCTGGCGCAGGATCGACTCGTCGAACAGGTCCTGGACTCGGATGCCCACGCGGTTCATCTTGTCCGCGTAGGTCGGGCCGATGCCGCGACCGGTGGTGCCCAGCTGGCGGGCACCAAGGAAGCGCTCGGTGGTGCGGTCGAGCACGCGGTTGTAGGAGGGGATGATGTGGGCGTTGGCGGAGATGCGCAGGCTGGAGGCGTCCTTACCGCGCGCCTCGATCTCGGCGATCTCGTTGAAGAGGACCTCCAGGTCCACCACGACGCCGTTGCCGATGATCGGCACGACTCCGGGCGTGAGCACGCCGGCGGGCAGGAGGTGGAAGGCGAACTTCTCCCCGTCGATGACGACGGTGTGGCCGGCGTTGTTGCCGCCGTTGAACTTCACCACGTAGTCGACGTCCTGACCGAGCTGGTCAGTCGCCTTTCCCTTGCCTTCGTCGCCCCACTGGGTTCCGACGACCACAACGGCTGGCATATGTGCTCCCTGGATTGTCGTTGGCGCGAGTGTGAACACGCCGCCCATCAGCCTACCGGAGCGGCGGGCCGCGCGTTCGGATCGGAGGTTTGGGCTGGGGCGCCCGCTGGTTTCGCACGCGCTGGCTTCACGGTCCTCTAGCCCCATGCTCGTCCGCCTTGGCAGACGCGCCGGCCCCGCCAATCCGTCGCTTTAGGCCCTCAACAGTCGATCCCCATCCCCGCCACAACCAAACCGACTGTCCACGGCCTAAACCGACGGACGCATGGGGCAGCGCGGAGGCAATCAGCGCGAGAAGCCAGTGGCTCTTAGCACGCCGCCTCGCGCAGGGCGTCGATCACCCTGCGCTGCACCAGAGCCACGAGGTACCCCAGGAAGGCAACCCCCAGGAGCACCATGAACCAGCCCAGGGCCAGGCGAGAGACCGGCAGCAGGGCGAGCACCGCCGTCGGCACAGCAAGCAGCACCAGGCACACCACCGTACGCCCCAGGTGCCCCACCGCCAGGCGCGCCGCATTGGCCACGTGCGAGCCGACCGTGTTCTCAAAGAAGGCCACCAGCGGCACGAGCCACACCAACACGCCCACCACGATGAGCCCGCCCGCCATCACCAGGCCACGCATGACCGCCAGGAGGGTCGGGCTGAGACCTGCACCGTCAGCAGAGGCGCCCGCGATCTCAGCCTGACCAAGCCACAGGTTCATCGCTCCAGCCAGCGCTCCCAGCACCAGCACGGGCAGCCACCACACCAGCGACTGCGCCAGGTTGCCGCGGAAGGACCGCCACCAGGTACGCACCGTGTAGCTGTCCTCCTCGCGCGCCATCTCCATCGTCACGCGCGCGCACGCCGTGAGCGCGGCGCCGGCCGTGAGCACCGGTAGGCAGGCCAGGAGGGTCAGGATGTTGACGACGACGAGGTCGGCCGCCGAGGACCACGCGCGGTAGAAGGGCGAGTCGAGACGAATAAGTCGGGGCATACGAGCTCCTGGAAGGGCGAAGGTGCAAGGCAAGTATCGCGCCCGTGCCGACGCCGCCCGCACGTCAATTCAGGCCCGGAACCCTCGTTTGCGGTGCCGGCCGTGGCTTGAGAGCCCCCCGTCGTTTCAGGCCCTGAACAGTCGGTTCCGTTGCGGGGAGCATGGGAATCGACTGTTCGGGGCCTGAAACGACGGCGGAGGCGAGCCGAGAGGTCGAGCGCAGGCGAGCCCCGGCGCCGAGCAGACACCAGGCAGAGGCGCCGGCGGGAGGAGGCGGGGTCAGCCCTTGACCGCGCCGGCGGCCACGCCCTCCACAATGTGCTTCTGGCCGAAGAGGTAGAAGATGACGATCGGGATAATCGCCAACACCAGCATGGCCATCTGCGCACCCATGTCACGGTTACCGTTGGAGCCCACGAGCATCTGGATGACGATCGGGATCGTCTTGTAGCGCTCGTCCTGGCCAATGACGAGGTTGGGCAGGAGGAAGTCGTTCCACACCCACATGGCGTTGAGCACGGCCACCGTCACCGAGGTCGGCTTGAGCAGCGGCATCACCACGCGGAAGTAGCTCTGCAGCGGCGAGCAGCCATCCATGTAGGCCGCTTCCTCGATCTCCATAGGGACGGACTTGATGAAGCCGGCGAACAGGAAGACGCTCAGCCCGCCTCCGAAGCCCAGGTAGAGCACGATCATGCCCCAGGGCGTGGCCAGCCCCAGTGTGTCCGCGATCTTGACGGTCGGGAACATGACCAGCTGGAAGGGGGCGATCATCGAGAAGGCGAAGAGGTAGTAGATCAGCGAGGTCCACCAGGTCTTCACACGCGTGATGTAGTAAGCGGTCATTGCCGTCAGCAGCACGATCACGGCCACGGAGCCCACGGTGATGAACAGCGACCAGCCGATCGCCCGCGCGAAGCCGGACAGCTGCAGACCCGTGACGTAGTTGTCTAGGCCTGCGAAGGTCTCGCCGGTGGGCAGTGAGAAGGGCGAGTCGGAGATGTAGAACTTGCCCTTAAAGGAGTTGAGCAGGATGAACAGCAGCGGGATGACCCAGATGAGGGAGAGCACCGTCAGCAGTCCGGTCAGCACGTTCTGGCCGGCGGTCTGACGACGGCGAGCCGGCCGGGCCGCCCGCGCCACCGTGGCGGGGGCCTTGGTGGCATCCTGGGTCGCGCCGCTGCGGTTGGTGGCAGGGGCGTGGGTCTGGGCGCTCATGCGTCCACCTCCTTGGCACGGGTCGCGCGCAGCTGCAGCACGGCGATGACGGAGACGATGAGGAAGAAGATGACGGCCTGCGCCTGAGCGACTCCCTGCTTGCCCACCTGCTTGTACATGAGGTCGACAATGTTGAGGGCCGCCATCTGTGTCTGCTTGAGCGGTGCGCCGTTGGTCAGCGCCAGGTTCTGGTCGTACATCTTGAAGGTGTTGGCCAGGGTGAGGAACAGGCAGATGGTGATCGAAGGCATGACCATCGGGATGGTGACGTTGCGCAGCGTGCGCCACTTGGAGGCGCCGTCGATCTGGGCCGCCTCGATGAGCTCGGGCGGCACGTTCTGGAGCCCGGCGATGTAGATGATCATCATGTAGCCCATGAGCTGCCAGTTCACCAGCAGGATCAAGCCGATCATGCCCAGGTGCCAGTCGTTGACGATGGTCTGGTTCCAGTGGCGCAGGATGGCGTTAAGCATGACCTGCCAGGTGTAGCCCAGCACGATGCCACCGATGAGGTTGGGCATGAAGAACACCGAGCGGAAAGCATTGGTGCCACGCAGCTTGCGGGTGAGCAGGTAGGCCAGGGCGAAGGCGCCGAGGTTGACCGTCACGATCGAGATCACCGAGACCAGCGCCGTGAATCCGAGCGCGCGCACGAACCCGGTACCGCCGGCCAGGGCCGTGCGGTAGTTGTCCAGACCCACCCAGGTGGTGTTGGTCAGCGTCGTGAACTTGGTCAGCGACAGGTACAGGCCCATGAAGAAAGGCACGATGAAGGCGATGAGGAAGGCGATCAGCGTGGGGCCGGTGAAGATGAGGAAATACTTCTTAAGCGACTGAGTCATGTGGGCCTCGGATGAGTCACGGGATCTGGCTGCGGGGTTGGACAGACGGGGAGCGACGACGGCGCCGCACCCCCGGTGTGGCGACGGTGCCCGACCGGCTGGCCGGGCGCCGTCGTCATGCCCTCAGGTTGAGGGTCCCGGAAGGGATTGAGCGCGGGTCAGGCGCTCTTCTCCGCCTTCCACTCGGACACGAAGTAGTCCTTGACCGCGTCCCAGTCCTCCGAGCCGGCGGCGTACTGGGCCAGGTGCTGGCCGAGCTGGTCCTTGAAGTCCTGGCTCGGGAAGGTCTGGAAGACCCAGTTGATCGGGTAGAGCTCGGAGTTGCTCATGTAGTCAACGACCTCCTTGCCCAGCGGGTCGGCCGGGGCGAGGTCCGTGAAGGCCGAGTAGGGGGCCATGGAGACCACCGAGTTGTCCGTGAGGAGCTTGGCGCCCTCGGCGTCGGTGAACAGCCAGTTGAGGAAATCGATGGATGCCTTCTGGCTGGCCTCGGAGACCTGGGAGTTGACGGACAGGTAGTTCTCCGTGCCCAGCGCGATGCCGGACTTATCCTCGCCCTCGACACCGACGTAGATCGGCATGAAGTGGATGTCCTCCTCCTTGACCGTGTTGCCCTCGACCTCGGAGATCTGGGACCAGGCCCAGTTTCCGTTCTGGACGAAGGCGGCCTTGCCGAGCGCGAACTCAGCCATGGAGTCCGAGACCGTCTTCGCCGAGGTCTCCGAGGGGGCGATGGTGGAGTTGTTGATGTAGAGGTCGAAGATGTCCTTGTAGTTGTCCGAGTAGGTCAGCTCAAGATCGGAGGTGTCCGTGACCTTCTTGTCGCGGAACTCGTAGTAGACGGGGTAGTTGGCCAGGTGGGTCTGCCAGCGCCAGTCCTCGCCGGGAGCCAGCGAGGTGGAGGCGAAGACGCCGTCGATGCCGAGGTCAGCCTTCTTGGCCTGCATGTCCTCGACAACCTCCTTGAGCTTGTCAAAGCCCTTGATCTCGTCGACGGAGGTCGCCTTGGCGCCGTCGGTGGCGAAGTACTTGTCCAGGATGGCGCCGTTGTAGATCAAGCCGTAGCCCTCGGTGGCCAGCGGGGAGCCGTAGACCGTGCCGGAGTCGTCGGTCAGGGCCATCGAGGAGTCGGTCAGGGCCTTGACGAAGTCGGTGTCCGACAGGTCAAGGGCGTAGTCCTTCCAGGTGGCCAGACCCACGGGGCCGTTGATGTTGAAGATCGTGGGGGCGTCAGACTTGGCGACCTCGGACTGCAGGGTCTGCTCGTAGGTGCCGGACGCGGCGGTGACGACCTTGACGGTCACACCGGTCTTGGCCTTGTAGGCCTCGGCGATGGTCTTGAAAGCAGCCTCAGCCTCGGGCTTGAAGTTGAGGAAGTAGACCGAGCCCTCAGCAGAGTCGGAGTCTGAGCCCGAGCCGCCACCGGAGCCGTTGGAGCAAGCAGCCAGGGTCGCGGCCAGGGCGATGGCCGCAGAGCCGCCGAGCATGGAACGCCGGGAGATGAGTCGCATGTCTTGTCCTCCTTTGGACATCGGATGAGCGGGCGGATGCCCGCTTCGAGAGCGACGACCGCTGGGGAGCTCCGGTCCGGAGGGGCTGGCGCTCACGTGCGGCGTTGACAACTCCATTACACACGAGACAGGCCCTTGCTGCAAGCCTTGCACGGAACTTTACAGAGATTTGACCTTGAGGTTCCGCCGTCTTCCCTGACATCCAGGGCCGATCTCAGCCTTATGCAAGGTCTGTTACATCGGCCATATCACGCCGTTGCTGCGGTTGCGGAGGCCAGGGGAGGGGAGGAAGTCGCCTCCGGCCCGCACGCGCGCAGAGCCCGTGGTCGCCCCCACCCCGGCCCGCACGCCACCGCATCTCCGTCGCCTCTTCCCGTCGCTTTAGGCCCTGAACAGTCGATCCCCATCCCCGCCACACCCGAACCGACTGTTAAGCGCCTAAACCGACGCTCCTAGGCCACACGCCAGCCCCAAACTGACGGTTCAGGGCCTCAACCGACGCAGCCATCAAACCCACCACCCCCACTCGAACGCACATCCCCCGATGCGTGCGCCTTTCTGCCGTAGTGGCGGGCTTCCACCCGCCGGCCGCATGCTTGAGCCGTCGTGGCGTACTTCTCTACCCAGGCGCCAGCCCTGTTAGTACGTGTCTCCCCAATGCGGACGTGCCTTCACCCATAGCTGCGCGCTCCCCCAGCCGAGCCCCAGCCCCAGCCCCATTGGAACGTGCCTCCCCCGATGCGTACGTGCGCCCTCGATTGGTACGTGCCCTAGCACTCCCCTAGAGACCGTCACATTCACCAAAGCACGCACCAATCACCCAACCCACGCACCAAAAGCCCATCGCACCGCCCCCGCACGCCACCCGCCCCGGCCCGCACGCCACCGTATCTCCGTCGCGTCTCCGTCGCGTCTCCGTCGCTTCAGGCCCTGAACAGTCGAACCCCATCCCCGCCACACCCGAACCGACTGTCCAGCGCCTAAACCGACACCTCTCAGCGTCTCACCGACCCCGGCCCAACGGTTCAGCACCTCAACCGACGTATCCAGGAAGCGCGCCAAGACCAGACCGACGGCCCAGAACCTCAACCGACGCAGCCAGGAAGCAGCACCACAGGCCACGCACAACACCACGGACACCGTCATCCCCACAGGCCACACACGACACCACGGGCGCAGGGCCCCAACCACAGGCGCCCCGCCAACAGTCACACCCCACCGCCTCCGCACGACCACCGACAGACGCAGCAACGCCGTCGTCCCACCATCCGAAGACAGTGGGACGACGGCGTTGCCAACGCGCGGCACCTACCTGGTCCGGCGCAATCCCGGACCACGGCGCGGGACTAGCTGCACTAGCCGCACCGCGCTAGGCGCCCTGAGCGGACCGTTCGCGGCGGGTCAGCGGCAGCGCTGCCCCCGACCGCGATCCGACTCAGTGGTGCTTGGAAGCAGAGCCGACCGAGCCCAGACGCTCGCAGGCCTCGACGACGCGGGCAGCCATGCCCTTCTCAGCAGCCTTGCCCCACGAGCGCGGGTCGTAGGCCTTCTTGTTGCCGACCTCGCCGTCGATCTTGAGGACGCCGTCGTAGTTCTTGAGCATGTGGTCAACAACCGGACGCGTGAAGGCGTACTGGGTGTCGGTGTCCACGTTCATCTTGATGACACCGTTGCGCACAGCGGTGGCGATCTCCTCGGCGGTGGAGCCGGAGCCACCGTGCATGACCAGGTCGAAGGGCGACTTCTTGTCCCCGACCTTGGTCTGCAGGCGGTCACCCAGGCGGCGAGCGACCTCGTCCTGGATCTCGCCCAGGAGCTCGGGACGCAGCTTGACGTGGCCGGGCTTGTAGGCGCCGTGGACGTTACCGAAGGTCAGAGCGGTGGTGTAACGGCCGTTCTCACCCAGGCCCAGGGCCTCAACAGCGGCCCAGGCGTCGTCAGCGGTGGTGTAGAGGTTGGCGTTCTCCTCACCCTTGATGCCGTCTTCCTCACCACCAACAGCACCGATCTCGATCTCAAGGATGGTGTTAGCCTGCTTGGACAGGGCCAGCAGCTCCTTGGCGATGGCGATGTTGTCCTCGAGGGTCTCGGCGGAGCCGTCCCACATGTGGGACTGGAAGGCGGTGGGCTCACCGCGCTTGGCCTGCTCAACCTCGATCTCCAGCAGCGGGCGCAGCCACGGGTCGATCATGCCCTTGGGGCAGTGGTCGGTGTGCAGAGCGAAGGTGATCGGGTACAGGCCCTCGATGGCGTAGGCGTAGGCGGACATGGCCAGGGAGCCCTTGACCTTGTCGGCGCGGGAGGAGCCGGACCAGTAGGCGGCACCGCCGTTGGAGACCTGGACGATGCCGTCAGACTCGGCCTCGGCGAAGCCCTGAAGGGCGGCGGAAAGAGTCTGCGACGAGGTGACGTTGATCGCGGGGATGGCGTAGCCGCCAGCCTTCGCGCGGTCGAGCATGTCGGCGTAGGACTCCGGGGTTGCAATGGCCACTGGATGCCTCCTGAGTATTCAAAGTGCAGTGGTGCAGTGCCGATTGTCCCACGGATAACGGCCAGCGGAAACCGGCTGAACGTCCTGGATGTCTCATCGCGGCCGACGCCGCAGCCCGAGCCGGCCAACGGCGCAGCCTGCAGCCCGGCCCGCAACCCCCAGCCCGGCCCGCGGTCCCCCGACGCCACCCGACGCAGCAGTCTGCAGCCAGCCGACGCCGCAGCCTTACTCCGCCTGGCGCCGTCGTCTCAGTCCGGCGCGGGACCGGCGTGCTGCAGCACCCAGGTGTGCATGGCAATCGCCGCCGCGGCCGCCACATTGATGGAGCGGGTCGACCCGTACTGCCCGATCCTCAGCAGCCGGGTGCAGCCGGCGCGCAGCTCCTCGCTGATGCCCTCGCCCTCCGAGCCAAAGACGAGCAGGCAGCGCTCCGGCAGCTGCGCATGCTCAAGCTGAAGCGAGCCAGGTCCGTTGTCGATCGCGATCGGCTCGTAGCCAGCCTCCGCAGCCCAGGTCAGCAGGCCCGACGGCTCAGGGTGGTGGCGCACGTCGAGGTATCGGTTGGTGACCATGGCGCCGCGCTTGTTCCACCGGCGTCGGCCCACCACGTGCACCGCCCCGACGTTAAAGGCGTTCGCCGTGCGCACGATCGAGCCGATATTGAGGTCCTGCGTCACGTTCTCAATCGCCACGTGCAGCCCGTGCGCCCGCGAGGCCAGGTCCGCTCGCACCGCCTCGACGCTCCAGTAGCGGTAACGGTCGACGACGTTGCGTCGGTCGCCGTCACGCAGGAGCTCGCGGTCATAGCGCGGGTCCGTCGGCCAGGCGGCCTCTCCCCCGGGCCACGGGCCGACGCCGACCTCCCGCACATCCGCCGGGCGGTCCTGCTCAGGCGGGAGCCCAGCCCAGTAGTCAGCGCCGCTCACAGGACGTCAACCGCGTGCAGCGCGCCGGGGTGCTCAGGGGTGAAGACCTGCGCCGGCTGGCGCTCCAGGCGACGGTTCCACAGGACGTTGAAAGGGCTAGCCACGAGCCTGTTGTACCCCATCGCCAGCTCGCTGTAGCGTCGCCCCACAGCCTCGACCTCATCCCAGGCGGCCACGTACTCGGCCACCGCGCTGGCAAGAGGCGCGGGCTCAGTCGCGGCGGCGTCGTCGCCAGGTCCCAGGCGGGAGACGACGACGCCCATCGCCTCGTGCAGCTTCTCCTCCCGGCGCGCGCGCTGGGAAGGTGTGCCGGTCATGGTCGCGAAGGCGACGGCGGACTCGGCGCGCTCGCGGTCGCCGTCCGGCAGCAGGCCGCGCGCGTCCGCCTGGCGCACGAGGTCCTCTGCGGCGCGGTGGTGGCGAATAAGGACCGCCTCCAGGCCGCGCCAGAACTGGTCAATCATCTCCCCGGCCGCGTGCAGCCTGCGGCCATGACGCCACACGAGGCTGAGGTAGGCCACAGCGATGAGAAGCAACACGCCGACCACAAGACCTGCCGTCGCCTGGCCGGCCCAACCCTCAGCGGGCGCGGGTGACGGGCCGGGAGCCGCTGCCGGCGGCCAGACTCCGGCCAGGCCAGGCCTCAGGCTCGACACGATCAGCACGACCACGCCCCGGGCACCGGGTCTCAGCGCAGACCGAGGTCGTCCAGGTCGAGCGCGGCGAAATAGGGAAGGCCGGCAGCCTCGATGCGCTCGCGGGCGCCCGTGTCTCGATCAACGATGACGGCGACCGCGCGCACGTTGGCCCCAGCCTCACGCAGGGCCTCGACCGCCTCCAGAGGCGAGCCTCCCGTGGTCGAAGTGTCCTCCAGGACAACGACGTCGCGCCCAGCGACATCCGGCCCCTCGATGCGGCGCTTCATGCCGTGGTCCTTGGCGGCCTTGCGGACCACGAAGGCATCCAGGTCAAGCCCACGCGAGGCGGCGGCGTGGAGCATCGCGGTGGCCACCGGGTCAGCTCCCATGGTCAGGCCGCCGACGGCCGCGATCTCATCGGTGCCCAGGCCTGCCTCCTCGAGCATGTCGAGCATGACGTGGCCGATGAGCGGGGCCGCCTCGTGGTGGAGGGTGGCGCGGCGCATGTCCACGTAGAAGTCCGATTCCAGACCGGAGGCGAGGGTGACTTTGCCTCGCACCACGGCGAGGTCGTTGACGAGCTGGGCCAGGCGGGCGCGGTGAGAGTCGTTGGCGATCACGCTCTAAGGGTAGGCGACGACGGCGATCGCCTCAGCCCGGCGGCGCGGGTGTGGGACAAGGACGGCGCGGCGGCGCGGGCGCGAGATAGGAGCGGCCCGGCGGTCGGCCAGGGGTAGGAGCGGCCCGACGGCTAGTCAGGGGCCAGGGCAGGCCGGCGCCGGTATGCGCCCAGGCCAGCCAGACCCGGGCCTTGGCCAGCCGGGCGCGGGTCTAGCCCGCGCCCGACCGCGGTTCAGGCCAGCGCGGCGATGGCCGCCTCGTAGTTGGGCTCCTGGCTGATCTCGGGGACCTGCTCTGTGTAGGCAACCTTGCCGTCCGCACCGATGACGACGACGGCGCGCGAGTACAGGCCGGCAAGCGGACCGTCAGCCATGGTCAGGCCGTAGTCCGCACCGAAGGTGGAGCGGAAGCCGGAGGCGGTGACGACGCCGTCGAGCCCCTCGGCGCCACAGAAGCGAGCCTGGGCGAAGGGCAGGTCCATGGACACACACACCACAGTGGTGTTGTCCAGCTCGGCGGCGCGCTTGTTGAATTCGCGCACGGACTGGGCGCACACGCCGGTGTCAACGGAGGGGAAGACGGACAGGACGACGCGGCGGCCGGCCAGCTGCTCGCTGGTCACCGGCGTGAGGTCCGCGCCCACGAGCTCGAAGGCGGGGGCGGCGGCGCCGACGGCGGGGAGCTCACCAACGGTGGTGACGGGGTTGTTCTGCAGCGTGATTGAAGCCATGAACTCATCATCTCATTCGATGAGTAGCAGCACCAGTCATCCCAGTAACTTCTCAGTTCCGCTGACGGCGGCCGGGGCGTGTGGGCCAGCGCACCGTGGACAGCACGCCGGACGAGCCAGCCCAGCCCCAGCAGCGCACCGGACAGCACCACACGGCGCCACGCCCCCTTTGGAGCGTCGCCTTGTCGATTGGAACGTGCCTACCCGATTGCGCAGCGCCATACAGCTCCCGTAGAGCACGTACCAATCACCAATGACCGTCCGCATCTGCCAAAGCACGTTCCAATCAACTCATGGCTGCGCCACTCCACCGCCCCAGCACACGCACGACGAACCTCATGCCCAGCCCGACTCCCACACGCACCAGGCCTGCCGCGGCCAGGTGGTGCGAGGTCAGCACCGCAATCAGGCGCACCCCGCCCGGCACCAGTACGAAGACCAGCCCCATCGCGAGGCACACGCAGGCCAAGGCCCCCGTGACGACGTCGTCCACCACCCCACGCATCCAGCCGCGGTCCGACGCCGAGGGCCGGGTCCCCACCGTGAGCTCACCCCGCGAGAGCTGGTCCGTCACCCGCTCAACGCGCTCAGGTAGCCGGCGGGCCACCAACGCCGCAGTCAGCGCGGTGTGGGCAGCGATCTGGGCGTTGCGCCGAGGCGAGGCAAGGTCGGCCACCAGGGCAGGCACCACCTCCCGCGCCGCCTGCATGAGCCCCAGCTCAGGGTCGAGCGCGCGCAGCGTGCCGTCCAAGGACGTCAGCGTGCGCACCGCCCCCGCCACATCGCCCGGCACCGTGATGCCGTTGTCACGCAGCATGCCCTACAGGTCCGAGACCGTGGCCGGGTCAACCTGACCCGTGTGCGCCAGGAGAGTCATGACGCGTCCCAGCTCACGCTGGAGTCTGCCCCGGTCTACCTCCACCGCGCCGCTGGCAGGAAAGGCCATCAGCAGGGCGGCCGTGGCAGTGACGTTGTCACCAGCGACCACAGCGGACACGAGCGCTACCAGCAGCTGTCGCGTCTCCGCGTCGATGACGCCGATCGCTCCAAAGTCCAGCAGACCCAGCCGGCCATCGTCGAGCAGCATGATGTTGCCCGGGTGCAGGTCCGCGTGGAAGACCCCTCAACCAGGATCGGGCGGGCGGTGGCCGTCATCAGCTCGCGCGCCAGGCGTCCTCGCTCCTCCGCTCCCAGGCGCTCGGCACCCTCGGCCACCGAGGCGGCGGCGAAGGGCTCCGGCTCCAGATGATGCAGCACCTCGTCCGGCGAGGCACCCCACTCCTGAGTCAGCAGCTCACGCACCTGGCTTCCGTGCACCGGTGCGGCCGAGGACTGGAGCTCCTCCAAGGCCTCCGTCAGTGAGGCCGGCAGCAGGTCGGCACGTGTGGACAGAATCTGGCCCAGCTTGACGAAGGTAACGCCTGCTTGGTTGAGCGTGCGCACTAGTGCCTGCCCGAAGGCCGGAGACTGTGGCCCCTCCCGCAACGCTGCCCCGAGGCCCGAGCGTGAGACGATCCACGCCAGGTGAGCGTAGCGCAGACTCCTGCGGCACGCCTTGACGCCTTCGCGCGCCAAGCTCACGGGACCAGGAACCGATCCGGTGGGCACTACCGCCTCCAGCGCCACGAGCAGCATGATCGCCACCACGACGACGCAGGCCAGCACGAGCGCCGCCACCACCATGGCCAGACCGGCACTCACGGCCAGCTGCCCTTCCTGGATGATCCCGAGCAGCGTGCCGGCCCAGCGCGTGAGCGGGATCGTCATCACCACCACGACCAGGGAGACGCCCAGAGCCCGCACGAGCCCGACCTGCGGCATGATCGCGCGGATCGCAGCCGCCAGCACCGCCGCAACAGCAAGGGTGGCCAGAACCTGCCACATCAGCTCCAGGAGGGTCATGCTGCGAGTGCAGGAGACCCCCGTGACACAAATGGCGCGCTGTGACAGCAGCCCGCCCGACGGCGCAGCCCGCCGTCCGGAGCGTCCGCCGTCGTCACAGCGCCAGCAACTGGTCGCTCAGCGCGGGCCATGCCTCCACATGCGTGCGACCAAAGGGCCGAGCCCCCAGGAACACGGCCTGCCGCCCGGCCACCGGATCCACCCAGATGAAGGAGCCGGCCTGGCCAAAGTGGCCAAAGGTCTGCGGGCTGTTGCCCGCCCCCGTCCAGTGCGGGTGCTTGGAGCCGCGAATCTCCACGCCGAGGCCAAAGTCGTTGGGAGACTGGCGCCCGTACCCCGGCAGCACGCCGTCGAGCTCCGGGAGGACGACGTCGCAGGCCTGCCGGGCCAGCGACGGCGAGACGAGCGTGGGCGCGGCGAGCTCGCGGGCGAAGAGTGACAGGTCCCCGGCACTGCCCTGGCCGGAGTAGGCCGGCGATCCAGGCACGCTCACGCTCGCCATCCCCAGCGGCTCCAGCACGGTGGTCTCCACCCACTCCTCCAGCGGCGTGCCCGTGGCCTCGACGAGGCGCTCCCCCAGGATCTCGATGCCGCGGTTGGAGTAGACGCGTCGTCGCGCTGGCGGGGCCAGGACGGCGTCGGAGTCAAAGGCGATGCCCGAGGAGTGCGATAGCAAGTGGCGCATCGTGGCCCCAGGCAGCGCAACCTGGTGGCCTGCGCGAGCCCCGCCGTCGTCACTGCCGCCGGCACCGCCACCGTCACCGCTGCTGGCCGGCGTCGCCGGATCGTCCAGACTCAGCAGCCCACGATCGACGGCGACCAGCGCACTCCAGGCGACAATCGGCTTGGTGACGGAGGCGAAGGGGAAGACCTCGTCGGTCTCGCCGGCCTCGGCAAGCACCTGGCCGTCGCCGGTGAGCACCAGGCCCACCGGGAAGTCGAAGGCCTCCAGCGCCGGCAGGCTACGACCGTCGTGCGTGGTCGAGACAGTCATGGACGCGCCTCCAGGTCTAGTCGAGGCAGAGCCGCTGCTCGTGGAGGACCTCCGCCACCGGAAAGGTCGAGGACCCGCCCTTGCCCAGGGCACGCGCGATCTGGGTGGTGAAGGAGTCCACGCGGCGGCCGGTGTCGCGCATGTCGTAGTACTGCTCGACGGCGTCGTCATAGACCGCGAGCGCCTCCTCGTGCGCCTCCAGATCCGGGTAGGAGTTGGTGCCCACCGTGATCTCGCGCGGCAGGCGCGGCTTGAACTGGGGTTCCTGGCCGGGGTGGCCTACCAGGAGACCAAGCAGCGGGTAGGTGCGCTCGGGCAGGCCGAGGGCGGCGATGACGCGGCGCGGGTCGGTGCCGATCGAGCCGAGGTAGGTGGTGCCCAGCCCCAGCGACTCCGCCGCGACGACGACGTTCTGCGCCGCGATCACCACGTCCTCCACGCCCTGGAGGAACAAGGTGGTGCGCTCCAGCGGCTCCAGGGACGCGCCGGCACGCTCGCGCAGGACGGCGTTGCGGTGCAGGTCGACGACGAAGACCAGCAGTTCCCCGTTGGTCCCGCCCACGTAGGGCTGGCCGGAGACCTCACGCAGCTCCTCGCGCAGAGCCGGGTCGGTGACGCGGATGATGGTCACCTGCTGCTGGAAGGAGGAGGTGGCTGAGTGACGGGCGACCTCCAGCAGGGTCTCCATGACCTCCGGGCTGACCGGCTCGTCGGTGTAGGAGCGAATGGTGCGGTGGGCGAGCTGGGCGCGGATCGTGCTGTTGAGGACCGGAGCCTCGGGGGCGGTGCGCAGTGCGGATGCGGCGTCAGTCATGAGGCGAGCCTAACGCCGGGGGCAAAGCCTGCACCGGGTGCGAGGCCGATGCCCTGGGCGAGGCCTGTGCCGGGTGCCGGTGCCCACCGACCGTCAATGCGCCGACCGACCGTCTAATCCTCGACCGACCACCGGATTCGCGCATTTGCAGTGGTCGGTCGAGCCATGAGTGGTCCGTCGGCAGAGAGGTGGCCGGTGGAGGCATGGGTGGTCAGAGGAGGCGCCCTCAGTCCCGGTTAGCATGTCCGCGATGCCCTTCTACCGTCGTTCACGCAGCTTTGGTCCTCTCCCCACGGTCGGCCCAGCGCCGCAGTCCGCCAACGCCTCGGTGCTGCACTCCGCCGCCACGCCAGCCTCGCAGCCGGCCGACCCCTGCGAGGTCGGCTACGCCGTCGTCGATCTGGAGACCACGGGACTGTCCCCCGCTACTGACGCCATCCTGGAGATCGGCCTGGTCCTGACCGCACCCGACGGGACACCTCAACGCACCTGGTCCACTCTCATCAACCCCGGCGCAGGGCCTGACGGCGCGATCGAGGTTGGCCCCACCTTCATCCACGGGCTGCTACCCGACGACCTTGCCGGCGCACCCAGCCTCGACGACGTCGCCGACCTCCTGGTGCGCGACCTCGCCGGTCGGGTGGTCGTGGCGCACAACGCGCGCTTCGACGTCGGCTTCCTCACCCAGGCGCTGGGCACGCGCGGCCACCTCGCCCGCGGCGCGCGCGTGCCTCGCGTGTGCACGATGGAGTGGGCACGGCACTTCATCACCACGCCCTCGCGGCGACTGACCACGTGCTGCGAGGTGGCCGGCGTCGAGATCGGCCGCCACCACAGCGCGCTCGACGACGCCGAGGCCGCTGCTGGCCTGTTGCGCCACTACATGGCGGTGGGTAGGCAGCGCGGCGAGGAGCCGCTGGCGTGGTCGCGCACGCTCGCTGACGCCGCCGCCTTTCGCGGATGGTCGTGGGACGACGCCGCAGCGCGCGCCCAGGAGCAGCGCCTGACCCGGCGCCCGGGCCCAGGCGTGCCGCGCGCCCACTGAGAAAGCGCCCCCAAACCAGCGCCACCCCGATTGGAACGTACTTCCACAACCGCGCAGCGCCGCACGCGGCCCGTAGAGCACGCCACAATCACCAAGAGCCGTTCCAACCGGCCAAAGCACGCAGCAATCAACACAAGGCCGCGCCCCTGCATCACTCTGCCGGCCACACCAGCGCACGGAGCCAACGCAGACCAAGCCGGCTACAGGGAGACCAGGAATCCGTCCTCATCCAGGGCCCGGCCGCCAGTAGCCTCCACCAGCGCGCGTGCGGCTGCCTCGATCAGCGCCGCCGCCTCCGCACGCTCGCCACGCCGCGTCCGCGTCAACCGCGCGGGGTCACGGTCGGCCAGTTCCAGCGGCCGCCACACGATCTGGTGAACCACCACCCCGTGTACGGCCCACGGCTCGCCAGCCACCGCCAGGGGCAGGTACTCCGCCGCCTCTACCTGGACCTCAACGTGCCCCCACCCGGGCCGCGCCTCGTCCACCGGCGCGACGACGGCGTAGCCCGTGCGCACCTCCTCCAGCGTCCTGCCCGCCTGAGCAGCCTCAGCAGCGAGAGCGGCAGCCGCCTCCTCCCGCTCGCGGGCGGCGGTCCAGGCCTGGTCCAGGAGGTCGGCCCCCAGCAGCTCGGTCAGACGATCCAGTTCCGCCTGGGGAATAGCAGCCAGCCCCGTGGGCCCCTCGGGCAGGCGCGGGTCCAGCTGCGAGCGAGCTCCAGGCAGTACACCAGCCAGGACCGCCTGGCAGGCATCCGGGGTCAGCCACACCGGCGCGTAGACGTCGAGGTTGACGTTGGCGTCCGGGTCAGGCTGGACGAGCACGCTCATGCTCTGGCTGCCCGCGCCGGCGCCTCGCGCGCTTGCGCCGTCGGCTCCAGCACCGCCTGCCGACCCCGCCGGCGCGTCTGCGCGCAGCAGGAGCGCACCAGCCAGCCGGCGGGCAATGGCCTGCAGACGCGTCAGGGCCACCAGCTCCGTGCCAGCCGGCTGGGCCACAGGGAAGGCGTCGGCCACAGGGTCGGTGCCAGCCAGCTCGGGCGGCAGCGCACCACGACGCTCGGGCTCGCACTCCAAGATCATGAGGCTGGCCGCCCACTCGGGCAGCCCCATGAGGGCGCGCAGCTCGCCGTCGAGAGGCCAGGGGCCCTGCAGCTCAACGCCCGGCAGCAGCTGAAGGCGCGAGGCCCCCACCCACCCCGCCTGGGCGTCCTGCGAGACCGCGAGCGCCTCCACCTCCTCGGCCGAGACGTCGTCAGCCAGGATGAGGGCGTGCCGCTCCTCCAACCGCCCCACCGGCAGCATCCCGGCCACGGAGAAGGTCAGGGTGTCCGTGGGCAGAGAGACGGACAGGTCAGGGCGGTGCTCAGCGTCGGCGCTCATGCCTGGCCCTGGCTCGCCTGCGCGCCGGCGCCACCATCGAGGCCACCCGCCGAGGAGGGCAGGTCCGACAAGGAGGCGACGCCGTCGGCCAGCGGGCCGGGGTCCTCAATACGGGTGCGCAGGAAGTTGCGGTAGGAGCGCGAGGCCGTGGGGCCACGCTGGCCCTGGTAGCGCGAGCCCGCGGCGCCGGCGCCGTAGGGAGCCTCGGCCGGGCTGGACAAGCGGAAGAAGCACAGCTGCCCCACCTTCATGCCAGGCCAGAGCTTGATCGGCATGGTCGCCGTGTTGGACAGCTCCAGGGTGACGTGCCCGGTGAAGCCGGGGTCGATGAAGCCGGCGGTGGAGTGGGTGAGCAGACCCAGGCGGCCCAGGCTCGACTTGCCCTCCAGGCGCGCGGCGATGTCGGCTGGCAGGGTGACGCGCTCGTAGGTGGCGCCCAGAACGAACTCGCCGGGGTGGAGGATGAAGGGCTCGTCGGGGCCGACGTCCACCAGGTGGGTCAGCTCGGGCTGGTCGACGGCGGGGTCGATCACCGGGTAACGGTGGTTGTCGAACAGGCGGAACCAGCGGTCCAGGCGGACGTCGATGGACGCGGGCTGGATCATCGCCGGGTCATACGGGTCCAGGCGCACACGCCCGGCGTCGAGCTCGGCACGGATGTCACGGTCGGAGAGCAGCACGGGGCTGATTGTGCCAGCCGTGGCTGGATGTGGCATGAGAATCGGCGCGAAGACGCCGTCGTCCCCGGCCGGGCACAGTGCCACGGTCAGGGACGACGGCGCAGGCGGCTTGCGTCGGCGCTCTCGCCTAGCAGCGGGGCTGGCAGAGCGGCCAGCGGGGCGCCGGCGTGATCACCAGGTTCGCGGGCCGCAGCCGTCATTCCTTGAGCGGAACGCCGCGGGCGTCCACGCCCCACGGCTGAGCGCCGGGCTGGGCGGTGAGGATGAGGATGCCCTCGACGATGCCCCAGATGGCAGAGACCCAGGAGAGGAAGCCCAGCGAGATCAGCGAGATGAGCAGCTGGATGACGCCCCTGCCGGTGTGACCGAGGTAGAAGTTGTGGATGCCCAGGCTTCCCAGGAAGATGCCGAGCAGGCCGGCGGCGAGCTTGGACTTCTGGTTGGTCACGTAGCCGGGCTGGGTGTAGCCCTGCTGGTAGGCCGGGGCGCTCTGGGCGTATGGCTGCTGGGCGTAGGCCGGGTTCGTGTAGGCCTGCTGACCGTAAGGCTGCTGGGAGTAGGCCGGGTCGGTGTAGCCCGCGGCCGGCTGCCCGTAGGTCTGGGCGTTGAGCTGGCCGAGCTGGTCGCCGCTGACGTCGGCGGACGCAGAGGACAGCGGGGCCGAGCCTGAGGACAAGGGATCCGGACCTGAGGACAAGGGATCCGGACCTGAGGACAGGGGGTCGGAGGGCTGGGGCGTGATGGTCATTGCTGCCTCTCGGTCATTTGCAGAACAGGGTCCTGCGTAGGGTATGCTGCTCCCGCACCTCACCGGAAGGTGAGCGCGCGGGTGTAGTTCAATGGTAGAACTTCAGCTTCCCAAGCTGACAGCGCGGGTTCGATTCCCGTCACCCGCTCCACTATGACGTCGAAAATGATAAGTAGGCGTTTGCGTTAGCGAGTACACCCCAAGGGGGTCAAAACGTTAGCGAGTGTATAGCGCGTTAGCTCTGACCTGCGGAAACGCTTTCCTCCCTTTCGGTTGAGCGAGCGTTTGCGTTAGCAGGCGTTGATTTGATCGAGGCGGACGCTATGATCGGCGACCTCGGTAACGAGTTCGGCATCGTGGGTGATGACGATGACGACGGCACCGGTATCAGCGAGTTTACGCATTACTCGGGAAATCGCGACAAGGTGCTTGTAGCCAACACCGGATGTGGGCTCGTCGAAGATGTAAACTTTCTTGTTCGCAGCAAGCGCTGTAGCAATAACCAGACGTTGACGTTGCCCGCCAGAGAGTGCTTGGGGATGATCAGCCTCGTGGTCGGCAAGGTCGAGTTCTGCAAGGATCGCGTGGGCATCGATGTGTTGCTTTTCGGCTTTGGTCGTGCCGAGCGTGACTTCGTCGATGACTGTGTCCGAGAATAGCTGCCGGGTTGGGTCTTGCATCACAAGGTAGGCGTCACGGCTGGTGAATTTTTGTCCGCCGAGTGTGATGGATGCATGTTTGACTTTTTCTAGTCCGCAAACAATGCGTGCCAGAGTTGATTTCCCTGAACCGCACGGGCCAAGGAGTGCCGTGATTTTCCCTGCCGGAAACAACACGTGGTTAATATTGAGGACTGTGTTTCCGTGGCGGTAGGCAAAGGCGAGGTTGTCGATCGTGAGCCCTTCACCTTCTGGTTCGGGCAGGCTCGGCATGGATACGGGCACTAGGGATCGCAGCCCAAGCTGTTTGCGCTCCTCATCCGAGGTAGCGTAGAACTCTTCGCCGGTTGCGGTGAGGGCGATCTTGCCTTTATCGAAGCAGTAGACACGGTCAGCGATCCCGGAAAGGAAACTTAGCCGGTGTTCAGCAATGATGATGGTGTGTCCATCAGCTTTGAGCCTGGCGATGAGTGTGGCGAGTTGGTCGATAACGTCAGCGGACAAGTTCGCGGTTGGCTCGTCAAAGACGATCAGCGACGTGTTGTTGCACATGGCGACGGCGCAGGCCACGCGCTGCATTTGTCCGCCTGATAGTTGTGTGACGCGGGATTCCAACAGGTCGACGATACCTAACTCGGCTGCGACCTCGTCAATGCGGGCACAGATCTCCTGCGGGTCGCGGCCGAGATTTTCTGGGCCGAAGGCGAGTTCTTGGCGCACGTGGGTGGTGTAGAACTGGGTGCGCGGGTTTTGAAACACTGTCGAACAATGGTGGGCAAGGCGTGGCAGGTCTGTTTGTGCCACGTCAATGTCGTCGACTGTGACGTTTCCGGTAAGGTCGCCGTCGTGGAAGTGCGGGATGAGCCCGTTAAATAGCCGTAGTGCGGTGGTTTTTCCTGACCCTGACGCGCCACACAGCAAGGTGACGGTTCCGGGTGTGATGGTGATGGTTGCGTCGTTGATTGAGGGGTGGTCTGCTCCTCGATAGGTGAAGGTGACCCTAGTTGCTTGGGCTATTGTCATAGGACGATTCTCCATATCGCGAAGCCGATAACGATGAGCAGAATGACTGCGTCGACCACTCGGAATTTCACGACTGTGACTGAGGTGGGCTTTGCGGTTCCGCCCAGTCCGCGCACGAGGGCGGCCGATGCCAGTTCGTCCCCGCTGCGTACCACGGTCGATAGCAGAGGGATTGTGAAGTATTGCGCCGCACGCAGTGAGAGCACGGACATCCCGCGTAGTTTCATGGCATCTGAGATCGCTTTAACCTCGTGGCCGATCACGGGCAGCACACGTAAGGCAACCGAGATTGGGATCGTGAAACAGGTCGGGATCCGTGAGCTGGCGAGTGCTTTTTGCAAGGTGGCGGGTCGGATTACGCCGATCGCGTAGGCTCCCATTCCTGCGCTGACACTGAATCGCCACATCCACTGCAAAAACAGCATGAGGAACGCGCTGGCCGTTGACTTCCACACCAGTGGTATCACGAAGACGAGCCCGCCGAGGACCGCAAACGTGGCCAGGTAGACGGCCACCCAGCTCGGGCGCACGAGCGTGTTGGGGTTGATTGCAGCGCTCGCCAGCATCACGGCGGCGAATCCGCCCAGAGTACACACGAACCACGGCGAGTAGGCACTGTAGATCGTGGTGGAGACGATGACGAGCGCTGCGATAATCGTGCGCGGGTCGGGAAGTTTAGACAAGACCGGCCCGTTCAAAGTGTTTGCGCGCGACCCTGGTTCCCAACAGACCAGCAAGCCAGCCCACGATGAGCATCACGACGAAGAAGCCCAACAGAATCGGAATCGTGACGACCTGTGCCATCTTGGCGGCATACTCGGCACCCATTTGTTCGGCGATTTGCGACATATATGCGTCTTGGTTCATAAATAGCGGCATCCACGGTGACACGTAGATCGGCAGAATAAACAGTGCGTATGCCAGCGGAACGCGAACTTTCACGTTCTTCGGTCCCTTGGTGATGACTAGGTCGGCGAGCAGGCCGAATACAGCGGCCACCGCGACGCCGCCCACCCAGTGGCCGGTCACGAAAAAGAGGATTTCGATGATAATCAGCATGATTGTCAACGCCCCCATCTTCGGAGTGCGTGCTGTGAACAGCGCAAAGACGATGCCGTTAACGAGGATAGAAAGCAAGAAACCGGCATACATGGCGGCGGGGATGAACCCGAGCATTCCGAATGCAAACACGATGACGAACATCAAGGCGGTGAAGACGCCAATGTTGATGAAGTCGCGCGCGTTGAGGCGCGAAGATGTGGGTGTGGACATAGTTTTTCCTTTCATGTGCTTATACGTACTGTGTTTAGACGAGTTGCCATCCGGCTGCGTTGATGCGTTCTTGCCAGAAATCGCGGTATTGACCTGGCTGGTTGACCAGCTCGTCGTGAGGCCCGCGCTGAGCGATACGCCCACCGTGGGAGAGCACAATGATTTGGTCAGCTTGGCGAATGGTTTCAAGTTTGTGGGCGATGACAATCAGTGTGGAGTGTTTGCGTAGCTCATTCATCGCCGCAACAATGTTGGCTTCATTTTCCGCGTCCAACGCGCTGGTGGCCTCATCGAACAGCACGATCGGGGCCTTCTTCACCAAAGCGCGAGCGATGGACACTCGTTGGCGTTCCCCACCTGACAGTGCACGCCCGCCAGCACCCGCCAATGAATTCCAGCCGTCTGGGAGCCGGTTGACGATTTCCGTCACGCCCGACAGGTCAGCGGCCCACCTGATTTCTTCATCGGTGGCTTCTGGGTTGCCAAGGCGAATGTTGGCTTCGAGAGTGTCGTTGAATAAGTAGACGTCTTGGAAGACGAGAGACACCTGGCGCATCAAATCTTCGGTGGTCTGCTCGCGCACGTCCACTTCGCCAACGCGCACGCTGCCGGACTGCACATCCCAGAAACGTGCAACCAACCGGGCGATCGTCGTCTTCCCGCACCCAGATGGACCAACCAGGGCACACATGCCGCCTTGCGGGACATGGAAGGAAATATCACGGAGAACCGGGGTGTCCGGATCGTAGCTGAAGGTGACGTCCTCGAAACGAACATCACCAGGGGCGTTTATCGGTGTGGAGGCATCGGGCTCGGACAGTTCGGGGGCATCCATGACCTTGTCGACGTGGTTCATCTGCTGGCGGCGTTCTTCCAGCCCGGTCATGCAGCCACCGATGTCTTGGAGCATGGTGGTGAACCGCAGGCACATGCCGATTGTGACCACGGCGTTCAGCGCATTCATTTGCCCGCCGAGGGCGAGTTGGGCGGTCAGCCAGATCATCACCACAATGAGCGCTTGGACGAACATTCCATTAATCAGGTTCGCTAATGTTTCGATCCACAATGCTTTGCGGCTTTTGCGGTCAGCCTGTTTGAATGCCCGATCAAGGGCCGGGTAGTCGTCGGCGACATGGCAGGAGCGCAGCGCGCCTTGGCAGGTGGCGAATTCGACCATGCGAGCCGCCAACTCTGACTCGGCTGGTTCGGAAACCTGCTTACCTTTATCAAGAAGCACGCGGGAGATATGGAGGAAGGCGAGCATGATCGGGAAGGCGATCGTCAAGGTCAGTCCCAGTCGCCAATCCCAGAACCAGGTTCCCACAGTGATCACCAGCACGGCTGAGAGTTTTTGGACGAGGGAGAAAATGAAATGTGCCGCCGACTCGCCCAGGTTCATCATTTCCTGGGTGACCATGCGCGACAGCCGTCCAGAGCTACCCGAATCGAACACTCCCAACGGTAGGCGGGCTACCTTGTTGCCGACCGCTTGGTGGACGTCGTGAATGAATCCGAGCGCGCCGATATAGCCGGTGCGCATGCCATAAAACTCCGTGCCCACGCCCAGCATCGCGATTACCGCCAAGGCGATGAGCCAGCCCGAAAACGACAGCCCCCACACCGGCATTCCGGTTGCTAGGGCACTTGCTGCGGGAAGCAGAGTCAGCAGGGCAAAGCCGTGACACAGTCCTGAGACCGCACCCCACGCTTGACCGACCGAGAGGTCTCGCCACGAGGCGGGTTCCATCAAACGCTTAAAGCGTGGTAGCAATAGTTGATTCATCGTGTCATCTCCTCGCATGCACCTTGGGCAAGAAGTGCCTGATAGTGCGCATTACCCAACAGCTCGTCGTGTTTACCGACCACAGCAATGCGCCCGCGTTCCATGACGACGATTTGGTCTGCCCCTCTGATCGAGGCCAGTCGGTGGGCGATCACAATCACGGTTCTGCCTTTGGCAAGAGTCGAGAGAGCTTGTTGGATTTTCGATTCCGATTCCGGGTCCGCCATCGCCGTCGCCTCATCCAGCACCAACACTGGGGCATCAACCATGAGCGCCCGGGCGATTGCGATACGGGCTGCCTGCCCGCCCGAAACGTGGGTATCCTCCCCCAACACGGTGTCGTAACCATCTGGCAGGCTCATGATGAACTCGTCGATCTGCGCTGCTCTCGCCGCCTGCCGCACCTGATCCAAGGTTGCGTCTGGCGCGCCCAGGGCAATGTTGTTGTGGATGGTGTCGCGAATAAGCTGTGCATCTTGCAGGACGAATGCGACCGTCGAATACAACACATCCTGGGAAATGCTCTTTAGATCAACCCCGCCGATAGTGATCGTGCCAGCGTCCGGGTCATCAAAGCGGGCCATCAAACTCGCCAACGTCGATTTCCCCGCACCCGACGGGCCAACCAGCGCGGTCACCGTGCCTGCCGGAATGCTCAGGCTTACCTCGTCTAATGCCTGGGTGTCGTCATAGGCATACGACACACCCCGAATCTCGATATCATGACCGTGTGGTGTCTGTGGTGCATCGGGTTGGCTCAATGCCGGTAGCTCCATCACCGCAACGAGGCGCACCGCAGCCGATCCCGCAAGCTGGTAAGACCAGGCGATGGTTGCGACCGTCATCAATGCGCCCGGCAACACCAAGGCAATCAACGTCGTCGCTATCACCTCGTAGATGCTCACCCAACCGGCGTTCATCATCAACGCGCCACCGCCAAGGTTCACGATCAACAACACCGGGATCGACACCCACGAAAATGAGGCGACCGACATCGACACCAGCGGCATACACCACGCCCGGTAGAACTTAGAAAACTCGTTAGCTGCATCTAAATAGGCTTTATGTGCTTGGCCGACCTTGCCGAACGCTTTCACCACTGAGATACCGGCAACGAACTCGGCCATCGTTGCCGAAACCTGAGCGAGCTTGGTATCCATTTGCGCGGTCTTCTCATTCATCCCACGCATCGACATGCCATACATGCCCACATAGAGCGGGATCGTCGCAATCGACAGCAACGCGAGTCGCCAATCCACCACAAACGCATACATCAACAAGGCGAGCGGGGATACGATCGCGTTCAGTTTCTCTATCGGCCCGTGCGCGATTACTGTGTGCACCGTGGCCGTATCATCCTGAATGGTCTTGCGGATCTTCCCCTCACCCTCGCGGGTAAACCACGACAGCGGAGCAGTCGACATTCGGGCGGCAATTTGCCGGCGCATCTGGTTACGCAACGACAGGTCAATAAAATGCGTCACACCCAATGCAACAAAATATAAGCTCAACCGGGCCATGTATGCGCTGACGAGGAGTATGACGATCCAGTTCACCCGCGCCGGGTCCACCTGGTCTTGCATAAGTTCTCTGCCAAGCTCCACCAGAGCCACATACGGGGCAATGGCCAACACCCCGGAGGCGAACGCTAAGACCTGCGCGACGAACAGTTTGCCTTTCACCGGCTGCGATAGCTGACGGATCGCGTTCTGGCCAGCGACAGATTTTTCCTTCGCCGACCCATACTCGCCTTCAACAACCTGATCTGTTACACTATCGTTCACGTAAACACCGTCCTTATTAGGTAAGTCTAACCTTACTTGATTTCTGGGAGGTGTGTCTACCCGTGCACGTCAACCGCTACAATATCACCCTTGCAGGGTCATGCTCACCTGTTCACCGGTGCGAAATACGAATCGGATCGTATCCTCGTCTACGATGGCGTGGTCGATGAGTGCGCTCCACTGGGCGGGGCGGGCTCTTCACGAACGAGGGTGTAGCGCGGGTCTAAACCCTCCGGCTTCGAGCAGCGACCGAGCGATGTAGTGGGTGAGGTTGCGGAAGCCGAGGGCGGAGCCGCGGAGGTGTTCGAGTCGCCCGT
>NZ_PKHA01000010.1:0-100836 GCF_002861525.1 Actinomyces urogenitalis | reverse complement strand
GCCCACCGCCGCATCCTCACCCTGCACGCCATGATCCGAAACGGCACCCTCTACGACCCCCAACCCACCCACCAACTCCCCGCCGCCGCTTGACACACCACATAGGGGCACGTTATAGCCGACTTCCCCCTGAGCGCCAAGCGTGGCCACGCGCTACCGCTCACCCTCCGCCTGCTCAACAACCTCGAGGCCGTGCTTCGGGTCTTCCTCGCCCACGCCGTCGCCGTCCAGGTCCAGCTTGTCCAGGGTCTGGACGTCCATGGTCTCCGGCGCCGGTACTGGGTTGTCCCCCGCAGACAAGAAGATGCTCACCCAGCGCGCCCGCGGATCAGAGTCAATGAGCATCGCCTTGACGAAGAGCGTCAGCGGCACCGCCAGGATCGTGCCCAGTGCGCCAATGACCTGGGACCAGAACATCAGGGACAGGAAGGTGGTCGTGGTGTTCAGCCCCACCGCGTCCCCGGTGAACTTAGGCTGGATGAGGGTCTGGATCACGAAGTTCAGCACCACGTAGGCCACGATCACCCACAGCGCCGTCCAGGGCCCAGAGTCCACCAGAGCCAGCAGCGCCGGCGGGATGAGGCCCACGAAGAAACCGATGTTGGGGATGTAGTTCGTAATGAAGGACAGCAGGCCCCAGGTCACCGCCATCGGCACGCCCAGCACGCCCAGGGCGACGACGTCGAGCACCGCCACGATGAGACCAAAGACCGTGGAGACCAGCCAGTAGGAGCGCACCGAGCTGGCGAAGCCCGCCAGCGCCGTCGAGATCTCGGGCTTGAGCCGCAGCAGAGCCTCGGCACGCACCTCCACCCGGGACATGTCAAACATGAGGAAGACGATGGTCAGCGCCATGATCATGAGCAGGCTGCCGAAGGAGGTCACCTGTCCCAGCAGCCCCTGAGCCAGCGAGACCACCCGGGAGGTATCGATCATGGAAGAGACCTGGTCAAACAACGTGGTCTGGTCCACGCCGAGCTTGGTGAGCAGGCCCTCTGCGTCCTCCCAGATCGCCTCGAACTTCGAGGAGTAGCCGGGCAGAGTCTCGACCAGCTGGGCCACTGCCACGCCCAGGGCTGCGAACAGCGCCAGGACGAAGGTGTAGACGATCACAATCGCAGCCACCGCTGATACCGGACGCGGCACGTGGTGACGCGAGGCCCAGGCCACCAGCGGCCTGACCGTGATGACGAGCGTGAGAGCGAAGAAGGCGGGGCCCAGCAGGTCTTGAAGGAAGTAGACGCCGGCTCCGCCGATCACCAGGAGGGCGACCGTCAGCGCGATCGTCTCGCCCTGGGTGCGGCTGGTACGTGGAGGAACGGCAGGGGAAGCGCTCATGTACCCGATCCTCCCATGCCGCGCCCGCGGTGACCGGCAGGAACCACCGTCACACCGGCGCGCCGCCCTCCCCACGCCGCGTTCCCGTCACCGCGGCGTCGTCGAGGCGCCTGCCGACGCCGTCGCTCGCGTCTGCGTCCACGGCTCCAGCGGGATGACCGGGCTGGCTGAGGCAGCGCGCGCCACGGTCAGCGCCGTGATGGACTGGGTCAGCATGATGCCGATCAGCACCACCAGCTGGAACTGCGCCGCCTGGACGGGACTGGCTCCCCCGAACAGCGCCCCGACGAAGGCACCGGGCAAGGTCACCATCCCCGTCGAGGCCGTCTGGTCGATCGTCGGCACCAACGTCTCGCGCACCGCCGTCCGCGCCACCTCGGCATAGGCCTGCGAGGGACGGGCTCCCAGCGCCATCCACCCCTGGATCTCATCCGCCCGCTCACGCACTGACCGCAGGAACATCCGCCCAGCCAAGATGGCCGCGCTCATCGAGTTGCCGATGATGACGCCCGCCACACTGACGAGGTAGCGCGTCTCCCACGCCACCAGATGCAGTCCCAGCACGAGCAGCACGGTCACGCTCGCCCCAGCAGCGATCCCCACGACCGCCGCCCTGCGACCACCAGGCAGCTCCCGCAGCCGTCGCCCGGAGGTCAGCGACGCCGTCGTCAGCATGAGTGCGATGAAGGCCAGAACGGTCCAGGGCACAGTGAGCACCCCGTGCAGCACAGTGGCGACGACGGCGAGCTGGACGACCGCCCGTAAGGCCGCCACGGCCGGGGCCCACCCCGTGGCCAGGCCCGCCCAGCGGTGGATCACCATCGTCAACGCCGTCAGGACTGCGAGACCTGCGCCAAACCACACCAGCTCCACGGCGCTTATCGTCCCACTCCCTGGGCCGGCTAGACGCAGCGGCCAGCCCAGGTCACGGGCCTCACACCGGCGCGCCGCCCTCCCAGCGCAGCGCGCCCATCGCCCGCGCACCGTCCAGGGCCGGCAGGTGTGGCAGGGGATCGAGCCCCTCCTCCAGCACGAAGTCCGTCAGCTGCTCACGTACCACCGCCTGCAGGTCCTCGGCCTGCCAGGGCTTGGCGACGTAGTGGTCGAGGCCGGCCTCGTTGACCGCACGGATCGTGTCCGCCTGGTCCGCCTGACCGGTAACCAGGACCTTACGAGCCGCCGCGGTGCGCTCGTCCGAGCTCATCTCTACCAGCATGTCCACGCCCGAGCGGCCCGGCAGACGGTGGTCGGCCAGGACCAGGGCGAGGGCATCGCCGTCGGCCTCGGCCTCAGCCACCACCTCCCAGGCGTCCTCCACGTCCTCGGCAGGCTCGATCCGGGCAACCTGGGCGAAGGGGGCGAGGTCGCCAACGACGGCGTCGCGAACCTCGGGCTCGTCCTCAACGACGAGGATGACCAGCTTCATGACATCTCCTGACTGTGTGATGAGTGAGGACCTGACGGGCTCGCCGCCGCGGGCAGGACGACGCTGACGCAGGTGGAGCCTGGTTGCGAGCGCACCGTGATGGTGCCGCCGTGGGCGTCGACCACGCTCTTGGCCAACCCCATCCCCAGCCCCATCCCGAAGCGGACCTGGCCGTGGCGGGTGGTGAACCGGGGCTCAAAGATCCGGGGCAGGACGTCGGGGGCGATGCCGGGGCCGTTGTCCTCCACATCCACTCGCACCTGCCCGCTACCGGCGTCCTCCACGCGGATGAGGAGGTGGGGATCAAAGCGCTGCCCGCTCTCACGTGCCTGCAGGCCGGCGCTGGCCAGGGCGTCGGCGGCATTGGACAGGATATTCGTCCACACCTGGGCCAGCTCACCGGCCCGACCGACCACGGCAGGCACGTTCTCGTAGTCCCGCTCGATAGCCACCCCTCCCAGGCGGTGGGCGGTCAGCCGCAGGGAGTCCTCCAGGACCTCGCACACGTCGACGTCCTGGTCCATCTCCCCCTCGGGACGCATATAGGTCGACAACGAGGAGACCAGACCGCGGATCCGGTCCGTGGCCAGGGCCATGTTGCGCCCCTGCCGGCCGATCGAGGCCGCGGTCAACGCCGCCTCCAGCCGCTCCGGCTGCGCGGCCAGCGCACGGACCTGCTCGGGGTCCGTGTCCGCATCCATGCCCAGCACCACCAGCTGACGGGCCAGGTCATGGTCACCGACCACGGCCTCCAGGCTCCTGCGAGCAGCACGCTCGGCCCGGGTGGAGGACGCCGGCCGCGTGCGCGCGGCCTGGACGGTCTCGGCGACGAACTTCCCGTCCGGATGGGTGGACATGAGCGCCGCCAGGTCCTCCTGCAGGTGGTCACTGGCGCGCTCCAGCGCCGCCACCGGGTTGTTGAGCTCGTGGGCCACGCCTGCCGCCAGCTCTCCCAGGGTGGCAAAGCGTTCCTGTGCCAGCAGCTCCAGGCGCGCCTGCTCCAGAGCAGCCAGCGCCTGCGCGGTCTGCGCACGCTCGGCCTCAACAGCCGCGGCCAGCTCGATCTTCTCCACCTGCAGGATTTCCGAGCGTGACAGGCGCTTGGTCAGGGAGGAGATGATGAGAGCGGCCAGGTTCTGCTCGGTGGCAGGGTTCTCACGCAGCGCCCGGTCCAGCTGCTCGATGGACAGCAAGATGAGCTCGACGTCGGTGGTCGTCGTCGCCGTGACAAAGGCGCGCCCGTGGGAGGCCAGCGAGACCAGGCCGACGATGCGGCCGGTCGTGGCGTGGTGCAGCGTCACCTCACCAACCCGGGTGTGCCGGGTCAGGGCCACCGCCCCGGAGACGACGATGTAGACGCCGTCGACCGGCTGGCCCTGGTGCGTCAGGCGCACGCCTGGTTCGAGGTGGAGGCGCGGGCGCGGCCCGAGCACCTTCTCGCAGGCCGCGATAAAGGCCATGGTGAGACGGTCAGTGGACTGCCCCAGCGCCTCCAGCATGGGCGAGCGTAATGAGGCCGGTTCATCATCATCCGGGCCCAGCTGAGCCCGGCGCGGGTCATCCGGGCGGTGGTCACGCATCCAACGGCGGATCTGGGCGGCAGCGCGCCCGCCGATCGCCCCTGGCGTCCACGGCACGGCGACGACCTCTTGGACAAGGTCCTCGTCAATCGCGCGCCCCACGTCCGTCAGCTCCAGGCGTTCTGTCAGCAGGACGAGCCTGGCCGAGGCCACGGCTGGGTAGTGGTCGACGGCGGCCGCGACGTCGTCCAGGCTGCCCACCTCGTCCGTGGCGATGATGAGGGCCACCGTGTCCAGGGGCTCGGCGTGCTGCGGGTTGGCACGCGCGAAGAGCTCAGCCAGCGAGCGCACGCGCACCACCTGCGCCACCCCGCGCACGGCCGCCTCGACCTCGTGGGCGGCCTGGCTTCCCAGCGAGGCAGGGGAGACGACGGCGACGACGAGCTGCTCGTCCTCGCTGACGCCGTCGGGCTGCGCCGTGGGCACCTCAGGTGGCTGAAGGGTCATGCGGGCCTCACAGCAGCCCCAGGGCGGACCAGACGGTCGGCATGACCAGGACGAGCAGGGCCGTTCCCACGACGCCGACGATGATGCCCACCTTGGCCATATCCGCCGTCATCACCTCTCCGGTGGCGTAGGCGATGGCGTTGGGCGGGGTGGAGATCGGCAGGCTCATGCCCAGCGAGCAGGCCAGCGCCAGGATGACGGCGATCGTGACCGGGTCCAGCCCGTCAATGCCGGTGGCCAGCCCCATGGCCAGGGGGATGAGGAGGTTGGAGGCAGCCGAGTGGCTGATGACGTTGGACATCGCCAGCCCGAGCACGCCCATGACGATGATGACGACCACCGCCGGCATGGAGTTCCAGTCGAACAGTCCCAGGATCCAGGCGTCCAGACCGGTCTTGCCCACGCCGTCGCCCAGCGCGATACCGCCGGCCACCAGCCACAGCACCGGCCAGGACAGCTTGCCCAGGTCCTCCCCGCCCATCACCTTGGTCACCAACAGGGCCACCACGGCCAGGAATCCCACCACGTTGGCGCTCATGCCGTGCAGGGCCTCGGTCATCCACAGCAGGATCGTGCAGGCGGCGATGACGTAGAAGGTCACGGCCTTGCGGTCGGTGTGCCAGTTGGCCTTCATCTCCAGCTCAATGCCGAGCCCGGCAGGGATGAACATGACGGCGATGAGGAGCCAGGCCCCGAAGAGGATGACGAGCATGAGCGGGATCGCCATGACCATCCAGGAGCCGAAGGAGATGTGGTAGCCCTGCTCAGCCAGCGCCCCCAGCGCGATGGCGTTGGGCGGGGTGCCCACCGGCGTGCCGATGCCTCCTACGTTGGCGGCCACCGGGATGGACAGGGCCAGGCCGGCGCGTGGCCTGCCGGCGGGCAGCGCGCCGAGCACGGGGATGACGACGGCGAACATGGTCGCCGTGGTGGCCGTGTTGGACATGAATATGCTCAGCAAGGCCGTGATGATCATCAGGCCCAGGACCGTCCTGCGGGCCGAGCCGGTGAAGGGCCGGATGAGGACGGCGGCGAGGTTCTTGTCCAGGTGGTACTTCTCTGCGCCGTCGGCAATGAGGAAACCGCCCAGAAACAGGATGATGACGGGGTTGGCCAGCGCCCCAAGGAAGGAGGAGTACTTCGCTGCGTCCTCAGGCACCGCCAGGAGGGCCTGGTCCGAGACGAGGAGCACCTCCAGGGCGATGACCAGGACGGCCGTGGCCACCAGCGGGATCGCCTCGGTGACCCACAGGACGATCGCCAGCAGGAAGATGGAGAGCATCCGCTCGCCCAGCGGGTCCAGGTCGGGCACGTCGATGAGGAAGGGGGCGATGAAGACGATCGCACCCAGGACGAGGCCGATGAGCTGCTTGGTGGACAGCCCCGCTCCCTTGCCCTTGACCGCCCGTGCAGGAGCCAGAGAGCGTGTGGGACTGGTACGGGTCGAGCGAGCGGAAGACCTCGGCATAGCTCCTCCTGGGGGGCGCCGCTCAGGGGGCGCGGGAACGGGGACGTTCCAGCTTCCTTGCCGGAACCGCCGCGATTGTATGCAGTAGGTCACGTTCTCGCCTGGGACTTGCGGCTCGCTCCGACCCCCCGGCACGGCCTTGTCCACTCCCTCGCCCTCTCCAGCCCCTCGCCCCCTCCCTCAAGACCGGGGTTTTCTGTGCTGGACCGTGGTCTAGGGCCGGGGTAGCCCCCGGTTCCGTATGTGAAACCACGGTTCAGACGGGCAGGCCCCAGACGGGCGGGCCTCAGGCGGGCAGGACCTGGGCGAGCCAGGGGTCGACGGCGGCATAGAAGCCCTCCGGCCGGCTCCGGCGCACGTCATGCCCGGCGCCCGGCACGAGCGCCGTCGTCACGTTGGCATGCCCGAGCGCCTCCACCGCCGCCAGGCCCTGCGCGCCCACGCGTGCTGCTCCAGGGCGGTCCCCGGTGACGAGGAGGGTGGGCACCCTCAGCTCCGCCATGGCCTCCAGCCAGGGCACCTCGGGAGCCACGACCCCGGTACCCAGCAGCGCGGGGTCCATATGCTGGCTGGCCCACACTCCCGCCGCGGCCTCGGCGTGCGGCACCGAGTCCGAGGCGAGGGACCGGCTCAGGGCCGCCGGCAGGTCGGCCAGCTCGCTCTCCAGCGCACGACGCCGCGCCGCCCCTCGTGCCAGCAGCTCGGCTGGACTGCGCTGGCCATAGCGGGCAGGGTCGCACAGCACCGCACCCGCGACCAGCTCGGGGTGACGGGCGGCCACGACCATCGCCGTCGCCCCTCCCATCGAGTGCCCGATGAGGACGGGCGGGACAGCCGGCGCCGGCAGGGCTGCTGCTAGCCGGGCCGAGCGCTCAGCCTCGATCTCAGACAGGGCGGCAACGACGTCGTCAACCAGGACCTCGCCCGCGCGCGCCAGCTGCTCCGGGCTCCAGCGCGGGGACAGCCCGTGCCCGCGGGCATCCAGCGCGATGACGCGGTAGCCGGCGCGCGCCCAGTGGCTGATCGCCTCGCTCTGGGAGACGGCCGAGCCAGTGATGCCGTGCAGGAGGACGAGGGCAGGGGCCGAGGCTGGGCCGACGACGATCCTCGCCACAGGCTGTTGCGTCTCCATGTGCTCTCCTCCAGTCCGCGAGTGTGCACCTGTGCACCCCAATGAGTAGTCCCCAGGTGCACACACGGCAGCATAGGTGCACACTCGCGAGGCGGAAGGGACGGACCCTAGGCTGACGCCATGACGCAGCAGAGCCCTGTTCCCACCCCGCACAACGAGTCCTACACGGATACCGACGGCCCGCGCATGAACGTGGAGTCCTTCAACCTGGACCACACCAAGGTCGCCGCCCCCTTCATCCGCGTGGCCGACCGCAAGCACCTGCCGGGTGGGGACGAGCTGGTCAAGTACGACGTGCGCTTCACCCAGCCCAACGTCGACCACCTGGACATGAAGGCCGTCCACTCCATCGAGCACCTGACGGCCGAGCTCATGCGCAACCACACCGACCGCCTCATCGACTGGGGCCCCATGGGCTGCCAGACCGGCTTCTACGCCCTGACGCTGGGCATCGAGCCCGAGGAGTTCGTCCCCCTGCTGGAGGCCACCTTCCGGGACATCCTTGAGGCCACCGAGGTCCCGGCGGCCAACAAGGTGCAGTGTGGCTGGGGCGCCAACCACTGCCTGACCGCCGCCCAGGACGCCGTCCGCGCCTTCCTGGACGCCCGTGAGGAGTGGGACCAGGTCCTGGCCTGACTCTGCAGAGCACGGCCTACCGTCAAGAAGGCACGGAAGCACGCGGGGGCCGCGGGCCATGGCGGCCGCCCTCGGCGCCTGAGGCGCCGCTCAGCGCGCCAGCTCGCCCTCGCCCCAGCGGCGCCGCTGCCAGCCCTCGGCCGGCTCGATATCCAGCAGGTCCAGGCACCGCCCCACCGTCTGGTCCACGATCTGCTCGACCGTAGCCGGACGGGTGTAGAAGCCGGGAACCGGCGGGACGACGACGGCGCCCGCCTCGGTCACGGCCGTCATGTTGCGCAGGTGGATGAGGCTGAGGGGCGACTCCCGGGCCACGAGCACGAGCCGCCGTCGTTCCTTGAGCGTCACGTCTGCCGCGCGCGAGACGAGCGAGCTCGTCACGCCTGAGGCGATCTCCCCCAGGGTGCGCATGGAGCAGGGCGCCACCACCATCCCGCGAGTGCGGAAGGAGCCTGAGGAGATGGCGGCCGCCATGTCACTCGGCTTCCATACGACGTCAGCCAGGGACTCAACCTCCTCCTTCGACCAGTCCGTCTCCAGGGACCGCGTCAGCTGGCCGGAGGGCGAGATGACCAGGTGCGTCTCCACCGTCGTCGCCGCCAGTGCCTGCAGCAGCCGCACCCCGTAGACCGTGCCCGAGGCCCCGGTGATGGCGACGACGACGCGCTCGCGCCGCCGTGCACCGCGCAGCACCGTCTCACTCATGCCCGCTCACTCCTGTCCGTCCGGCTCGTAGGGAGCGCCGGCCGCCAGCCACGGCGCCGGGTCGACGTCGAGGAACTGGGCGCGCTCGAAGGTCTCACGCATCGCCCAGGGGTAGGTGGCGTCGTAGATGGTCTTGGTGGTCATGCCCTTGGCGCTCAGGCGCGGGTCGTAGGCCGGCTGCTGGCTCGGGTCCAGGACGTGGCCGCACACCCCGGGGATCGTGATGATGTCGAGGTCGCCGACCATGCGTGTGGTCATCGCCCACAGGACGTCGTCGGTGTCGAAGACGTCCACGTCCTGGCTGACCAGGATGACGTTCTTGAGCTCGTGGTAGGTCGCCAGCGCCACGAGCGCCGCCTGGCGGGCGCGGCCGTCGTCCAGCGCCGAGCGCTTGGCCACCTGGAGGACGGCGATGAGCTTCCCGCCGCCGGCGGTGTGGGCGTAGACCTGGGTGACCAGCCCCGGCAGCGCCGCGTCCAGGGCGTGGAGGATCGAGGCCTCGGTGGGGATCCCGGCCAGGCTCGTGTGCTCCTCCCCCGGCCCCACGAGAGTGTGGAGGACGGGGTGGTGACGCGTGGTCACCGCGGTGACGCGCATGAGCGGCAGGGAGGGGTTGGCCGGCCCGTCGTAGCCGGGGAACTCCGGCATGGCGTGACCGGTGCCGGTGTTGCGGTCCTCCACCACTCGCGTACCGGGCAGGATCTCGCCCTCGATAACGATCTCCGCGCGGGCGATGGCCAGCTGGTCCACGGTCCGCGCCGGGACGAGCTCGACGGCGTGGCCCCGCAGCCCTCCGGCGATCTGGAGCTCGTCGTAGCCGAAGGGGGTGGTGGGCGCCTCGAAGCAGGCCCCGATGGTGATCGCAGGATCGAGCCCCATGTTGATGGTCACCGGCAGCGGCTGCCCCGCTGCCTCTGCCTTGGCGCGGAAGGCGTCAATATGACGGCCGGGAGCGAAGAAGATGGACAGCTCGTCGCGTCCCTGGACGCAGATGCGGTGGATCGTGACGTCGCTGTGGCCGGTGTCCGGATCGCTGCCGTGCAGCAGTCCCAGACAGAAGTAGGGGCCGGCGTCCACCGGGGTGTTGGTGGGAGCCGGCAGGAGCCGGCGGATGTCGAAGTCCGGGTCGCTGGCCAGGTAGACCTCCTCCTGGGCCGGGGCGAGTGAGGGGTCGGCCGCCACCGCCGCGGCGTCGAGGACCACGGGGACGACGGCGTCGTCCAGCGCCTGGGACATGCGCTGCCCCAGCGCGTCGGGGGCGCAGCCCAGCAGCCGGGCCACTCGGGCACGGTCTGCCATGAGACCCACCAGCACCCGCGAGCGCGGATAGCCCTTGACCGAGCTGAAGAGCATGGCCGGGCCGCGCTTGGTCGGCCGGGCCACCGTGTCCCCAGCACCCACACGCTTGTAGACGCCAGCCAGCTCGGCCTCGGGGTCGACCGGATAGTCCGTGACGACCAGCTGCTCGGCATCGCCGGCGAGCAGGTCCAGGGCGTCGCGCAGGTCGCGGATCAGTGGTGCGTGGGTCATGTGCCTCTCCGTGTCTGAGGTGGTCTGGGTCACAAGGGAAGGACGGGGTCGAGCAGCGAGCGCAGGCGGGCCGAGAGCCGGACAGCGCGTGGGTCGAGCCCGCCGGGCACGGCCATGCGCCGGCGCACGTAACCGAAGGCCAGGCCGTACGTGGGGTCGGCGTAGCCGAGGGACCCGGCGGCGCCGTCGTGCCCGATGGCTCGCCAGGAGGCGAAGGGCGCGGTGTGGTGCGGTTTCTGCATGACGACGCCGTAGCTCGCCTCGATCCCGCCAAGCACCCGGTCCGGCCCGAAGCACTGCTCGGTGCCCATGATCGCCACAGTCTCCTCCCCCAGGAAGGGGGCCTGGCCGTCCACGCCGGTAACGGCGGCGGCGTAGACCCGGGCCAGGCCGCGGGCGGAGCCGACTCCGCCGATCGAGGCAATGCCGGCGGCGCGCAGGTGTCGCAGGTTGGGCTCGATGACGCCGTCGGGATCCATGGGCCCGGCTCCGAAGAAGACAACCGAGCCTAGGTCGTCCGCCACCCGCTCGGCCGGCGCGAGCGAGCCGTGGGGTTCTCCCACGTCCTGGCTGGTGACCGGCCCCTCCTCCAGGGGAGGCAGGACAGGGGCGTAGCGCGGCTCAAGGTCCTCAGGCAGCCCGACGTAGAAGTCGATGCCGTAGCGCTGGCGGACCTCGCGAGCGTAGGCCTCCTGAAGCTCCTCGCCGCCCACGCGGCGATAGAGCTCCTCCATGAGCGGGCCGATCGCGGTGCCGTGGTAGCCGAAGGCCCGGCCGGGGCGCCACAGCGGCCGCATGGCCGCCAGGCCGGCCGCGATCTCACGCGAGTCATAGCGTGTGGAGATCCGCGCGCCGGGAACGCCGACGACGCCGGCCTGGTGGCTGAGTAGCTGGGTGACGGTCACCGACTCCTTGCCGGCGGCGGCGAACTCGGGCCAGTAGCGGGCTACCGGAGCCTCCAGGTCCAGCTCACCGGCCTCAACCAGCCGGGCCAGGGTCAGGGCGGAGACTCCCTTGGTGCAGGAAAAGACTCCGGTGAGGGTGTCCGCCCCCTGGTGGGGTCCGGCCCACAGGTCGACGACCTGCTGGCCGCCCACGTAGGCACTCAGCTGAGCGGAGTAGTCCGGGTCCTGCGCCGCCATCTCAGCCATGAGCTCGCGTACGGGCTCAAGGCCCGGGGCGACCGTGCCAGCCACTTGGCCCGGCCCGGCCGGCCCGGCCCAGGGACCGCAACCGCCGGAGCCGGAACTGGAGCCGGAGCCCAAGCTGGAACCGGGGCCGAGGCCGCTCGGCGTCATGCTGTCCTGTAGTGCCCCGCTCATGCCAGGTGCTCCTTAAGGAAGGAGTCGACGACGCCGTGACCTATGTGGCCCAGCGCTGGCCGCGCGAGGTACGCCCGACCCTGCGTTCACGCATCGGCACCTACCTGCTCTACCACCGCAAGGCGGCTCCAGGCGACGCCGGAGCACCGCCCGCCCCCACCCTCAGCGCGCGATCTCATGAGCCGCTTGGCCGTCCCTGAGATCGCGGCGCCCAGGCTCAGACCACGAGGGCCTCGCGACGCAGCGCCTCCAAGCTCGTAGCCCGACGGCGGCGCACTGCCAGCGTCATGACGAGTGCGCTGGCGCAGCCCCACACCAGGAGGATGACGATCCCGCTGCCGAGGCTGACTCCCGCCGCCCCCAAGACCACCGAGCGCAGCGCGGAGGCCAGCACCGGAACCGGCAGGAAGCCTGCAGCCCCGGCGAAGACACCCGTCAAGGCCTGCGGTACCGAGGCCCCGACCACGCACACCGCCTGCGCCACCAGAAGCAGGACCGAGGCGCCTGTGCCACCACGGGTACCCAGGGCGGCAACCAGTGCAGCATGCAGCACCGTCATCGAGACAGCGCCGACGACTACGAGACCCACAACCTGGGCCAGCTCATCGGCCCCGCCGCCGAGGTCCGCACCAGCCAGCGCCACCACGGCCACTAGCAGCAGGGCCTGAGCAACTGCAAGGCCCAGCGCCGGGCGGAGCGAGGCGATCGCCAGGCGTGCCGGGCTCATGGAGGCTTCCACCCGCCGACGGCTGAGCAGGCCCAGACCCGAGACGATCACCAGCGCACCGACCCACAGGGCCAGGGACATAGCGGCCGGCATGCTCGAGCTCTTCGGGCTCGTGCGACCCACCTGTGTCTCGTCCACACTCACCGGCTGCGCCAGGGAGCTGGCCAGCGCACTGGCCTCCTCCTCGCTGTAGGAGGGGACGGCGTCCACGGCCGTGCGCAGGCCGTCCGCCAGGCTGGAGGAACCAGAGCCGAGCTGGTCCACCCCATCCTTGAGGGAGCCCGTGCCCTCGGCCAGAGAGCTAGATCCCTGGGCGAGCTGCACCGCACCGTCACGGGCCGAGCCCGCACCGGTGGCCAGGGAGTCGGTGCCGGCAGTCAGCTGGGCCAGGCCCTGCGCCAAGGAGGTGGACCCAGCCGATACCTGCCCGGCGCCCTGCGTCAGCGCCGCGGCACCGTCGCTCACGCCAGCGGCGCCGTCCACCAGCTGCGAGCCCTGCCCGGACAAGGTCGCGAGAGCCCCGGCCAGGGTGGCGCCCTGACCGGTAGCCGGGTTGTAGACATCGGAGGCCGAGCCCAGACCGGCAGCCAGGGCGGAGGCCCCGGACGCGGACTGCTGGGATCCCGAGGCCAGCTCAGCCACGCTCGAACGCAGCTCGGCCGCGCCCGCATTCAGCTGCTGAGCACCGGTAGCGACCTGGCTGACGGCTCCCGTCATCTGCGCAGAGGAGGCCGCCAGGGAGTTCAGCCCGCCCATGACCGTGCCCGAGGCCTGGGTGTCAGACTCCCCTCCCATTCCGGCCACCGCACCGGCCAGGTACTGGCACGTGGCGTCAGCCTGCCCGTGGTCGGCCAGGCACTGCTGGTAGGCACCAGCCAGAGCCTGAGAGACCTGGGCTGCCCCGGCCTGGGACTGGGCCACGCCTGCGGTGTAGTCGTTGACGGCTCCGTACAGGCTCTGGGAGCCCGCCGAAGCCGAGTCATCCGAGGTGCCGATGCCTGCGGCAGACTGCGCTGCCCCGTCAGCCAGCGCGTTGACGCCGCCGTAGAGCGTTCCGCTCTCCTGCGTGTCCGACGCCGCTCCTACGCCCGCCGCCAGTCGCGCGACGCCGTCGGCCAGCTGCCAGGCGCCGGGCAGGATCTGGGTGGTGAGGGTGGAGTAGGCCTGCCCCACGCCGGCGGTGTAGCTGGACACCCCTGCGCTCAGGCTGCTGGCACCGGCGGACAGCTCACCGGCCCCTGAGGCGAGGCTGGCGGCGCCCGAGTCAAGCTGGGCCGCGCCCGCGGCGGCACTGGAGGTGCCGGAGGAGAGGGTCGCCGCCCCTGAGCTGAGCTGTTCCAGTCCCTGGGTCAGGGACCCGGCTCCGCTCGCCAGCTGCTCGGCTCCCTCATCCACCTGTGTGACGCCGTCACCGACCTGGCCGACGCCGTCCGCCAGATCCTTGGCACCGTCCGCAGCCGTGCCCAGCTGGTCCTTCATCCCGCCGATCTGGGTCAGGGAACCGTTGAGGTAGGCCAGGGTCACGGTGGTGCCCAGCGAATCGGCGGCCGCCGAGACGATCTCCTGGCTGGCTGCCCCCACGGCCTGCGAGACCGAGCCCGCGGTGCTCACCGTGACGGTGGCCGGCGTGGCCTGGCCCGCCAACGTGTCCACGATCGACTGGCTGAAGCCCTGCGGGATCGTGATGACGACGTCGTAGGTGCCGTCCTTCAGGCCCTGCTCCGCCGTGTCCTGGCTGACCACGGAGTAGTCCAGGCGCTGCGTGGTGGCGCCGGTGCTTGAGCGTGCCGTCATGGAGTCCTCAGGGCCGGTCAGCCGGCCCACGAGCATGCGCCCGGCCGGCAGCGCCTGACCGTCGGCCGTCGAGGCTCCGGCACCGTCAAGGTTGACGATGGCGGCCGGGATCGCCGCAGCCTGCGAGGCCGGGGTGGTGGCCGCAGACAGCACCATGAGGCCCGCGAGCGCGGGCACCAGGACGACGAGAACGGCGAGGATGATCGAGCGGCGCTTCATGCGTGAGCCTCGTTTCCTGCGGTGTGGTCAGAATGGTCGGTGTCAGAGGCAGGCCGGGTGGGCGGCGGGGTCGCTGACCGCCCGGCCTGCGGGGAAGCGGTGCGTGGTGGGGCTGCCACCCGCTGCGGCGCACGGCGCAGGCGTGCCACGCCGTCGCCGTCGACCTCCACCACGCTGGCCAGCGTGACCCCGCTGGCGGCTGGAACCTCCTGCGGTGCGCCCGGGCCGGCGGTGACGATGACCGCGACCCCACGCCCGGCGAGCTCGCCGACCCGCTTCCACCGCCGGTCACCCGGGTCATCGACGACGACGATCTTGACGTGCTCAGCAACCGGATCGTCATAGGCGTGGATCGAGGTGGTGACGGTCTGGATGGCGGCGGCACCGTCAGGCAGGACGTGGTCATCGACCACGAGCAGGCCCTCGCTGGGCCGCAGGCGTCCTCCCACGAGCGCCGCCAGCGCGCGCCGTGCCACCGAGTGCTCGGTACGCACCAGCGCGACCTCCCCAGCGGCCACCGTCAGGTCCAGGCCGGACAGGGCGGCGCCCTCGCTGTCAGAGACGGTGACCCCTTGCGCCCGCAGCACCACCTCGCCGTGCTCGGCGACCCAGGCCTCGTGCTCCAGGGTGCGTTCCAGGCCCTCGCCCTCGACGTCGATGACGGGCAGCTGACGCTCCAGCCAACGCGGCAGCCTCCAGGCGGCGGGCCCGAGCGCGCTCATGATCGCCGGGATGAGGGTCATGCGCACGATAAAGGCGTCCACGGCGATGCCGACGGTCAGCGCCACCGCGATCGGCTTGATCTCAACAAGCTCAGCCGGGATGAAACCGGCGAAGACCGCGGTCATGATGACGGCCGCTGCGGTGACCACCGTGGCTGAGCCGACGAAGCCCTTCTCCACGCACTCGCAAGCGATCTGGCGTGCACGCTCACCGCGGGCCACTGGTCCACCGCGGTGGATCCACTCCTCGCGCATCCGCGAGACGAGGAAGACCTCGTAGTCCATCGCCAGGCCGAACAGGACGCCCATGACGATGACGGGCATGAAGGAGATGACGGCGCCAACCTTGGACACGTCCAGCAGGCCCGCCAGCCAGCCCCAGCCGAAGACGGCGCCAGCCACGCCCATTCCCGCCGCCAGGGACAGCAGGTACCCCAGGGTGGCGGTCAGCGGTACCGCGATCGAGCGGAAGACGAGCATGAGCAGGACCAGGGACAGGCCCACCACCACGATGCCGAAGGGCAGCAGCGCGGAGTTGAGGGACTGCGAGACGTCAATGGCAACGGCCGTCTGACCCGTGACCATGACCTCGGTGATCCCCAGGTCTTTCTCATAGGTGGAGGCGTTGTCCCGGATCGTGTGGACCACGGCCTCGGTGCGCGAGTCGGTCTGGGCGTAGGTGGGGCGGATCTGGACCAGGGCGAGCGTGGCGTCCTCGTTGGGCGTGGCCATGGCGATGTCTGCCACGCCGTCGATCTGGGAGATGTCCTTGGCCAGCGTGTCCACGACGCCCAGCGGGTCAGTGGTGTTGGTGATGTCTGCGATGACGACGATGGGGGAGTTATAGCCGTCCCCGTAGGCGGCGGCGATCGCGTCATAGGTCTCGCGCTGCTCGGTGCCCTCAGGCTGGAAGCCGTTGTCCGTCAGGGCGAGCTTGAGACCGGTGATCGGCACTGCCGCCACGGCCAGGACCGCGAGGACGGCGCTGACCGTCAGCCACGGGTGTCGGGTGACCCCACGCACCCACCGCTGGGCAAAGGTGGGCCTGCCCGAGGCCTGACGCTCCCGCTGGCACCGGGCGCGCCGCGCGTCAGGCTGGAGCCTCCTCCCCAGTGCCCCGATGAGGGCCGGGACAACCGTCAGCGCGACGAGCACCGCGCAGGCCACCACGAAGGCCGAGGCCACACCCATGACCGTGAGGAAGGGGATGCGGGCCACGGCCAGGCCGCACAGGGCGATGACCACGGTGGTCCCGGCAAAGACGACGGCGCTGCCCGCCGTCGCCGTGGCGCACCCGGCTGCCTCGGCCGGGCTGAGTCCCTGGGCCAGGTACTCACGGGCCCGGGAGATGATGAACAGGGCGTAGTCGATGCCGACCGCCAGGCCGATCATGACGGCGAGCACGGGCGTGGTGGAGTTGACGTCAACAACGTTGGCCACCACGAAGATGCCGAGCATTCCCGCCGCCACACCGATGAAGGCAGCGATCAGCGGCGCGCCGGCAGCCAGGACCGAGCCGAAGGTGATGAACAGGACGATCGCGGCGATGACCACGCCGATGAGCTCGACCACGCTCAGCCCCAGGCTCACCGAGGCCCCGATCGAGCCAGAGTCCTGGATCCTCAACTGCGGGTCCGCCTTCTGGGCGGCAGCCTTGGCCTCCTCGATCTGGGCGTCGAGGCGCTGGGCCGCGGAGGTGGTACCGGAGGTGATCGAGCCCAGGGAGGTGTCCGCCTGGATCTGGGCCAGGGCGTGCGCGCCGTCCTGGGAGACCGTGGACGGGCTGGCCGGGGTCCCGCTAGCGGCGTCCGCCGCAGAGCCGAAGGGCTGGGAGACCATGGCCACGCCGTCCATGGCGGACACGGCACTGACAAAGCCCTCGATGGCCTGCCGGTGTGCCTCGATATCACCGTCCTTGGCGGTGAACAGCACCTGCTCGGAGGTCCCGGCGGCCTGCGGCAACCGGTTCTCCAGGACCTCCAAGCCCTTCATCGACTCGGCGTTGTTAATGGTGAAGGTGGAGGAGAGGTTGGCCCCGGTCAGGGCCACCACCCCGGCCAGGGCCGCGATCAGGACGAGCCAGGCAGCAACCACTCGCGCGGCGTGCTCAGCACACCAACGTCCCACCTTGTGCAGCAGTGCGGACACGTGCGTCCTCTCGACAGGCCCAGGAGCGGGCAGACGAAGTTTCCGTACAAAACTGTACTCGATATATGATCGTACGGAAACATCGAGCACCGGATGAGTGCCACGACCTACCCTGCCCCTACCCACCGACATCAATTCCGGCACCAGCCACCCAGCACCTGGAGGACCATGGCCTCGCCTCAGCTTCGTAAGCGCGAGAACACCCGCGCCCGACTCGTGGACGCCGCCGCCACCGTCATCGCCGCCAAGGGCTTCGAGGGCGCGCGGATCGACGACGTCGTCAGCCAGGCCGGATTCACCCGCGGCGCCTTCTACTCCAACTACTCCTCGCTCGACGAGGTTCTCACCGAGGCCCTGATCGCCCGCGGCCGCCGCCTGCTCACACGCGTGACCCAGGCCGTGGAGGAGATTGAGGGCGAGATGACGATCGAGACCCTCATGGAGGTCCTGGAGCTCATCCGCCCCGAGGCGCGCACGATCTACCTCATCTCCACCGAGTACACCCTGCGCCGCATGCGCCACCCCGACTCCCCCGAGATCCCGCTGGCCACCCGCGAGGAATTCACCGGCCTGCTGTCCGGGGTCGTCGTCGACGTCCTGGCCCGCATGGGACGTACCCCCTCCCTGCCCGCCCACAACATCGCCGACGTCATCGCCCTGTTCTTCCTCGACTCCATCGCCAAGGAGGCTCAGGCCGGCAGCTCACCCACCTCGCCCCACAACCCGCGCCAGTACCTGCGTTACGTCATCGAGGCCGTCATCACAGCTCTGTCCCACCCGGTCGACGACGGCGAAGCGAGCCCGGTCCACTCCCTCACCCAGGTGGTCAGCCAGCTCGGACCCACCTGCCCGCAGGGCGAAGAGTAAGTGTCACACCCCTCCAGTAGGGTCGCCCCATGAGCACCCGCCGCGTCGCCGCCCTCGTCGTCACCGCCATGCCTGAGGAGGCCCAGCCCTTCCTGGAGGCGCTACCCCTGGTGGACAAGGCTGAGCCAGTCAGCCTCCTGGGCGCCGCCCAGGCCTGGTCCCTTGAGCTTCCCGCCCGTGAGGACGGCGCCGAGCCGCGCGAGCTCGTCCTGGTGCACAGCGGCATCGGCCTGGTCGCGGCCGCGAGCGCACTGTCCACCACCCTGAGCCAGGTCACCCCTGACCTCGTCATCTCCGCCGGCACCACCGGAGGCCTCGGGCGCGAGATCGAGGTCGGGGACGTGTGCGTCTCCCAGACGCTGGCCTACGGGGACGTGGATGCCACCGCCTTCGGCTACGCCGTCGGCCAGACTCCCGGCCAGCCCGCAACCTTTACCGCGGACGCCGAGCTCGTGGCACGTGCCGGTGCCGCCCTGGAGGCCCTGCACCAGGCCACGCCCACCTCTGCTGAGGCCAGGATCCACGTGGCGCAGATGCTGGCCGGCGGCTCCTTCGTCACCGCCGCCAACGTCAAGGACATGCGTGAGCGCTTCCCGCAGGCCGTGAGCACGGATATGGAGTCCACGGCGCTGGCACAGGTGTGCCACGCTGCCTCCATCCCCTTCGCCTCAGTGCGTGGGGTCTCGGACCTGTGCGGGCCCGAGGCCGGGCAGGACTTCCACATCGGTGCCGACGAGGCCGCAACCCGCTCGGCCGCCGTCGTCCTGGCCGCACTGAACGCCTAAGGAACCCCCGAGGGCTCGGCCCTCAGGCCTGCTCGCGCAGGTGAGCCTCGACCCGCTCAACCTTGGCCGTGAGCTGACCGTCCCAGCCGGGGCGGATGTCTGCCTTGAGGACCAGGGAGACTCGTGGGCTCACCGCCGCAACCGCCTGGCAGGCACGCTTGACCACGTCCATGCACTCATCCCACTCGCCCTCGATCGTGGTGAACATCGACGTCGTCTCATTGGGCAGGCCGGACTCGCGCACCACGCGCACAGCGGCGGCCACCGCCTCGGACACAGAGCCGTCCGGGGCGCTGGAGGTGGACGGGGAGACAGAGAAGGCAACAAGCATGCCTCCATCCTCACCCCCACAGCCCACCCGACCGGGTATTCCCACGGTTCCTGTGCCGATCGGCACACATTGTTGCACTTGGTGCAAAGTCTGCACCGGGTGCAGAATCTTCATATGCCTCCGACATCAGATACCGCCTCCCGCGAGCCGAGCCTGCGGGCCAAGCGCGCGCGGCGCACACGCCAGGCACTGCAGGCCGCGGCCCTGCGCCTGGCCGCCGAGCGCGGATACGAGGCCACCACAATGGAGGACGTCGCCACCGCGGCGGGAGTCTCACGGCGCACCGTGTTCAACTACTTCCCCACCAAGGCCGACCTCTTCATCCGCATGCCCAGCTCCCCCGAGCACGAGGACATCGAGCGCTTTGTCGCCTCGGACGGAGACCTGCTGGACGACCTGGCGGCGCTGACCGCCAACACCGACCCCAGCGAGCTCGTGGACCCCGAGGACTTCCGCAACCTGCGGCTCGTCCTGCGCGACAACCCCGAGCTCACCCTGGAGCTCCAGAAGCACGTGCGCCTGTACAGCTCGGTCATCCGTGCCGCCATCGCGCGGCGCCTGGACGCCGACCTGTCCGATCCGCGCGTCCTGGCCGCCTCCGCCCTGTCCTCGGCCCTGCACAAGAGTGCGATCAACCTGTGGGCGGACCAGGCGGGTAGCGACTGCCCCGCCGGCGAGGACGCACCAGCCTCCGGGCGGCGTCGCCACACAGCAAGGCACCTGGAGTCGGTCAGCGACGCCGTCGCCCTCATCACCACCAGCCTCAAGGAGCTCCTGGCTCCCCATCAGCAGGCTGCTACCTCGACCTCACAGACAGAAAGGACCTCGCGTGACTGACACCGCCACCTCCGCGAGCGCGGCCGCCACGCCTGCCGCTGAACCGGACTTCCACCCCGACCGGCGGTTCTGGGCGGTCTACGCCTCGCTGCTCGTCGTCATGTTCCTGTCCGCCCTGGACCAGACGATCGTGGGTACCGCGCTGCCCACCATCGTCGGAGACCTGGGCGGGGCCAGCCACATGGCCTGGATCATCACCGCCTACACCCTGGCCGTCACCGTCGCCATGCCGGTCTACGGCAAGCTCGGCGACCTCGTGGGGCGCAAGAACCTCTTCCTCATCGCCATCGCCCTGTTCCTCATCGGCTCCGCGCTGTGCGGAACGGCGTCCAGCATGGGCCAGCTCATCGCCTGGCGCGCCCTGCAGGGCCTGGGCGGCGGCGGCCTCATGATCTCCTCCCAGGCCATCACCGGTGACCTCATTCCGCCCCGCGTGCGCGGCACCTACATGGCCCCCATGGGCGCCATGTTCGGCATCGCCTCGATCCTCGGCCCGATCGTGGGCGGATGGCTGACCGACTCCGTCTCCTGGCACTGGGTCTTCTGGGTCAACCTCCCGCTGGGCGTCGTCGCCTGGATCGCCGTGTGGGCGGTCCTCAAGCTGCCCGCCCACAAGCTCACTGCCAAGATCGACTGGCTGGGCCTGGTGCTGATGAACCTCGGCGCCGTCCTCATCGTCCTCGTGGCCACCTTCGGCGGCAACGAGCTGGAGTGGACCAGCCCCGCCCTCATCGCCATGGTCGTGGTGGCCGCGCTCGCCTGGCTCAGCCTGCCGCTGGTTGAGAAGCGCGCTGCGGAGCCGATCCTGCCGATGAGCGTGCTCATGAACCGCACCTTCATCCTCACCACTGTCCAGGGAATGCTGGCCATGGGCGGGATGATCGGCGCCAACCTCTACCTGCCGACCTACCTCCAGATGAGCTACGGCTACTCCGCGACCGTGTCCGGACTCCTCCTGGTCCCCATGACCGTAGGCATGCTCGTGGCAGGTATCGGCTCTGGGATCCTGGTCACCCGCACCGGCCGTTACCGCCTCTACCCGGTGGTGGGCCCGCTCATCGCCGCGGGCGCCCTGTGGTGGATGAGCATCTTCACCGCCACCACCCCGGTGTGGCACATCTCGACGGCCGTGTTCGTCATGGGCGCCGGCATCGGCCTGTTCTTCCAGCTCCTGGTGACCCTGGTGCAAAACGACGTCGAGCCGCGCAACCTTGGCACGGCCACCAGCGGGAACAACTTCTTCCGCGAGGTGGCGGTCTCCCTGGGCGCGTCACTGATCGGCGTGGCCTTCGCGGACAACCTCACGGGCCAGCTGACCACCAACATGACCGCGCTGGCCTCAAGCAAGGACCCGCAGGTCCTCCAGGCCCTGGCTCAGTTCGAGGGGACCAACACGGCCTCCTCCCTGACGCCCGCACTGGTCAACCAGCTGCCTGACGCTCTCCACACGGCGGTCACCACCGCCTACGCGGACGCGCTGAGCCCCATCTTCCTCATGATGGTGCCGATCTTCCTCGTCACTGCTGTCATCGGCCTGTTCTACAAGGAGGTGCCGCTGTCCCAGAAGAGCGCCCTGGAGCAGGTCGAGGAGCAGGAGCGCCAGGAGGCCGAGCGGGAGCTTCAGCAGGCCTGAGCTCGTGGGCTCCCGGCTCCGCCACCCCACCGCCACCTCCGCTACCCCACCGCTTCCGTCGCTACCCCTTCACCTCCTCCGCTACCCCGTAGCGCGCGCCACGGCACACAACCCCACCACCTCACCGCGCCCACCGCTACCCCTCCACGTTCGTCGCCACCCCTTCACCTCCTCCGCTACCCCGTAGCGCGCGCCACGGGGTAGCGACGAACAGTAGGGGGTAGCGAAGAACGGCAAAGGGTAGCGAGGGACCCCCTGGGGTAGCGGCGGACGGCGAGGGGTAGCGGCAGACGGCGAGGGGTAGCGGCAGACGGCGAGGGGTAGCGGCAGACGGCGAGGGGTAGCGGCAGACTCCCAGGGGCAGCAGCAAACGCACGACGGCGGCCGATGACCTTCACACAGAAGATCACCGGCCGCCGTCGTCATGCTCGTGCGCGGCGCGCACCGGCCAGGTTCAGCCGAGAGTCTCGACGACCTCGATCGCCTGAGCAGCACCCTGGACGGTCGCCGCGATACGCACGGCCTCCCAGACCTGCTCGGTGCTCAGGCCCTCACCACGCACGGTGGCGTCGTGCGCGGTCACGCACTTCTCGCAGCCGTTGATCGTGGACACCGCCAGGCTCCACAGCTCGAAGTCGACCTTGTCGACCCCGCCGGAGGACCCGATGATGTTCATGCGCAGGCCCATGCGCTCGTTGGCGTAGTCGCCGCCCAGGAAGTGGCGAGCACGGTAGGCCACGTTGTTCATCGCCATGATCGAGACGGCACCGAGCGCAGCGGACACAGCCTCCTCACTCAGGTGCTCCTTGGCCTCCTCAGCCACCTGGACGAGCACGGACTCGTTGCGGGTGGCGGCTGCAGCAGCGAGGAAGGTCCCCCACTGCTGCTGCTCGGTCAGCGTCGTGGAGCGCACAAGGCTGGAGAGGTTGAGGGACAGGTCCTTGGCCCACTCGGGCAGGGCCGAGCGCAGGTTCGCGATCGTCATCCTCAGGCCTCCATCTCGTGCAGGGCGTCGATGGTGGCAGCGCCGGCCTTCCAGTTGCAGGCACACAGCTCGTCGGACTGGAGGGCGTCGAGCTGACGCAGGATCTCCTCGGTGTTACGGCCCACGGAGTCAGCCGTCACGGAGACGGACTGGATGACGTTGTGCGGGTCGACGATGAAGGTGGCGCGGTCAGCCTCACCGGTGGCGCGCTTGATGCCCAGGGCCTCAACCAGCTCGCGGTTGAGGTCGCTGGCCATGGGGAAAGGCAGGTTCTGGAGCTTGTCGTGGCTGCGACGCCAGGCGTAGTGGGTGTACTCGTTGTCCACGGACACGCCCACGACCTCGCAGTCGCGGTCCTTGAACTCCTCGTAGAGGTCACCGAAGGCGGCGATCTCGGTGGGGCACACGAAGGTGAAGTCCTTGGGCCAGAAGAAGACCACGCGCCAGGTGCCCTCGGGGACGTTGCTGGAGACGGTGGTGAAGTAGTCCTCAGGCTGGTGGGCGTCCACGTCCTTGAGGTTGCCGGGGATCACGGCGGTGAGCTCGTAGCTGGGGAACTGGTCGCCGATAGTGAGAACGGCCATGGTGCGCCTCCTGTAGTGCGTTGTGGAGTGCGGGCCGGCAGGCCCCACACCCGTGTCCTGCACCACGGTAGAAGCCTTCTTCGATAAGTTCAAGTGAGTAGTTCCTAATTTTCAATGAACTTTGGTTATCTCACCGGCCACCATTCCCTAACGGACGAGCACCAACACCCCCAGCAACGAGACCAGGGCGGAGACCACGCCAGCCACCGCCCCAAGCCCGAGCGCCCGGCCGCCGCCTCGCGCGAGCCGGCGCAGGTCCACCGCCGCCCCCATGGCGAACATCGCCATGGTGAGCAGGAAGGAGGCCACTGCGCTTCCCCACTCAAACCAGGCCACCGGCACGCTCCCCTCGCCGAGGGTCCGCAGGAGCACGCTGACCACAAAGCCAATGACGAACCAGGGCACGAGCGGCGCGCTGCCGCGATTGCGGGCAAATCCGGACCGCCTGGACGTACCGCCGTCCCCCGCCTGCCCGCTCAGGCGGGCGGCGCGGCGCGCCTCCAGCGCACCGACAACCGCGATGAGCGGGGCCAGCAGAACCACGCGCCCAAGCTTGGCCACCACGGCCACGTCCAGGGCCTCGGGCGAGATGAGGCCGCCGGCCGCCACGACCTGACCAACCTCGTGCACACTGGCTCCCACCCACACCCCGGCGGGCGTGGCCTCCAGGCCGAGCCAGCGCACGAGCAGCGGCAGCACCAGCAGCGCCGCGGTGCCAAAGAGCGTCACCGAGGCGATCGCAGTCGTGGCCGCCTCGTCCACGCTCTCACCGCCTGCCGCGTCACCTGCCTCGCCGGCAGAGCGCGCACCTGGCTGGCCAGCACCACCCGGTCCGGCCGGGCCGTCAGCCCGCACCACGGCGCTCATGCCAGCCACCGCCGCGGCGCCACAGATCGCGGTGCCGGTTGCAGTCAGGACAGTCGTGGCGTGCGGGACGCCGAGTCGGGGACCGACCCACACGGTCACCGCGAAGACCGCCACGACCGTCAGCGCAATGACGCCAAGCGCGCCCCAGCCCAGTGCCGCCACCGCTCGCAGCGACAGGCGCAGCCCCAGCAGGACCACACCCAGGCGCAGCAAGGTCTTGCCGGTCAGAGCGAGCCCCGGCTCGGCAGCAGCCGGTACCACGCGAAAGTTGCGTGCCGCCACGCCCGCGACGATCGCCACGAGCATGGCTGAGACCAGGGGGACGTGGTCGTTGATCGTGGTGGCCGTAAGCGCAACCAGGCCACACAGGACCACGCCGGGCCACACCCGCCACAGCCACGAACGCCACTGGGGAACATTGGAGGAAGAAGTCACGGCGATCATCTTGCCAGTTGCGAGAACTAGACGCTGTCACGATCCCGGGCGATCTACCCCCGGCACCACGCAGCGGCCGATCCTCACCCGCCGCAAACGCTGGAATACCGCGGACATCTCTCCCTTCCCGAGACCAGCGCGTAAGAATCGCCCGGGATTGTGACACGCACCTCGCTACAGCGCCACGAGCACCTGTACCATGACGATCTTGACCACGATCGCCAGCGCGAAAAGCGTGGCGTAACCGGCCTCGATGCGCTCATCGTCGCGCCGAGACAGGGCGAAGGCCAGAATCGCCGGCTGCCCCACAAGCCCGGCGAGCCCACCGGCCGCACGCGGGGCGCTGACCCCCACCCAGCGGGCCCCGCCCAGCAGGATCGCCGCGTTGACCAGGATGATGAGCGCCGCCAGACCCCCAACCGCCAGGCCCGTCAACGAGAAGGCAGAAGCGGCAAAGTCGGGCCCGGAGGCGAGCCCGATCGCGGCCAGGAAGAAGAGCAGGCCGAGCTGGCGAATGGTGGCGTTAGCAGCGTGAGGCAGCCCCCACACGAAGGGGCCAGTGCGGCCGACCCGCCCGAGCACCATGCCCACCACGAGCGGCCCCGCGGCCACGCCGAGCCGCAGGGTGATGCCGCCGGGCAGCGGGATGGCAACCAGGCCCAGCAGGACGCCCAGCGCCATGCCGATCCCCACGCTGAAGGCGTCGATCTGGGAGATCGAGCGCTCGGAGTCGCCGAAGTAGTCGGCGGCGGCCTCCAGCTGCTCGGAGGGGACCACGGCGAGCACGCGGTCACCCAGCGCCAGGACCAGGTCCTCGCGGGCCAGCAGGTCCAGGTCGCCGCGGCGCACGCGCGTGATGACGCCCTGGAAGCGTCCGGGCAGGTCGAGCTCGGCGATGGTGCGCCCGGCCACGCGGGTGGAGGAGACAGTCAGGCGGCGGTAGTCGACGGCGGTGCGGTCCTTGGCCAGGCAGCGGTCCATGCCCGAGCCCAGCTCGTCCACCGCCTCCGCGAGCGCCGCCGGAGAGCCGACGACGACCACGCGGTCGCCAGCCAGCAGCTCCTCACCCGGGGTGACCACGCGGGTCGCCCCCTCGCGCTCCAGGTAGGAGATGCGGATGCGTCCGGAGCGGAAGGCCTCCATCTCGGTCAGCCTGACCGGCCTCAGCAGCTCAACGCTGGTGGCCTTGAGCCCGTCGGCTGAGGCGGGTCGCGGGTCGCGCTGGCCGGGCCACTGCCGCCCGACGACGAGGGCGACGACGATGATCGCCACCGCCACACCCACCGGGTAGGCCAGGGCGTATCCGACGGCGGGCTCCTGGTTGCCGGCGGCCTCGATCGCCGCGTCGAGCACCGGAGAGGTCAGCGCCCCGGCGTAGGCGCCAGAATCCATGGCTGGTGTGATGCCGGTCAGGTGCGAGTAGCCGGCACCAGCCACGCCCGCGGTGACCAGGGCGAGCACGCACAGAGCCATGAGCGGCAGCTGGCGGCGCAGGTCGCGGAAGAAGGTGTTGCCCGCCCCGATGCCCACGGTGTAGCAGAACAGGCCCAGGCCCAGGCTGCGCAGGAAGCTCAGGTCCGCGCCGAGCCGGGGGTCGAGCGCACCGATTGCAAGGCCCACGAAGAGCGCACCGGCCGCGCCGAAGCGGATGGGGCCAAAGGGGATCTGGCCCACAGCCGTTCCCAGTCCGATGACGAGGAAGACGGTCAGGACGGGAGCGGCAGCCAGGACGTCGACCACGGGGAGCAGGAAGTCGGGCACGCCCCCCAGGGTATCGGCTCCTGCACCGGTCGAGCGTGAGCGGTTGCGACCGAGTGGAGAGCTCCGCCCCCCTCACTCGGTCGCAGCCGCACACCTTCGACGCAGGTAGGCTTGGCCGGGTGACCGATGCGAACGCCACTGCCTCCCGTACCCCTTTTGACGACGGCGCCACCTCCGAGGCTGCCCCCGACCGCGAGGAGCTCACCTGGGAGCTGTTCGGTCAGGCCGAGCGCGAGCTGTCCGCTCAGATCGTGGCCTCCGGATGGATGCCGGACCTCATCATCGCCATCGCCCGCGGCGGCCTCATCCCGGCAGGCGCCATCGGCTACGCGATCGGCGTCAAGGCCATGGGGTCGATGAACGTGGAGTTCTACACGGGCATCGGCGAGACCCTGGAGGAGCCGGTCATTCTGCCTCCGCTCATGGACGCCTCTGAGCTGCCCGGCAAGCGGGTGCTCGTGGTCGACGACGTCGCGGACTCCGGCAAGACCCTCAAGATGGTCATGGAGCTGCTGCGCCACCAGGGCCTGGACCTGGGCGGGGAGAACGTCCAGGTCGACGCGCGCTCGGCCGTGATCTACCGCAAGCCTCGTTCGGTCTTCGAGCCGGACTACTGCTGGCGCGAGACTGACAAGTGGATCAACTTCCCCTGGTCCGTCCTGCCGGTCATCACCCCGCAGTCCCTCCAGGGCTGAGGTCCAAGAGGCTGCCAGCGTCTCCCAGTCCTGACTTCGTGCCCCTGGTCCCGGCTTCGCGCCATCCGCGTGATATCGGGCTTCCGGGGCGCGAAATCACGTCGCCGGCTCGTTATTACATCCCGACGGCGCGAAGTCAGCACGCCCCAGGGGACGGCGAACGCCCGCCGGGAAGCGCCCTCAGCGTCCGGTGCGCCCCGCCATGGACCGCATAAGCGCCGTGACGTCCTCGGCGTAGGGGAAGGTGCCGGGCTGGTAGGCGCACAGTGGTTCCTCGGCGTGGAGGTTGCCAGTGGTGTTGTAGGCCCTGGCCCGCGAGCCTCCGCACACGCGGTTGTACTCGCATCGCCCGCACTTGCCCTCCAGCAGGCTCGTGTCCCGCACACCGGTGAAGACCTCCGAGCTGCGGTAGATCTCGGTGAGCGAAGACTCGCGCACGTTGCCGGCGCTCTTCTCCAGGAAGCCCGACGGCGTCACCTCCCCGACGTGGGAGACGAACATGAACCCGTTGCCGCTGGAGACGGTGATCGGGGGGCGACGACGTCGCTCACCGTGGTCCAGGCCGAGCTCGACGATCCGCTCACGCAGCTGGTGGTACAGGGGGCCGAGGTGCATGGGCTCGACGACCTCGTCGTGGCTGAGTCCTCGCTGGGCCAGGACGTAGCGCTGGAGGGAGACGCGGCGGAAGTGGTGTCCCTCCGTGGTCTTGGCGGGCACGGCCTCGCCCATGTCGTAGAAGCAGTTGAGGACGTCCTCGATCTCCTGCGCGTTCAGGGAGCCCAGGTCCACGCCGCGGCCGGTGGGCACCAGGAGGAAGCCTGACCAGGTCATGGCACCGTGCTCACGCACGAGCGCCGCCAGGTCCGGCAGCTCGTGGACGTTGTGACGGGCGACGACGGAGTTGATCTGGACCTTCATCCCCAGCTCGCGGGCAGCCTCCCAGCCTGCGATGGTGCGGTCGAAGGTGCGCTCGACGCCGCGGAAGGCGTCGTGGGTGGCGGCGGTGGCGCCGTCGAGCGAGAGGGAGATGACGTTGACGCCGTTGTCCTGCAGGCGCGCCAGGGAGTCCTTGTTGAGCTTGTCCGTGCCCGAGGGGGCCACGGCCACGTGCAGCCCGGCGGCCGTGCCGTAGGCGGCGAGCTCGGCGAGGTCGGGGCGCTCGAAGCAGTCGCCGCCGGTGATGATGAAGATAACGGCTGGCTGGCCGAAGGAGGCTGCCTCGTCCATGAGGGCCTTGGCCTCGTCGGTGGTGAGCTCACGGGGGTCACGCAGTGGGCGGGACTCGGCGCGGCAGTGACGGCAGGCGAGCTGGCAGGCGCGGGTGGCCTCCCAGGTCACGAGCATGGGGCGCATCGTGGGGTCGTGACGCTGGACGCGCACGGGTCGGGCGCTGCGCTGCGGGCGCGTGGCAGACGGGTTAGCCGCCTGGGACCCGTGGGAAGGGGTGGCGTCCGGAGAGCCGGGCGTGCGTGCATCCAGGTTGGTGACACCGTGTGCGGGGGCGAGTGGGGCCTCGGTCATGGGCCCAGCCTAGGAAACTCCTCGTTTGAGTGGCGTCATTGGCGATACCACTGTTCCTTTGACGCAGGTTCAGCGGGTACCTGATGAGGCATGCAGAAAAAGGGGAGGGGGTTGTCCCTCTCCCAGGAGCAACCCCCTCCCCAGCACAGGTAGGCGGTTTGTCAGGGGCGCGGCACATCACCAACCCCGTCACAAGGACCGTCTACCCGGCCAGCAGGCGTGCTGGCACGCTCACCAGCGCCAGCACACCCACCAGACTCAACAACCAGACCAGGCCCGGTCTGGGTCGGGCCGGTCAGACCGTTTCTGACCGGCCCGACCCCCGGGGCTGGTTGGTTCAGGCGCGGCGGCGACGGATCAGCAGGCCACCCAGGCCCACCAGGCCCACAGCAACCACCCCGACCGCCACGTCCACACCCGTGACCGGCAGACGCTTGCCCAACCCCACAGGCTTGGCTGGGACGGGTGTGTTGACCACACGACCCAGATCCACACTCACGCCCATCCGGTCGATCACAGCAGCCTTGGCCCAACCAGACAGGACGTAGCCCGCCGGCGCCTGGGTCTCCACCACACGGTAGGAACCAGCAGGAACACCCTCGAACACCACCCGGCCGTCCGCGCCACTGGTCACGGTGTCCAACACCTGCCCGGTAGTGGTGCGCAGCTCAAAGACCGCACCCACCAGAGGCGCACCAGCAGCGTCGGTCTTCACCAACGACACCACACCACGCACCAGCGCGTTCGTCACCGTCAGCCCCTCATCCGCGCTACCGGTGATAGCGGCCTCGTAACCAGCAACCGCATCCTCAACCACCGAGTACACGACCTCCTTACCAGCCTTGTTCACCGGCAGGCCATCGAACACGCCCGCCCACTCATTGGCGGCAGACAGCTCGACACTCTTACCAGTGTCCTCACCGTCAGCCAGCAGACGCACCCTCACACTCTCGGGGCGCAGGCCATGAGCATCATCCAGGTCGTCCCACGCCTTGGTCACGCTCACCGTGCGCACCGCCGGGGTGTGGATGTTGGTGATCGTGGTGCCCTCGATGCTCTTCTCATACCCCTCAGGCACACCCACCTCGTCCACGCTGTAGGCGATCTCGATGCCCTTGGCGTCGAAGGTCGGCAGGCCGGTGAAGGTGAAGGACCCGTCACCATCTGCGGGCACCTCCACCGTCTTACCCGTGGCGGCACCGTTTGCGAGGAGCTCGACCGTCACGGAGTCGGGCCGGATCCCGTCCTGGTTATCGGCGTCGTCCCACACCTTCTTTCCGGAGACAGAGGTCTTCGGGTTCTCCATAGTGTTCGTGACCGTCCACGAGTCACCGTCCTGCGCGACCTTGACCGTGTAGTCGTGGCCACCAGCCGACAACTTGCCGTTCTCGACGCCCTGCTCGGCCACCGTGTAGGCGATCGCCTTACCCTCAGCCGTGTACTGGTCCAGGCCCTCAAAGATGTGGCTCCAGGAGCCATCCTCAGCGTTACCGTCCAAGGTGACCGGGTCACCAGAGGCCACACCGTCGGCGTACAACTGCACCAACACGGCCGGAGCCGCGTCAGCGTCAATACCGGCCCAGGCCTTCGTCACCGCGACAGACACCTTCCCAGTGATCGTGTTCGTCACCGTGAAACCACCAGCAGCAGTACCCGAGTAGGCCGTGGAGTAGCCAGACACCTCGTCCTCAGAGACCGTGTAGGCGATCTCCTTGCCGGCCTTGAACTTGGGCAGGCCAGAGAAGGAGCCCTTCCATTCGCTCTCGGCATTCAGCGTCAACGTCTGATTGTCCACGACCTCACCGTCGGCGAGGAGCCTGACCGTCACAGAGTCCGGACGCTTGCCAGCCGCGTCGGAGTCGTCAACCCACACCTTGGTCACCGGGATGTTGATCAACTCCGGCGTGTGCGTGTTGGTCACGTCCATACCGTTGTAGGTCGTCGTGTAACCGTCGACCGGCTTCTCAGACACCGAGTACACGATCTTCGTGCCGTCATTCCTATACGTCTTGACGTCGGTGAAGGAGTACTTCCACTCACCCTTCGCACCAGCCGTGACGGTCGCGGTCTTGCCCGTCACCTTGCCGTCCGCAAGGAGCGTCACCGTGATCGACTCCGGCCGCTTACCGTCCTGGTCCTCGTTGTCGTCCCAGGTCTTGGTACCAGACACCTCGGTGAGCGGCTGGGCCTGGTGGTACATCGTCTCCGACGCAATGTCCGCACCGATCCCGTTGACCTGCTTCAGGTAAGCAGTGTTCTCAAAACGCTGCAGCTTATCGAACGCCTGACTCAGCGTCGTCGGGATCGTGAACGTCAGCACCTCACCCACAGGCAGTTCGCTGATCGACCACGACAGCTTCTGCCCCTCAGCCTTGAACTCGACACGTCCATCAACCGGGGCAGCCTCCCCCAACGAGCTACTGACAGTGATCTTCTCCGTGTCAATGGTCAAACCAGCCGGAATGGAGTCTTGAAGAACCAGATCCGTCAGTGCGAGCTTGTCGTCCTTGTTCTCAACCTTGAGGGTGTAGGTGATGGGGGTGTCCTTGGCGTTCTCGACCTCCTTTGGAGCGGCCTTCGTCCCCGTGGCCGGGTTCGAGCTCTTCGTCAGCCCCACATCAACCTTATGCAACTCAATATGAGCCGCCGCATACAGATCACTCACCATCGCATCCGACTGCGGAGCATTGCCCGTGAAATTCACGACCTTCACGAGATGCTCGTTGGTAGCGGTCTTGCCATCCAACGTGTCATCCGACGGGGTCTTCATATTCACATACGCGACCAGTGAGGATGCCTCCGGCACCACAAAGCTGTCGCCACCCTTGGTCTTGCGCACATCAATAGCGATTGCCTTAATAGTGGACTTATCGAGCGTGGAATCATCCTCAGGGTACGCAGTCCATACCGACGCGTCGTCCACATTAAACTCAGTCGGAGCCTTCGTCGCGTAGTACAGGACCGGGTTGGCGTAGTCCTTTGCCGCCGTCTTACCCGCAGACACCCTGCCCGCGATCGCCGACAGGTCCACGCCCTGGAAAGTACCCTGCCACTCAGACGCAGAAGTATCCGGCTTCATAGCCTGGTCCAGGACGTCATAGAAGACGACACCCGTACCCTTTGCAGCCTTCTCCTGGTAATACGCCAGGCGGTACTGGTAGTTCGTGCTCGTGTAGAGATGGTTCACGAGACCCTCAGCAGAAGCACCCCAGTCCTCGCCACTGTCAACATTGCGCACCTGCTCCTCAGTACCTGCCTCAGCAATAGAGATCGACTTGAAGGTGAGCTTGCGCTGCGCCATACCAAAGTGGTCGGTTTCCCCAGAGCTGTCGCGCAGGTCATCTGCAAGCGGCTTGTAATACTGATACGCCACCGGATTGTTGGCGGCATCGAAATTCGGTGTCCCCGGATTCCACTCACTATCGGCATCCGTATCCACAAACGCAGCCGTCTGCACAAGGTCTGCCCCACGGTCACGGATGTTGCCGTAGCTGTTGATGACATCAAACTGGGCGTACAGCCTATACATGGGCCTGTCATAAGCGCCGTATGCTTTATTGGGATACGGTTGATCTTCCTCAGGCAGACCCTTAATGCTGATCTTGAGCAGGGTCATGCCACTGCCTTCATAGTTCGGCGTCGTCTCGACGTCATAGAACTTCTTGTCAATGGCCTGATATCGGTTCTGCAGACCCGCGCCCGGGCTCATGTTGGATTCTTTGGAGCTCGAGAAGTACAAGCGTCCCGCGTGAAGCGAATCAAGGTCAACTTTCACGCCTGCCGGAATTAAGGTGTAGAACTCACCGCTTTGGAACGCATACTTCCCCATAATGTCAGGGTCGCTTGCATATTTAGCATGAAGATCCATGCCATCACCGACTGCACCCACGCGGTTAACAGCCATCAAGGTAATGGTTGCCTTTTGCTCAGTCTTCACCGGGTCGTCTGTTGCCTTGCTAGTCCAAACCTCGGCACCTGAGACGCGATTAATCTGCGATAGACTCTGCGTCACAAAGCTCATGGCCTTCTCTGACGTGCCATCCTTCGGGTCAGCAGAAATCCGATCCCGTGTTACATCAATCTTGGTGCCACCCTCAGGCTGCAGGTAATAGGTCGCCGGGTGACTGTAGAGCGTCTTCTGCTTGTCATCCACATTCTTTTGCACATAAGCCTTGACCGCGTCAGTAGGCTGCAGAATCTCCTGCGGCTGAATGCGGATTGAGGAGGCAAAGAAGTCACTTTCGTGAGTGTAGCGCAGGCTCTCAATACCTTCCGGCAAGTCAACCTTGCTCGTCAGATTGGCATCCTTAGTGACCTGAGTTCCGTCGGCATATTCGTAACGGTACACGTTACTGCGCACTCGTGTTGCAGAAAGAATAAGCTTGTACCCCGGCTCGCCCTTCATCTTGGCATAGATGTGCACGGGCTTGTATCTTTCAAAGTCCTGTGAGTATGAGCCGTTCTTCTCCCAGACACCAGCACTTGAGTACGTAGCATCGTATTCCTCGATAGCAACCGAGATTCGAGGGATATGAACATCATCCACACTCAGCTCCAGAGGGTTGTTGAGCACATCCTTGCTACTTGGAACGGCATCTGGAATATTATTCACTCCGTTGGGTGTGGAGAGATACGCCCCGTCCTCGTCAATAATCATCGTACGTATGCCAGCGCTGTAAGTACCCGTTTCCTTGTTCCACACGGGGTTGGATGCACGGGACGTGGCCCAGTGATCGAAGGATGGACTCCCCTCCCATCCCCAAGAGTTGCCACCGGACTGCATGGGAGCCTCTTTGCCCGCAAGGATTGCTGTCTGTGCACCGTAGGCGTTACCGCCCCGGTCCGGCTTACGCTCCCAGTGATCAGCGCGGTAGTCCTTGTCGTAGTCGTACTTTCCGGCCTCGGTCGTCACAATGTTCGCGGCAGCCTCGACGTCGACGACGTAACGCTCTGCCTCGTTCTTGTTCCACGGCGTCTGCACCAGCCGCACCGAGTTGTGCACCGTGATGCCCTCGTTGGACATATCCACTCCGCGAGCCTTGGCTTCATCAATCAGGCTTACGGGATAGCGCATCAGCATGTAGTTGCGCTTCATACCTGTGGTATCACGATCAGAAATCTGATTGCGATAATGACCACCAAAGTCTAAATACACCTCTTCTAGACCATCAGCAAAGTTTTCATCAATGCCCTGCCAGGTGCGCAAAGTAGTTTTATCGGCTCCATCGCTCCAGAAGACATTCTCCCATCCATCTTTGGTAAAGCCGGCGTACGGGGATCTGAAGTATCCGAACTGCTGTGCAGTGAACGGCTTCTTATCACGGGTGCACCCTCGATCCTCCCAGGCACCGATCAGCTCACCCTTCTCCTCCAGGCGCGAGCCCTTGTCCTCAAAGGTGTAGGTAAATGGCATGGTGCTGGATTCAGAACGTGTGCCAAAACGCGTAATCTCAGAGACATAGATGACGTAGAAATACTCGTTGGCGTCGGCCGGCTTAGCACCCCAGGCGTCCTGCCAACTGAAATAGATACCTTCTTCGGGCTTATTCTCACCACCGAGCTTATTCATGACAACAGTCGACGCCTTGGTGCTGGTATGAGCCTTGACCGTCAGATTCTGTGTCTTAGAGAAATCAGCCACACCGTCGCCATTGGAGTCGACCTCCATGGTGATATTAAAGGTCTTGGCATAGTTGCCCTGACCGTCAACACCCAGGAGAGTGGGGATGAAGCTGTAGCTGAAACCCATCGAGTTCGACTTCGAGCCATTGATGGGCTTGGCATTGGTCACTGTGACCGTACCGTTGACATCCTTCGTGTCACCAGACCAGTTGAAAGAGGTGGAGTCCGCGGTATTTGGAGCCTTGGGCACTTGGGTGACCATCTGGTCCTGCTCAACAAAATTCGTGTCAGGCCCTGCCCAGTGCGTGCTTGCGTCTCCCGCCCAGGTCTTGAAGAGCGCGGACGGCAGAGTCACCTTCACCGCGCCAACCGGCAAAGACTTGATATTGCCCGTGTCAGTGAGGTTGAAATCCACATCCACCATCGCGGTGTGGAGCTTGTTAAACATCTTGTCGAAGCTCAGGATCGTGTGAGCCTCGTCCTCGTACGAGTACCCGGTGGTCGACGCGTTGACCGGGTTAGCCCACCGTGCCCCGAACTTGTAGTCCCCATCCAGGCTGGCCGCCCGCGCAGCACGCCGCAGCGCCGGGGCCTGGGCCGTATCGCTGGCAGCCGAGTCGGTGGAGGCTGCCTCGCCTCCTTCCCCTGACCCGCTGCGGTCAGCGCCTACAGCGCCAGACTCAGCACCCCCCGCTTCATCAGCAGGGGCGGACACCGACGTCGTCGGCCCGTCACCAGGAACCGCGTCCTCAGCCACAGCAGGCACCGCGCCACCAAGCAGCAACGCACCCGCAGCAAGGACACCAAGAACAGACTTGGGAAGCCTCATGGGGAACCATCCTCATCGATCACGACTGCCCACACCGAACCGGGGAGACTCAGGGCGCAGACAAGGGAGACACACAGCATCCTACGGATGGCCACAACCTCTGGCCAGCGCGGTCCCACACACTCTCTCCTCGCCCGCGGACACGGCGGTCTGCTTCGGCTCGGCCGCCCGCTGGTTGGCAGCCCGGTACAGGTCGCGGACGAGGGTGTCGGTCGCAGCAGGCAGGCCAGCGCAGCACCACCGCTTCCAGATGCCCGGTTCGAACGCGCCTTCCCCGATGGGTGCGTGCCCACGCCATGAGTACGTGCCCTTCCGCCACCCCTAGAGGCCGTCGTATTCGCCAAAGCACGCACCAATCACCCAACCCACGCACCAAAGCCCCCGCACGCCGCCGCATCTTCGTCGCTTCAGGCCCTGGACAGTCGATCCCCATCCCCGCCACACCCGAACCGACTGTTGAGGGCCTTAACCGACGCCACCCCGAAACCCACCACAGAGGCCCTCGCCCACCTCGCCCAGGTACGACGAAGGCCCGGATCCTCGTAGGATCCGGGCCTTCGTCCGTATCGTGCGCGGGGGGGGACTCGAACCCCCATGAACGTAAGTTCACACGGACCTGAACCGTGCGCGTCTACCAATTCCGCCACTCGCGCTTGGAGCGAGGATGACGATAGCGGCCCCAAGGCCCCCGAGTCCAATCCAGCGACCCCCTTGGCTCGGTGAGACCCGTCACCTGCCTGCCGTGCAGGCCACCCTCCCGCCGGCTCGTAGATACACCGGTTACGATAGCCACGGTATTACTGTGACCAGACATTGGCGCAGATCGGTCGCCGTCATCCGGTCACTGACAGGAGGTGAGGAACGTGGGGTTCCTAGACAGGTTCGAGAAAGGCGTGGAGAACGTCGCTGAGCGTGCCATGTCCCGCTTCTCGGGCGACGTCGAGCCCATCGAGATCGCCTCGAAGCTGCGCGAGACCATGGACAAGCGCGCCGCCTCCTTCGCGCGCGACCGCTCCGTGGTCCCCAACGTCTTCCGCATCCGCCTCTCCCCCTCGGACGTCGACCGAGTCGACGCCTGGGGCCGTGACGAGATGGTCCGCCAGATGGAGGAGGTCGCCACCTCCCACGCCAGCGAGCAGGGTTACTCCTTCGTCGGCCCCGTCCAGGTCACCTTCGTGGCTGACGACGCCCTGTCCTCCCCGGCCATCGAGGTCGAGTCCTCGACCCGCCGCGGGGCTGCCGCTCCGGCCGCAGCCGCCACCGCCTCGCCAACCAACCCGATCCTGGACATCGACGGCCAGCGCTACCTGCTCACCGGCCCCGTCACCGTCATCGGCCGCGGCTCAGAGGCGGATATCGTCGTCGACGACTCCGGCGTCTCGCGCCGCCACCTGGAGATCCGTCTCACCCAGGGCCACGCCATCGCCACGGACCTGGGCTCGACCAACGGCACCTACGTCGAGGGTCACCGGATCGACGCCGCCACCCTGCTGGACGGCAACACGCTCACCGTCGGCCGCACCCGCATCATGTTCTGGGACGGCACACACTCCTCCGGGGTCAACCGGTGAGCGAGCTCGCCTTCACCCTCGCCAGGTTCGGCTTCCTGGCGCTGCTGTGGGTCCTTGTGCTCCTCGTCCTGCGCACCCTGCGCCGTGACGTCGCACCAGGCTCCCCACGCTCGCTCAGCCTGCGCCGCTCCGGCGAGAAGACGACGTCGAAGCCCGCCGCGCGCTCACGACGTCGCCAGGCCTCGCGCCTGGTCATCACCGAGGGCCCACTGGCTGGCTCGACCGTGCCCCTGTCCCCCACCTCCATCACCATCGGACGCTCCCCCTCCTGCACCCTGGTGCTGGAGGACTCCTACGCCTCCTCCCGCCACGCGCGCATCTTCCCCAAGGACGGCACGTGGTGGCTGGAGGACCTCGGCTCCACCAACGGCACCACCCTGGCCGGCCAGAGCGTGACCGGAACCGCTGAGCTCTCAGTGGGTGTGCCCGTCAGGATCGGCCAGACAACCCTGGAGCTGCGTCCATGACCATCTCCCTGCGCTACGCCGCACGCAGCTCAGTCGGGCTCGTGCGTGCCTCCAACCAGGACTCCGCCTACGCCGGGCCGCACCTGATGGCCATGTGCGACGGCATGGGAGGCCCTGCCGGCGGGGACATCGCCTCAGCCGTGGCCATCAGCCACCTCATCCCCTTAGACGCCGATTCCCACCAGGCCGGCGAGCTGCTCGGCCTGCTGCGCGGTGCCATCCAGGAGGCCCACGCGGACCTCGTGGCCCGCTCCACCGCCGAGCCGGACCTGGCCGGCCTGGGCACCACGTGCGTAGCCGTCATGCGTAGCGGCAACAAGCTGGCCATGGTCCACGTGGGGGACTCGCGCGCCTACCTCCTGCGCGAGGGCGAGCTCACCCAGGTCACCACGGACCACACCTTCGTGGAGTACCTGGTGGAGACCGGGCGCCTGACCCGCGAGCAGGCGCGCCAGCACCCCCAGCGCTCCGTCCTCCTGCGCGTCCTGGGCGACGCCGACGGCGAGGTCCAGCTCGACGAGTCCATCCGCGAGGCCGTGCCCGGTGACCGCTGGCTGCTGTGCTCGGACGGCCTGTCCGGCCCCGTCACCGCCGCCACGATCGGCGAGGTCCTCGCCGGCGTGGAGGACCCGGCCCTGGCCGCGGACCAGCTCATCGACCTCGCTGAGCGAGCCGGCGGGCCGGACAACATCACCGCCGTCGTCTTCGACGTCGTCGAGGACGATCCCACCCCGCAGATGGAGCCGCAGGTGGTGGGCTCCGCCTCCGTCCACCGCGAGCGCCTGGCCGCCGACGGCGTCAGCGCAGCCCCGGCCCCTGCCACCCCCGCAGCCAAGGCTGCCGCACTGGTAGCCGGCTTGGAGGCGGACAGCGAGGCCTCAGCCACTTCCCCTGACTCTGCCCAGGAGGAGGCTCTGGCCGCCGAGGCCGAGCGCCACCGCAGCGCCCGGCGTCGTCACCGCCTACGCACCGCCCTGGCCTCACTGGCCGTCCTGGTCGCGCTGGTCGTGGCCGGAGTCAGCGGTTACATGTGGACCCAGACGCAGTATTACGTCACGACGGCCGACGGGAAGGTTGCCATCTTCCAGGGCATTCCCCAGACCCTGGGGCCCTTCTCCCTCAGCCACCTCGTGCAGACCTACAACGAGCCGGCCCTGGCCGATCTCGATGAGCGCATGCTAGAGCGCCTGGAGGAGACCGTCGCCCAGCCCTCGCTGGTCGAGGCCCGCAAGTACGTCCGCGAGACTGTCTCGGCGCGCGTGACCGAGGAAGCCACCGCCACCCCCAGCCCTGCGGACCAGATGGCCACCTCAGACCCCGTTGAGGTCACTCCGCCTCCCACTGACGCCGCCACAGGACAGTAGGGCGCAGCAATGTCCTCCTCTGAGCTCGCTGCCGGCTCCCCTGCAACGACCCCCGCGGCCTCCTTCTCACCCATGACCCGCTCCGGCCGCTGGGCCGAGGCTGGCCTGCTGGTGCTGTCCCTGGCCCTGGGCCTGGGCGGCTACGCCCTGACGGCGCTCAACCGTTCCGGCTCCTCCCCCGCCCAGCTGCTGCCGATCGCTGGCGTGGTTGTGGTCATCACTGCCCTGGTGCACCTGTGGGTACGCCGCACCGCCCCCTGGGCCGACCCGACCCTGCTGCCCATCGCGGTGGCCCTCAACGGCATCGGCCTGGCCATGATCCAGCGCCTGGACCTGTCCTACGAGCGCCTGGGCGAGGCCCACGGCTTTTCCGTCAGGCAAGCCATGTGGACCGGGCTAGGAGTCCTCCTGTTCTGCCTGGTGCTGCTCATGCGTGACTACCGGCTCCTGCGCCGCTGGGACAGGTGGGCCATGGCCGGCGGACTGGTCTTCCTCGTGCTGCCCTTCGTGCCGGGCCTGGGCACGGAGATCTACGGCGCCCGCATCTGGATCCACGTGGGCCCCATGTCCTTCCAGCCCGCTGAGCTGACCAAGGTGCTGCTGGCGATCTTCTTCGCCTCCTTCCTGGTGGCCAACCGGGACAACCTGGCGCTGGCTGGGCGCCGGATCCTGGGCCTCAACCTCCCGCGAGCGCGTCACCTGGTTCCCCTGCTCGTCGTGTGGGGCGTCTCCATCGCCGTGCTCGTCCTCCAGCGCGACCTCGGCTCCTCGCTGCTGCTGTTCGGGTTGTTCGTGGTCACCCTCTTCGTGGCCACGGACCGCCCCAGCTGGCTGATTATTGGCGCCGCGCTGTTCGCCCCCGCCGCCTGGTTCGCCGCCACGCACCTCACCCACGTCCAGCAGCGCTTCTCCGCGTGGCTGGACGCCATGGACCCGGAGGTCTACAACGCTCCCGGCGGCTCCTGGCAGCTGGTCACGGGCCTGTTCGGCATGGCCTCGGGGGGTCTGCTGGGCACCGGCTGGGGCCAGGGCTACCCCAACCTCGTCACCTTCGCCAACTCGGACTTCATCGTGGCCTCACTGGGCGAGGAGCTGGGGCTGACGGGCACGCTCGCCCTGCTCATGCTCTACCTCATCCTGGTCCAGCGCGGCCTGCGTACCGCGATGCACCTGCGTGACGGCTTCGGCAAGCTGCTGGCGGTGGGACTGTCCTTCACCATTGCCCTGCAGGTCTTCGTGGTGGTCGGCGGCGTCACGCGCCTCATCCCGCTGACCGGCCTGACTACGCCCTTCCTGGCCTACGGCGGCTCCTCCCTCATCGCCAACTGGATCATCCTGGCCCTGCTGGTGCGCCTGTCTGACGCCGCGCGGCGCCCGGTGACCTCCGCCCCGCGCATCATCGACACCGCCGAGCTGCCCAGCTCCATCCGCCGGGCCGTCCTGGACGCTGAGACCGCCGAGACCGCCACGTCAGCCAAGGAGACCGCGTCAGCCAAGGAGACTAAGGCCGAGCCGGCTACCGGTACCTCCTCGGCCAGCGGCCCGCAGGCCTCGCAGGATGACCAGCCCACCACCATCGTGAAGGGAGCCAGGCCGTGAACCGTCAGATCCACCAAGTCACCGTCCTGGTCCTCATCATGTTCCTGGCGCTGTCTGCCTCGCTGACCTCGGTCCAGGGCCTGGCCCGCCCGGCCCTGTGGGAGTCCTCCTCCTCGCAGGGCACACTGACCACGGACTCGCGCAATTCACGCACCGTCTACGCCGAGTTCGGCACCGACCGCGGGCCGATCATCGTCGGCGAGGAGACGATCGCTGACTCCGAGCCCTCTGATGACGCCTACGCCTACCAGCGCACCTACGCCAACGGCCCTCTCTACGCCCCCCTGACCGGCTACTTCTCCACCTACTTCGCCTCGATGACCGGGCTGGAACGGGCTGAGAACTCCGTGCTCAACGGGCAGGACCCCTCGCTGCTGTCCTCGCGTATCAAGTCCCTCATCACCGGCGGCACCCAGCAGGGCGGCGCCTTGGAGCTGACCATCGACCCCCAGGTCCAGCAGGCGGCCTGGGACGCCCTGGGCGGCCGGCGCGGCGCCGTCGTCGCCCTGGACCCCGCCACCGGCGCGATCAAGGCCCTGGTCTCCTCCCCCTCCTACGACCCCAACCTGCTGGCCTCCCATGACGGCGCCACCGCCCAGGAGGCCTGGGACGCCCTGACCGCGGACAAGTCCAAGCCGCTGACCAACCGGGCCATCGCCGGGGACCTGTACGCGCCGGGATCAACCTTCAAGGTGCTCACCGTCGCCGCGGCACTGCGCGCCGGCAAGGCGACTGCGGACACCGAGGTCGCCGCCCCGGACACTCTCACCCTGCCCCAGACCAACCACGCCCTGTCCAACTACGCAGGGGAGTCCTGCGGCAACGGCACGGTGACGCTGGCCTACGCCTTCGCCCACTCGTGCAACACGCCCTTCGCCCAGCTGGCGATGGACGTGGGCGACGACGCCCTGGGCCAGGAGGCCCGCGCCTGGGGCTTCGACTCCTCCCTGTCCATCCCGCTTTCCGTCACGCCCTCGACCTACCCGGCCAACTCCTCGGCCGCGCAGACGGCCATGGCGGGAATCGGCCAGGCCTCGGTGCGCGCAACCCCGCTCATGATGGCGATGGTCGCCTCCACGATCGCCAACAACGGGGTGCAGATGAAGCCGTACCTCGTCTCCCAGACCCTGGACTCCGACCTCAACGTCGTGTCCACCACCACCCCGACCTCCCTGCGCACCCCTATCAGCCAGGACACCGCCTCCCAGCTCTCCGCTCTCATGCAGCAGGTGGTCTCCGAGGGCACCGGGACCTCGGCCCAGGTGGCCGGGGTGAGCGTGGCCGGAAAGACCGGCACCGCGGAGACCGGCTCCGAGACCGGCGGCCCGGTGACCTGGTTCATCGGCTTCGCGGGCACGGACATCACCAAGCCCTCCATCGCCCTGGCCGTCGTGCTCGACGGCGGGGAGCAGACCGCGAGCTCGGGTACCGGCGGCTCCGTGGCCGGCCCGATCGCGGCCTCAGTCATCGACGCGGCGGTGGACCAGTGAGACCACACGTCGGGATGGAGCTCCAGGGGCGCTACGAGCTCGTCGAACGCATCGCCCTGGGTGGCATGGGTGAGGTCTGGCGCGCCACCGACCTGCGCTCGGGGCGCGCCGTGGCCGCCAAGATCCTGCGCCCTGAGCTGACCGGTGACGAGATCTTCCTGTCCCGCCTGCGCGCGGAGGCCGCCAACTCCCGCGGCCTGCGCCACCCCAACCTCGCCGTCGTCCTGGACTCCGGTGAGCGCGACGGCTCGGGCTGGATCATCATGGAGCTGGTCCAGGGCCGCGCGCTGTCTGACATCCTGTCCGAGCAGGGCACCATGCAGGCCGCCGAGATCCTGCCGATCCTGGCCCAGGTGGCTCGCGCGCTCCAGGTGGTCCACGACGCCGGCGTCGTCCACCGCGACGTCAAGCCCTCCAACATCCTCATCAACCGCGAGGGCCTGGCCAAGCTGACCGACTTCGGCATCTCCACCGGCGTCCACCAGCGTCCGCTCACCGCCACCGGCATGGTCATGGGCACCGCCCAGTACCTGTCCCCCGAGCAGGCCATGGGCCATATGGCCACCCCCGCCGGTGACCTGTACGCCCTGGGGGTCATCGCCTACGAGGCCCTGGTGGGCCACCGGCCCTTCACCGGCGCCACGCAGGTGGATATCGCCTTCGCCCACGTCAACCAGCCGGTCCCGCCGCTGCCCGACGCCACCAACCCTGAGGTCCGCGAGATCGTCATGGAGCTGCTGGCCAAGGACCCCGGCGCCCGTCCTCGCTCGGCGCGCGAGGTCGCCCGCCGCCTGGACCGCATCGTCATCCACCTGCCCAAGGAGTCCTGGGACCCGCGTGGGCAGCTGTCGTGGGTGGCCACCGGCCGCCCTTCCTCCCCGCCCAGGAACGACGGCGCCGCCACCACCGCCCCGCCCTCGCGCCCCGGCGCGCGCCGACGTCGGGAGGCCACCGCCGGCACCCGCGTGCCCACCCGGCAGATCCCCGCGGCCTGGCGCACCCGCAGCGCCGTCGCCGCACGCACGCGCACCGAGGCGGCCCTCGATGAGCCGGCTCCGCGCCATTCCAGCGGCAACGGGCTGCTCGGCCTGCCCACCCGGATCTCGGCGCTCATCGTCCTCGGTCTCGTCGCCGCCCTTGTCCTCATCATCACGATCGGTACCCTGGCCACAGCACACAGCGCTCCAGGGTCCGGCGCTACCTCATCTGTCACGTCACCGAAGGAGGCACTGTGACCGGCCAATTTCCTCAGGTCCTCGCGGGCCGTTACGAGATCCGTGAGCTGATCGGCCGCGGCGGCATGGCCGAGGTCCACCTCGGGTACGACAAGCGCCTGTCCCGCATCATCGCGATCAAGCTGCTGCGTTCTGACATCGCCGGCGACTCCACCTTCCAGGCCCGCTTCCGCCGTGAGGCGCAGTCGGCTGCCGCCCTCAACCACCCGGCGATCGTGGCGGTCTATGACTCGGGTGAGGAGGAGCTGACCGCGCCGGACGGCTCGGTCCACTCCGTGCCCTACATCGTCATGGAGTACGTCGAGGGGCACACCGTGCGCGAGCTGCTCGGCGAGGGTGAGGCCGTGCCGATCTCCGAGGCGGTGGAGATCGTCACGGGCGTGCTCGACGCCCTGGAGTACTCCCACCGCGCCGGAATCGTCCACCGTGACATCAAGCCCGGCAACATCATGCTCACCTCCACCGGCGCGGTGAAGGTGATGGACTTCGGCATCGCCCGGGCAATCGAGGACTCCACGGCCACGGTCACTCAGACCCACGCCGTGGTGGGCACCGCCCAGTACCTGTCCCCCGAGCAGGCGCGCGGGGAGATCGTCGACGCCCGCAGCGACCTGTACTCCACCGGCTGCCTGCTCTACGAGCTGCTGACCGGCGTGCCCCCCTTCACCGGGGACTCCGCCGTCGCCATCGCCTACCAGCACGTGCGCGAGGTGCCGCGTCCGCCGTCGTCCATCGCCGCCGACATCCCCGAGTCCCTGGACCGCGTGGTGCTCAAGGCCCTGGCCAAGAACCGCGACGACCGCTACCAGGACGCCGCTCACATGCGCGCCGACCTGCTGGCCGCCGCCCGTGGTCTGCCCGTGAGCGCGCCGACCACGGACACCTGGAACCAGTCCACCACCGTCCTGGATTCCGTGCCCGCGCCGGCCACCACCACGATCCCGGCGGCTCCTGCGCCGCTCGACCTGCCGGGTGAGGAGGAGGACGAGGAGCCACGCACGCGCCGGCCCTGGTGGATCTGGCTGCTCATCGTGCTCATGATCGTGGGCCTGGGCACCGTGATCGGCCTGGCCGCCTCCGGCTACTTCTCCGGATCGGACCCCGATCCCTCAGCCACCGCGACCGCCACGAGCGCTCCCGTGCCGGACGTGAAGAACATGACGGAGGCCGAGGCCAAGCGCGCCATCGAGGACGCTGGCCTGGTCTACCGCCGTGGCGACGACGTCGCCTCGGACAACATCGGGGAGGGCCTGGCGGTCTCCTCGGATCCCGGTGCCGGGACCTCCGCGGTCCTGGGAGCCCAGGTCACCGTCCACTTCTCCTCCGGCTCGGCCATGGTCGACGTCCCGGACGTGTCCGGCAAGACGCAGGACGAGGCCAAGCAGGCCCTGGAGGAGGCCGGCCTCAAGGTCGGCAACGTCACCACCGAGGACTCGGGCACGGTGGACAAGGACAACGTCATCCGCACCGACCCCGTGGCGGGCACCTCCGTCTCGCGCGGAGAAACGATCGACCTCGTGCTCTCCACCGGTCAGACCGCCGTTCCTGACGGCCTGGTGGGACTGACCCAGGAGCAGGCGCGTTCCGCCGTGCAGGAGGCCGGGCTCGCGGTGGGCAACGTGACCCAGGAGGAGTCCACGGACTACGCCGCCGGTCAGGTCATTCGCACGGATCCGGGCACGGGTGTGAGCGTGCAGCGCGGTAGCGAGGTGGCCCTCGTAGTCTCCTCCGGCGCGCCGACCACCGCGACCGTCCCCTCCAACATCCTGGGCATGACCGGTAGCCAGGCCGTGGCCGCGCTGCAGTCCGCTGGCTTCACGAGCATCACGATCCAGGGGCCGGACGACGGCGTCGTGACCTCCGTGAGCCCGAACCCAGGCTCCGTGCTCGGCAAGGACACGGCGATCACCGTCACCACCTCCTCCGACTCTCGGGCGACCGGCCGGCCCAGCTCCTGAGGTCCTGAGGCTGAGCTTGTGAGGTCCTGAGCTCTGAGGCTCCTCAGGTCGAGATTCTGCGGGTCCGCCCGCGAGGAGACACTGAAAGGCCCCCAGCGTGATGCTGGGGGCCTTTCAGTAGGTCTGCACAGCGGCAGCTGGGGGCTCAGCGGGCTCGCGGTCTTTGAGCCGAGCGGCCCGTTATGCGCTGGACGCCAGCCGGCTCCGCCGCGGGTCAGCGAGAACCGGGCTAGACGGTCGCGTTACCGGACAGGTGCCAGGTCTCGTTGGCCCAGGGGAAGACCACCTGGAAGAGCAGCAGCACCACGGCCGCGATGAGGATGAGCGCCTCGAAGAACTTCAGCCAGCCCGGGCCGGGAAGGTGTCGCCAGATCCATCCGTACATCAGTTGACCTCCGGGTCGTTGAGCACCGAGGCGGGACGACCCTCGGAACGTGGCATCCAGTAAGAGAGCTTCGCGTGGACGATCCACCGGTGGTCGTTGCCCCACTCGCCGGTGGTCAGGGAGTGGCAGCTGGTCAGCGTGATGTACCGCTCGGTCGGCGCCACGCTCGGGTCACCGGGGACCGGGGCGATCACCTCCACCGCCTCAGGCAGGACGATCTCGTGCGAGGTCACCGTGTAGACGTACCACGTATCCTTGGTGGCGACGATGATCTCGTCGCCCTCCTCCAGCAGGTCAATCCGCCGGAAGGAGTTGCCGTTGGTGCGGCGGTGGCCGGCGATGGCGAAGTTGCCGACCTCGCCGACCTGCTGGGTGTCCGTGTAGTGGCCGGCCGCTGCCTGGTCGAGGACGTCAGCGCCGGTGCCCTCCTGGATCGGCATGTTGTTGTTCGTGATGCCGTACCACTTGGGGACGATCAGCATGCCGATGGTCTGGCCGTAGCCCACCTGGGCGGGCACCGGGGGAGCGTCCGTGTGCTTGGTCCCCTCCACGCGCGGGGACTCCACCTGGGTCTGCTGGAAGGCCGCCTTGTGCTCGTTGGCGAGCTTGGTCGCCCCGATGCCGGTCCACCACAACTGCCACACGAGGAAGAGGGCAATGACGAGCCCCGCGGTGATGAGGAGCTCTCCGACGCTTTGGATGGCGACGTCGAGCGACCCGCGCTTGCGGGCACGCTGGTGGCGACGGCGAGACGACATCTGGCCTCCTGGATAGGTGTTCCGCCCGTCAGTCTAGGGGCCCGAGACCGCGATATCGGCCGCCGCCACGTTGCGTGAGACTCATTCCGGGCCCGCAGGAAACCTACCACCACGTCTGCTGACCGCCGTCTGACTGTCACCTGGCTGTGCGCCAACGATGCGCAGGCTCGGAGCCGCTGCTGGCCCACCGGCGGCGTTGCGGGCCGGCAGTCCTCGGGGACAGGCCCAGATGGCGGCCCCGGGGCGACCAAGGCCACGACGTCGTGACCAACAGGCCGCCTGGCGCGTTCAGGCCCGCGGCCGGGATGGCCTAGGCTGTGCACGGACCATGCTGAAAACACGCGACCGGGTTGCCCGGTCGTCCTGTCTGCGAGGAGACCCGCGTGAGCGAGAAGAAGAAGGACCCGGCGCGCTCCGGCAACCCGGCCAAGGCTGCGGCTGCGGAGCGTGAGCGCCTGGAGGCCTCGCGCGCTGCCGCCAACCGGGTCTCGCGCGTCCCCACCAAGGTCAAGGAGACCGGCTCGCCGCGCTGGTACGCCCCCACGATGGTGGGCCTGATGTGCGTGGGTCTGCTGTGGGTGGTAGTCACCTACCTGTTCAAGGGCCAGTACCCGATCCCCTACTTCACCGCCCACCACGCCAGCGACTGGCTGGTCAACGGCAACCTCTACATCGGCTTCCTCATCATCATGGCCGGGTTCCTGGGGCTCCTGCGCTGGAAGTGAGCGTGAGGGCGCGAGCCGCCCTGCGCCGTCGGCCCTGAGCGCGGTAGCGGCGCAGTAGCGGCGCTAGAGCTGCATCGTGTCCGGGTGGGATCCGGTGCGGTGGCCGCGCTCCAAGGAGTCCAGCTGCTCCATCTGCTCGGCACTGAGGCTGAATCCGAAGACCTGCGCGTTGGCGCGCAGACGCTCGGCGTGGACGGACTTGGGGATGACCACCAGCCCATGCTGCAGGTGCCATCGCACCACCACCTGGGCGGGGCTGACCTCCAGCTCACGTGCCACCGCCTGGACCACCGGGTCACTCACCATGAGGCCGCGGGCCAGCGGCGACCAGGACTGGGTGACGATGCCGAGCTCCTCGTGCACAGCGCGCATCTGGCGCTGCTGAAGGTAGGGGTGGATCTCGATCTGGTTGACGGCCGGGACCACACCCGTGGCCTCGATGATCGTCCTGAGGTGGTCCGCCTGGTAGTTCGAGACGCCGATGGCGCGCACGCGCCCGCTCTCGCGCAGCCTGATCATGGCTTCCCAGGTTCGCTCCAGCGAGAGCCCGGGGGCCTTGGCTAGCGGCCAGTGGACGAGGAAGAGGTCGAGGACCTCCAGACCCAGGCGCTCCATGGTCTCCTCGAAGGTTCGAGCTACGTCCGCAGGCGCGTGGTGGGGGTTGTCCAGCTTGGAGGTCACGAAGAGCTCCTCGCGCGGCAGGCCAATCGCCGCTATCGCGCGTCCCACACCGGCCTCGTTGCCGTACATCTGGGCCGTGTCCAGGTGGCGGTAGCCAATCTCCAGGCCCTGCTCGACCACGGGCTGGACGGCGTCGTCGCTGATCTTGTACGTACCCAGGCCCAGCTGGGGCATGAGGACGGGGGAGCCCTCGGTGGCGGCGTGGGTCAAGGGAATCATGGCGGCGGGAAGCGCGTGGGTCATGAGCCAAGCCTAGGCGTGGCTCGTGCCCTCGTATCGCGCACCAACCCCATTCCTGGCGCTATCCCTTCGCGCCGTCCGCTACCCCATCCTGCCCGTCGCCGTCCTCTCCTGCCCGTCGCCACCTTCTCCTCCCCATCACCACCCCCTCTTGCCCACCAACCCCGTCGTCACAGCTACCTCTCCCCCACCATCGCTATCCCTCGGCGTCGTCCGCCACCCCATCACGACCACCGACCTCCGATTGCACGGCCCAAACCCACTCCCGCCGCTACCCACTGCCCACCTTCGCCACCCCCTTCTGACCATCGCTACCTCTTCGCGTCGTCCGCTACCCCCTAGCGCGCGCTAGGGGGTAGCAAAGGAAGCGAAGGGGTAGCGACCGTGGCGTAGGGGTAGCGAAGCACCGGCAGGGGTAGCGGCTGCGTGCAGGGGCCACGACCGCGACGCAGAGGTAACGACGGGCTGGCACAGATGGCAACCGCAGGGGAGAGGCAGCAACCGCAGGGCGGGGCGGGGTCAGCAAAGGGCGGGCCGCGGCGCCAGCACAGGCAAGAGACAGGCCTCAAACAGGTCTCGGGCCGGTACGTCCATGCGTACCGGCCCGAGACCGTGAGAGAACAGGCACCTGAACGCGCCAGGCTCGTCTCGCCCTATGACCCCGTGGGCCGCGTGGTGAACAGGCGCGTGCGCACGCCAGGCTCAGTCCTCGACAGCGTCCTTGAGGTCCTCGACAGCGTCGGCCGCCTTGTCCTTGAGCTCCTCGGCCTTGTCCGCGGCAGCCTCAGCAACCTCGGTAGCCTGGTCCTTGACGTCCTGGACAGCCTCGGCGGCGTCGAAGTCGTCAGAGTCGGCCCAGTACTCCTCGGCCCACGGGTCCTCAACGGGCTGGCTGCGACGCCACACCACGTAGGCCGCGGCAGCAGCACCAGCAGCCAGGGTGGTCCATCCCAGGCACTTGAGGAAGCGGTGGGACTTGCGGGGCTTGGGAGCCTCGACGGCGGCCAGGCGGGCGGCCTCAGCGGCGCGCTGAGCACGCTCGGTCACGGTGCCGGGCGCCTGAGCAGCAGCCTGAGCGGCCGACGCGGCGCGCTGGGCACGCGGCAGGTAGTCCTCGACCACGCGGGTGCGAGCCTCTGTGTAGGCCGGCTCCAGGCGCTCCTGAGCGCCGGCGGCCACACGAGCCAGGTCCTTGCGCGCCTTGACCACGTGCGGGGCAACCCACTCGGCGGCGCGCTCAGCCTGCTCGGCGACGTTCTCCGCGAATGCGGCAGCCTCCGCGCGCAGCTGGTCAGTGTCAAGGTTCTTCTCGATCTTCTTCTTGAAAGCCACGGCTTCTCCTAGCTGAGAGAGACATCGGTCATGCACATGATGACTGAAGCCTATGGTCCCACTCCTGGCCGGCAGCCGCCTGAGAACGGTCACCTTGTTTTGCCTGGGGTGAACACTGTGCCTCCATCTGGGGTCATCGGTCCATGACGCCGCGCCCGCGTGCAACGATGTGGCCCATGGAAGCGACACTGCACACCAACCTCGGCGACATTCGCCTCGAGCTCTTCCCCGAGCAGGCCCCTGAGACCGTCTCGAACTTCGTGGGCCTGGCCACCGGCGAAAAGACCTGGACGGACCCGCGGACCGGTGAGGAGTCCAACGCTCCTCTGTACGACAACGTCATCTTCCACCGCGTCATCCCCGGCTTCATGATCCAGGGCGGTGACCCGCTGGGCACCGGCACCGGCGGCCCCGGATACGTCTTCGACGACGAGATCGACGCCTCGCTGACCTTCGCCTCCCCCTACGTGCTGGCGATGGCCAACGCCGGGCGCCGCTTCGGCAAGGGCACCAACGGCTCCCAGTTCTTCATCACCACCGGTCCCACCGAGTGGCTCCAGGGCAAGCACACGATCTTCGGCACCGTGGCGGACGAGGCCTCGCGCAAGGTGGTCGACGCGATCTCCGCTGTCCCCACTGACCCGCGTGACCGCCCGCTGGAGGACGTCGTCATCACCTCGGTGACGGTCCAGAAGTAGCTGCGACTGACCGTGTGGGGCCACCACAGGCGTGCCCACTGATCTTGAGCCGACGCCGTCGGACCAGCCGGTCCGACGGCGTCGTCCACATCTGACCGAAGGAGTCGTCCATGAGCCAGGACCTTCCCGCCGCCTCCAGCGCCAACGGCACTCAGCCGGTGTGCCCACGCCACCCTGACCGGGTTTCCTACGTGCGCTGCCAGCGCTGCGACCGGCCGGCCTGCCCACAGTGCCAGGTGCCCAGCGCCGTCGGCATCCACTGCGTGGACTGCGTGCGTTCGGCCGAGCAGCGGCGGCGTCCCACGCGCACGGTGCTCGGGGCAGTGGCAGTGCAGGACGCGCGCATCACGACCGGGCTGATCGCGGCCTGCGTGGTCGTCTACGTGATCCAGATGCTGCGCCCTTCCCTGACCACGGACTTCGGCTTCGCGCCCGTGGTCGCGCTGTCTCAGCCCTGGCGGTTCCTGTCCACCGCCTTCCTCCACGGCTCGCTCATGCACCTGGCTTTCAACATGTGGGCGCTGTGGGTCTGTGGCAGCGCGCTGGAGCCTTTGCTCGGGCGCTGGCGCTTCGCCGCGCTCTACGCGCTGTCCGCCCTGGGAGGGTCGACGGCGATCTACCTGCTGTCCTCACCAGGCTCGGCATCCTGGATCACGCTCACGGTGGGAGCCTCAGGTGCGGTGTTCGGGCTGTTCGCGGCCGTATTCCTCATCCAGCGGCGCTTTGGCCGGGACACCTCCGCGATCCTCGGTCTGCTGGCGGTCAACCTGGTCATCTCGGTGCTTGGGGCTGGGATCTCCTGGCAGGGGCACCTGGGTGGCCTGCTGACCGGCCTGGCGGTGGCCTCCCTGTACGCCCGGGCGCCGCGCCAGCGCCGGAGCGCCGTGGCCGTGTGGGGGAGCGTGGGAGTCGCGCTGGGGCTGGTAGCACTGATTGCGGTGAAGTACCTCCTCGTGTGACTCGGTTCTGCGATCGAAGGGCTCGGGCGCCTCGTGGCGTCCGAGCCCTTTTTCTCAGGCGCCGTCACTCGTCCCCCACGTTATCCACAGGCCAGCCGAAGCACAGCGATGTTATTCCTCCACATCTGTGGGTAACCCTGTGGAATGACATTCGTGTAGTTCTCCACAGGCCTTTCCACAGCTGGGGACAATTGCGAGTGATGACGCCTCGAGAATGACAAGAATCCCTCGAGCCACAGCTGGGGACGGCGTGGAACCACAGCAGTGCACAGTGTGGATGACGAACTGCTCCCCCCATCACTTCAGGCCGTCAACAGTCGCAGTCAGTGCGCACCGGAGCCACGATCCCCCAACTTCCCGTCACTTCAGGTCCTTAACAGTCGATCCCTATGCTCCCCGGGATGGAATCGACTGCCGCGGGCCTCAACCGAGCAAAATGGGGCGGGCACCGGGGTGTTCAGAGCCGGGGACCGACTGCCGCGGGCCTCAACCGAGGGAAAAGGGAGCCGTGAGGACGCCACGCACGGGCGAGATTTGGCTGTTCCGACTGTTCCGGGCCTGAAGCGACGATCCCCCGGAACCTCAGCGGGCCGGGGGATCGTGGTGGTGGAGCCAACGGGACTCGAACCCGTAACCCCCTGCTTGCAAAGCAGGTGCGCTACCAATTGCGCCATGGCCCCGATGTAGTTGTCGCAGCGATCCCGTGCCTGGCCGGACTCAGTCGACCTCAGTCCACGGCGCCCGGATCATCCGCTCTGACTCGTACCTGAGCCAGGCGGCGTAGCCCGCCCCGGCCAGGGACAAGAAAACCGCGGCTAGCACGAGCGGCCGGTTCCTCATGAACCCTCCTCATCGTTCCACCGCGGGTGGTGGGCCTAGCTGGACTCGAACCAGCGACCTCATCCTTATCAGGGATGCGCTCTAACCAACTGAGCTATAGGCCCTTGCGACCGGAAGAGATTAACCCACCCGATCTCAGGTGGCCAAATCCAATCACTCGTCTGCCAGTGTGAGATGAACCCCACCGACGAGTGCCGCGGTCACGTTGTAGAGGAAAGCGCCCACGGTCGCCAGCGCCGTGGTCAGGATGATGTTGATGACGGCGATGATCGTCGCCATGGACACAGCCCGGGAGAACTTCATGTACTCCAGCAGCGCGGTGAAGGAGTTCGACTCCGACTCCATCACCGTACCCACCAGGTTCTGGATGGTGGAGAACACGTGCATGGCGTCGAGCATGAACCACACGAAGGCTGCTGCCACCACGAGCATGATGCCCCCGGCCACGCTCAGCAGGAAGGCCACCTTCATCACCGAGAAGGGGCTGACCCGGGTCAGGGCCAGTCGCACCCGGCGCGGACCGGTCACCGTAGGCTTGGTCGATGAGCTCGGCATCTGGGCGATGTCGGCGCTGTCTGCCGTGCCGGACTCACCGGCAGGGTGGCGGGTTTCCGGCTTGCTCATGCCTGGTCCTCACTCTCGTCGTCCTCGCTCAACGCTACCGCGTCCTGAGCCTGATCCGCAGGAGCGGCAGGCTCGTCGTCGCCGTCAAGCTCGCGCTCGGTGTTCCGGGCGACGGCGATGATGCGGTCGCCGTCGTCGGGCTTGGCAAAGGTGACGCCCTGGGTGTTGCGGCCGGTCACCGAGACCTCGTCCACACGGGAGCGCACCACCTTGCCCGACTCCATGATGCACAGCACCTCGTCGCTGGGCGCCGTGACCAGCGCGCCCACAAGGTCGCCGCGCTCCTCCACCAGGTTGGCAACCTTGACCCCCAGGCCGCCACGGCCCTTGGTCGGGTACTCAGCCACGTTGGTGCGCTTGGCGTAACCGCCCTCAGTGACCACGAACAGGTCCGCGTCAGTCCACTGCGGGTCGACGACGTCCATCGCCAGCAGCCAGTCGCCGTCACGGAACCGCATACCGGTCACGCCGCTCGTGGCGCGGCCGGTGGGCCGCAGGACGTCGTCGGAGGCGTGGAAGCGGGCGGACTGGCCGTGGCGGGAGACCAGCAGGAGGTCCTGGCCCTCGGACAGCAGCCGCGCCGAGACGAGCTCGTCAGGGTTGCCATCCGCGTCCTCACGCAGGTTGATCGCGATGACGCCGCCGGAGCGGTTGGAGTCGTACTCGCTCAGGCGCGTCTTCTTCACCAGGCCACGCTTGGTCGCCAGCACCAGGAAGTCGGCCTGCTCGTAGTCCTTGAGCTCCATGACCTGGGCGATCTCCTCGCCGGGCTGGAAGGCCAGCAGGTTGGCCACGTGCTGACCCTTGGCGTCACGCCCGCCCTCAGGAAGCTCGTAGGCCTTGGCCCGGTAGACCCGGCCGAGGTTGGTGAAGAAGAGCAGCCAGTGGTGGGTGGTGGTGACGAAGAAGTGGTCGACGACGTCGTCCTCACGCAGTGCAGCGCCCTTGACGCCCTTGCCCCCACGGTGCTGGGAGCGGTAGGCGTCAGTACGCGTGCGCTTGGCGTAGCCCGAGCGCGTGATGGTCACGACCACCTCTTCCTCGGGGATGAGGTCCTCCATGCTCATCTCGCCGTCGAAGGGCACAATACGGGTACGCCGCTCGTCGCCGTACTTCTCCACGATCTCAGCCAGCTCGTCGGAGACGATGCCGCGCTGGCGCTCGGGGGAGGCGATGATGTCCTTCAGGTCCGCGACCTTGGCCTGCAGCTCCTCGGCCTCCTGCTGGATCTTGAGGCGCTCCAGGGCAGCCAGACGGCGCAGCTGGAGGGCGAGGATGGCGTCAGCCTGAACCTCGTCCACGCCCAGCAGGCCCATGAGGCCCCCACGGGCCTCGTCAGCCGTCTGGGAGCGGCGGATGAGGGCGATGACGGCGTCCAGGGCGTCCAGGGCCTTGAGATATCCCTCGAGGATGTGCAGGCGCTCCTGCGCCTTGCGCAGGCGGAAGCGGGAGCGGCGCACAATGACGTCGATCTGGTGGTTGACCCAGTGGCGCACGAAGCCGTCCAGGCTGAGGGTGCGCGGCACGCCGTCAACCAGGGCGAGCATATTGGCCGGGAAGTTGTCCTGGAGCTGGGTGCGCTTGTACAGGTTGTTGAGGACCACCTTGGCCACGGCGTCGCGCTTGAGCACGATGACCAGGCGCTGACCGGTGCGGCCCGAGGTCTCGTCACGGATGTCAGCGATACCGCCGACCTGCCCGTCACGCACGAGCTGGGCGATCTTGTCCGCAAGGTTGTCCGGGTTGACCTGGTATGGCAGCTCGGTGACCACCAGGCACTGGCGTCCCTGAATCTCCTCGACGTTGACCACCGCGCGCTGGGTGATCGAGCCGCGGCCGGTGCGGTAGGCGTCCTCGATGCCGCGCCGACCCAGGATCGTGGCGCCGGTGGGGAAGTCGGGGCCGGGGATGCGCTCGATGAGCGCCTCCAGCAGCTCCTCGCGCGAGGCGTCAGGGTGCTCCAGGAACCACTGGACACCGCGAGCGACCTCACGCAGGTTGTGAGGCGGGATGCGGGTGGCCATACCCACCGCGATGCCCTCGGAGCCGTTGACCAGGAGGTTGGGGAAGCGGGCCGGCAGGATGGTCGGCTCCTGGTTCTTCCCGTCGTAGTTGTCCTGGAAGTCGACGCTCTCCTCGTCGATGTCGCGGACCATCTCCATGGCCAGCGGCGCCATCTTGCACTCGGTGTACCGGGGCGCGGCCGGCCCCAGGTTGCCGGGGGTACCGAAGTTGCCCTGGCCGGCCACCAGCGGGTAGCGCAGCGACCACCACTGCACCAGGCGCGCCAGGGCGTCGTAGATCGCGGCGTCGCCGTGGGGGTGGTAGTTGCCCATGACCTCACCGACCACGCGGGAGGACTTGGAGAAGGAGGAGGTGGGGCGGTAGCCGCCGTCGTACATGGCGTACAGGACGCGGCGGTGGACGGGCTTGAGGCCGTCGCGCACGTCCGGCAGCGCACGCCCCACGATGACGCTCATGGCGTAGTCGAGGTAGGAGCGCTGCATCTCCATCTGGAGGTCGACCGGCTGGATGCGGTCGTGGGTCTGCTCGCTGATCGGGGTGGTCTCGTCGCTCACGGGTTTCCTTTGCTGGTCAAGTCAGGTCTGGTCTCTCGACGCCGCATCTCGCGGTGACCGGGTCGGTCACCTGGCTGCGGGCTAGATGTCGAGGAACCTCACGTCAGCGGCGTTGCGCTGGATGAAGGAGCGACGCTGCTCGACGTCGTCTCCCATGAGGATGGAGAAGGTCTCGTCCGCGTCCGCGGCCTCATCGAGGGTGACCTGTTTGAGGATGCGGGCGGCGGGGTCCATGGTGGTCTCCCACAGCTCGTGGTCGTTCATCTCACCCAGACCCTTGTAGCGCTGGATGCCGCCCTCCTTGGGCAGACGGCGACCGGCCTCGGCCCCGGCCCGGAGCAGCTGGTCGCGCTCGGCGTCGGAGTAGGCGAACTCGTGCTCGGCGTTGGACCACTTCAGGCGGTACAGCGGGGGCATGGCGATATAGGTGTGACCCTGCTCGATGAGGGGACGCATGTAGCGGAAGAGCAGCGTGAGCAGCAGGGTCGCGATGTGCTGGCCGTCGACGTCGGCGTCGGCCATGATGACGATCTTGCCGTAGCGCAGCTTGGAGATATCGAAGTCCTCACCGATACCAGTCCCAAAGGCGGTGATGAGGGAGCGGATCGTATCACTGGACAGCGCCCGGTCCAGGCGCGCCTTCTCCACGTTGAGGATCTTGCCTCGGATCGGCATGATCGCCTGGTGCTCGGGGTCGCGCCCACCCACGGCGGAGCCACCGGCCGAGTCACCCTCGACGATGAAGATCTCGCACTCGGCGGCGTTGCGCGAGGAGCAGTCACGCAGCTTGCCGGGCATCGAGGCCGACTCCAGCACACCCTTGCGACGGGTGGCCTCGCGGGCCTTGCGGGCAGCCACGCGCGCGGCCGCGGCCTGGCTGGCCTTGGTGATGACGGCCTTGGCGTCCGCCGGGTGGGAGTCGAGCCAGTCACCCAGGCGGTCGTAGACGGTCTGCTGGACGAAGGTGCGGGCCTCGGTGTTGCCCAGCTTGGTCTTGGTCTGGCCCTCGAACTGAGGCTCGGAGAGCTTGACGGAGATGACGGCGGTCAGGCCCTCGCGGATGTCGTCACCGGTGAGGTTGTCGTCGCGGTCCTTGATCAGGCCCTTCTCGCGCCCGTACTTGTTGATGAGCGTGGTCAGGGCCGTGCGGAAGCCCTCCTCGTGGGTACCGCCCTCGGTGGTGTTGATCGTGTTGGCGTAGGTGTGGACGGACTCGGAGTAGGCGCTCGTCCACTGCATGGCGATCTCCAGGCTGATGCCGTGGGTCTCGTCCAGGGCCTTCTCCGCCTCGAAGTCGATGATCTCGGGGTGGATGAGCTCGACCTTCTTCGACTTGTTGAGGAAGGCGACGTAGTCGTGCAGGCCGTTGGCGTAGCAGTAGGAGACCTGGCGCTTGCCCTTGACCGGGTCGTCGGCGGTGCCGGCCTCGTCCCCGGTGATCTCGTCGCCGTCGTCGTTGACGCCCTCGCGCTCGTCAGTCAGCGTGATGCGCAGGCCCTTGTTGAGGAAGGCCATCTGCTGGAACCGACGGCGCAGGGTCTCGTAGTCGAACTGGACCGTCTCGAAGATCTCGGGGTCGGGGTAGAAGATCTGGGTGGTCCCGGTGGCCTCAGTCTCCTCACCCATGACGAGGGGGGTTTTGGGGTGGCCGCCGTCGCCAAAGCTCATGCGCCACACGTGGCCCTGGCGGCGCACCTCGGTGTCCACGCGGGTGGACAAGGCGTTGACCACCGAGATACCCACGCCGTGCAGACCGCCGGAGACGGCGTAGCCACCGCCTCCGAACTTGCCGCCGGCGTGCAGGACGGTCATGACCACCTCGACGGTGGGCCGGTGCTCGGTGGGGTGCTCATCCACCGGGATACCGCGGCCGTTGTCAACGACCTTGAGCCCGCCGTCGGCCTGGATGGTGACCTCGATGTGGTCACAGAAGCCGGCCAGGGCCTCGTCCACGGAGTTGTCGACCACCTCGTAGACGAGGTGATGCAGACCGCGCTCGCCGGTGGATCCGATGTACATACCCGGGCGCTTGCGCACCGCCTCCAGGCCCTCCAGCACCGTGATGTCACTGGCGCCGTACTCGCCGCTCGGGTGGCCGATGTGGGCCTCGGCCCCGGCCTCAGGGGTGGTCACAGGCTGGTCCTGGTCAGACACGTGTCAGCTGCTCCTCGTTCTGTGCGTCGATGGCAGACAGGACCTCTCATAAGCGCCGTGATGCGGATGAGATCCGCGGCATGTAGGTGGGTACCTGCGCAAGGTTCGCGACGCACCTTGGGCTATTCCAGGGTCATTCTAGCGTGTCCAGCCCTCGAAGCCTCATTCCTGCGGACGAGCACGGCACGTGGGAGGGGTCACGCTGAGCGTGCCGACGGCACCCCCGGCCTCACCCGTAGGTATCACGCGGTCCACGCCCGCCCCGTGCCCCACCAAAACGGCCATGGCGCCAGCTGGGCGTGCCGGGCCCGAGGATGCGGATCTCGACGGCGGGTGCCCGGCGCCCAGGGTAGAGCCTCTCGAGCTCGTGTGCCACGGCGGCGCTGATCGAAGGCATCATGAGGCGCAGCTGCTGGGCCCAGGCGCTGGAGGAGCTGCGAATGTCCAGCCGCCCCTCCTCGAAAGAGACCACCTCGGCGTGATCGGCGATCTGGGCGCCCACGATCCGCTCCCAGGCCACCACCACCTGCGCCATGGCCAGCTTGCCGGCCCATCCGCGCTCGGCGACGGCGCGCGCCAGCTCACGCTTGCCGGTGCGCGGGTCAAAGCGCGTAGGTCCGGGACGGTCCCGGCCCGGCGCCAGGCCCGGTCCACGGTCCATCTCCGGATCCTCCTCGCCCCGGCTCACTCGCCGCCCGCGCGGGGCGTCCCAGGCGGCCACACCGTCCGGGGAGGTCTCGGCCCGTCGCAGCGAGCTGCGAGTCACCCCACCCGCCCAGGCCATCTCCTGAAGCCGGGCCAGTTGGGCCAGGGCGAGCGCGTCGCCGTCGTCATCACTGGCCGGGCCGGGCGCGGGCGAGGTGGACTCAGAGCTGGTCACGGCTGATCCTGGACCCGGCCACGCTCAGGCGCGTGCCGTCAAGCTCGCCAGGAACGTCCTGCGGCACCGCCGCAGTGACGAGGACCTGCTGGGCACCGGCGACCGTTTGCGCCAGGGCGCGACGACGCTTGTCATCCAGTGAGGCGAAGACGTCGTCAAGGATGAGGACCGGCTCGCCGTCGCCGCCGTAGGCGGCCACGTCGTGGCGCAGCATCTCGTAGGAGGCCAGGCGCAGGGCGAGGGCCAGCGACCACTGCTCGCCGTGGGAGGCAAAGCCCTTGGCCGGCATACCGGACAGGAACAGGCTGAGCTCGTCACGGTGAGCGCCCACCAGGTTGGCGCCACGATCGATCTCGCGAGCGTGGAGCTGACCCATGGCAGCCTCCAGGCGCTCGGCCGTGGAAGCCTGGTCCAACAGCTCGGCCTCGCCCGGTGGCCAGGACTCCTCCTGCCCGGGGGTGATGGCGCGCGGATCGGGGTCCGCCATCCCTTCGTGGGCCAGGAGGCTAGAGCGATAGGCCAGGTGCACCGGTGACTGCGCCTGGCTCACGGCCTCGTAGGCAGAGGCCACCCAGGGCCGCAGCCTGCGTACGACGTCGACCCTGGCGGCGATGAGCGTGGCCGCGGCGGCAGCGAGCTGGGCGTCCCAGACCTCGAGGGTGGAGAGCATCGAGGCCGTTGACCGGCGCGCCGCACGCGCCGACTTCAGCAGGCTGGCGCGCTGGGCGAGGATCTTGTCATGCTCGGTGCGTACGCCGGCCAGTGAGGGACGCAAGGTCACCGCGAGATCATCGAGAAAACGACGCCGTACCCCCGGCTCCTCACGCACGAGGCTGAGGTCCTCGGGCGCGAAGATCACCGTGCGCAGCACCCCGAGGAGCTCTCGAGGCCGCACTGGGCTGCGACCCAACCGAGCGCGATTGGCCTTGCCGGAGATGAGCTCCATCTCCAGCACGGTGGGACGCTCGCCGTGGACCACCTTGGCCCGTAGGACCGCACCGGCTGGCTGTGGCTGCCCAGGCTCGGCACGACGAATGAGCGCCGAGTCCGCACCGACCCGGTGGCTGGTGAGGTTGGACAGGTAGCCAACGGCCTCAACGAGGTTGGTCTTGCCCTGGCCGTTGGAGCCGATGAAGGCGGTGACGCCTGGCTCCAGGGAGAGCACAAGGTGCTCGTAGGAGCGGAAGTCGTCCGCAGACAGGTCTGAGACGTACACGAAGTCACCCTGTGCCCTGGCTGGGCTTGGTCTCAGGCTCCGAAGCGGATGGGCATGATGAGGTAGCGGAAGGACAGGTCCTTCTCGCCCCCGATGGAGTCCACACCGGTGAGCACCGCAGGCTTGGAGGGGTGGGTGAAGTCCAGGGTGACGTAGGGCTGGTGGATGGCGCCCAGACCGTCCAGCAGGTAGCCGGGGTTGAAGGCGGTGGAGATGTCCTCACCCTCCAGGTGCGCTACCAGCTGCTCGGAGGCCTGGGCGTCCTCGCCAGCGCCGGCGTCCAGGGCCAGGCTGCCCTGGGTGAAGGACATGTGGATCGGGGTCGAACGGTCTGCGACCAGGCTGACGCGGCGCACGGCGGCCATCAGCTCCTCGCGGCCGACTGTGGCGTGAATCGAGGTCTCCTCGGGAAAGAGTCGCAGCACCGGCGGGTAGTCGCCGTCGGTCAGCAGGCTCGTGGTGCGCCGGCCCCCGGCCTCGAAGCCGATGAGACCGGAGGTGGTGGAGCCGGCCTCCGTCAGGGCCACGGTGACGTCACCGGTGGAGGTCAGGGACTTGGCGACGTCGGAGAGCGTGCGGGCCTTGAGCAGCGCGTGGGTGGACAGGGTCTTGTCCTGGCTGGCCCAGGTCATCTCGCGCACGGCCAGGCGGTAGCGGTCAGTGGCCATGAGGGTCAGGCGGTCGCCGTCGACCTCCATCTGGACGCTGGTGAGCAGCGGCAGGGTCTCATCGCGTGAGGCAGCGATCGAGACCTGTGCCACCGCCTGAGCCAGGTCATGGGCGTCGACGGTGCCCGCGGTGGAAGGCATGACGGGCAGCGTGGGGTAGTCCTCGGCAGCCATCGCAGCCAGGGCGAAGCGGGAGGAGCCACAGCTGACCGTCACCTTGGTCCCCTCGACCTCGAGGTCCACGGGCTTGGAGGGCAGCGCCTTGGCGATATCAGCCAGGAGTCGGCCGGAGACGAGGACGACGCCCTCCTCCTCGACCTCGGCAGGAATCTCGCAGTGAGCCGAGACCTCGTAGTCGAAGGAGGCGAGGACCAGCGAGGCGTTCGAGGCCTCCAGGCGCACACCGGCGAGAACAGGTACCGGGGGGCGGGCCGGCACCGAACGGGCGGTCCAGGTCACGGCCTCGGCGAGGACGTCGCGGTCAACCCTGAGCTTCACAGTGCACTCCTGTCTGCGTTCATGCAGTCCTAGCCAGCAACGAGGAGTGGCCCTCAGAAGAGGCAGGACGATCCGTATGGAGTCTAGACGCATGAGGACCAGGCGCGTCGAGTCCGCGGCGAGGAGGGGTAGCAGGCCGCCAGGTCGGCGCGGAGCGGGGCGTGGACCATGTTGGCAGTGCGGGGAGGGATGAGATGAATTCTTGGTTCGTAGGGTTGTTAGGAGATGTGAATTCTGGGGAGAACCACATCTTTTCTTGTCATTTCAGTCCCGGCGGGTGTGGAACCACAGATGTGTAGTTCGGTGGAGCGCTACCGCGATTGGTGGACGGTTCTAGACGAATGACAGTTTTGTCCCCAGAAGGGCCTGGAACTGTCTACATGAGGATGGGGACTTGTCCACGCCCTGTCCACGGGTTCGTCCACAGGGTCTGCGGGCAGCACAAGACCCCGCTCGTGGCAGGACCGTGAGCCTGGTCAGCGGCGGGGAGCCAGAGCAGCCTGCTTGATGCGGCTGGTCAGCTCGTTGACCTCGTTGAAGGTCTCGCGGCGCTCACCCATCTGGGTGGTGATCTTGCGGTGGGCGCTCATAACGGTGGTGTGGTCACGTCCGCCGAACTCGCGTCCGATATTGGGCAGCGAGAGCTCGGTGAGCTCGCGGCACAGGTACATCGCGATGTGGCGGGGGTGGACAAAGTTCTTGCGTCGGCTCTCACCGCACAGGTCGTCGATCGTCATGTCGAAGTAGTCGGCGACCTGACCCATGATGAGACCGGAGGTGATCTCTTCGCCCGTGGGATCGGTGATGACGTCCTTGAGCGCCACCTCAGCCAGGGTGCGGTCAATGGGCTGCTTGTTGAGGGAGGCGAAGGCCGTCACTCGTACCAGTGCGCCCTCGAGCTCGCGGATGTTGGTGGTGACTCGGCTGGCGATGTACTCCAGGACGTCCTCGGTCACCGAGATGCCGTCAGCGCGAGCCTTGAGGGTCAGGATCGCCTGACGGGTCTCCAGGTCCGGCGGCTGGACGTCGGCGACCAGTCCCTCCTGGAAGCGGGAGATGAGGCGGTTGTTGAAGCCCTTGAGCTCCAGGGCAGGCTGGTCGGAGGTGAGCACGATCTGCTTCTCCGCGATGCGCAGGGCGTTGAAGGTGTGGAAGAACTCCTCCAGCGTCTGCTCCTTGCCCTCGAAGAACTGCACGTCGTCCACGAGCAGGATGTCGACGTTGCGGTAGCGGTCCTTGAAGTTGCGCATCTGGCCGTCGGCGACCGAGGCGATGAAGTCGGAGACGAACTCCTCGGAGTTGACGTACTTGACGGTGATACCCGGGTAGAGCTTGCGGGCGTAGTGGCCGATGGCGTGCAGGAGGTGGGTCTTGCCCAGTCCGGAGCCGCCGTAGATGAACAAGGGGTTGTAGGCGCGGCTGGGAGCCTCGGCCACGGCCGCGGCGGCGGTTCGCGCCAGGCGGTTGGACTTGCCCTGAACGTAGGTGGCGAAGGTGTAGCGCGGGTTGAGGCGAGAGTCGTCAACCACCTCGGCTGCCGGCAGCGTCGCCGTGGGGTGGAGGGGCGGCACGTAGCCGGTGGAGGACGACGGCGTCGCTGGCGCTGGATGGTCTTCGCCGGGGCCGTCGGGGGAGAGGGCGGAGGGAGCCTCGACGGCGGGGGCCGCGTCAGCCAGGGAGACGGGGTCCTGTGAGGCGGGTGCGTCGTCGGTGGGCTGGGCGCCGGAGGTCGGAGCCTGAGCAGGCTCGGCTGCTGCCTCGGTGGAGTCTGGCCAGCGGTCCGAGGAGTGGCTGGAGGACTCCTGGGCGGGGTCGATCGTCACCTCAAAGGTGACGGGTCGGCCCCAGACCTCGGCAAGTGCCCGGGCGATGACGGCGTGGTTCTTGTCAATGATGTCGCGGGGCAGGGCGAAGCCGACCACGAGGACCAGGACGTCGTCGACGTCGATGACGCGGGTCATGCGCAGCAGCGCGATCTGGCCTCGGCCGAGCTCCTGCCGGGTGGCGAGGAGGTTGAGGGCGGACTCCCACCGAGTGGTGGCGACGTCAGTCACGACGTCCTCCTCGTCTGTGCGCGCGAACTGGAACGGTGGTGGTCGGGACCCTGCCGAGCAGGAAGGACACCACCGAGTAGCCCATCATGATCGTTGCTCACAGAGTTGTCCACACCGGCGGCGCAGCCTGTGATCATCACAGGCCTGTCAGGCCACGAACGTGGCCGGTTTCTCAGTGTGAAGACCTGCAATTCGTTTGACCCTGCGGGAAGTCCAACCGTATCGTGGTGAGGACGTTCGTGTGGAGTCACGTCCCGGTCCATGGGGCAGCCAGCACGAGCGACAGTGCCGCGAATCCCGTGATGCACTGTTCCGATCATCCGACCAGGAGTACACCCGTGAGCAAGCGGACCTTCCAGCCGAACAACCGTCGTCGCGCCAAGGTGCACGGCTTCCGCACGCGCATGAGCACGCGCGCTGGCCGCGCCGTCCTCGCGTCTCGCCGTCGCAAGGGCCGCGCGCGTCTCGCTGCCTGACACGTGCTCCCCGCCGCGCACCGGATGCTGCGGAGTGAGGACTTCACGACCGCGGTGAGGTCGGGTGCGCGCGCAGGCAGCCGCAGGCTCGTCATCCACTACAGCGCCGGCGAGGCCGGGGACACGACCCCGGCCCTCGTCGGCGTCGTCGTGCCTAAGAAGCAGGTGGCCAAGGCAACGCACCGCAACCGGATCAAGCGTCGCGTGCGTGCGCTCATGCGCGATCGGGTGGCTGGCCTGGAGCCGGGCGCCAAGATCGTGCTGCGAGGCCTGGCCGGTGCGGACGGTGCCACCAGCCAGGAGCTGGCCGCCGATCTCGATCGGCTGCTGGAGCGCGGTCGCTCCGGGAAGCCACGGCGCCAAGGTCGTGGGTCATGAGCCCCAGGCGTCAAGGCCTGGGAGCACGTGTGTTCCTGGCGGGGGTTCGCTTCTACCAGCGTTGGGTCTCCCCGGCGCTGCCGCGCCGGTGCCGTTACTACCCGACCTGCTCGGCCTACGCCGTCGAGGCGGTCCAGGTGCACGGCGTGGTCAAGGGGATCGTGCTGACGCTGTGGCGTCTGATGCGCTGCAACCCCTTGACGCGCGGGGGAGTGGATCACGTGCCGGAGCCCGGCCAGTGGCACTATCGCTACCCCCACGACATCCCTCGACCCGAGGCAGGTGCGGCGACGTCGTCGCTCTGACCCAAGCCGTGGCCGGTCCATCCGGCCGGTGGCCGCATGACACTGGCGGCCACGCCCCATCACAAGGAGTGCAATGGACGCGATCCTCTGGCCGCTGAAGGTGGCCGTTGCCTGGGTCATGGTCTACATCCACAAGGCCCTGGTCTTCATTGGCCTGCCTGACGGCCCGGGAGTGGCCTGGGTGCTGTCGATCGTGGGTCTGACGATCTTCGTGCGGCTGCTCATCATGCCGCTGTTCGTCAAGCAGATTCGTGCCAGCCGCGGCATGCAGCTCATGCAGCCCGAGCTCCAGGCTCTCCAGGCCAAGTACAAGGGCAAGACGGATCCCGCCTCCCGCCAGCGCCAGCAGGAGGAGATGATGGCGCTGTACCGCAAGCACGGCACCAACCCCTTCTCCTCGTGCATGCCGATCCTGGTGCAGATGCCGGTCTTCTTCGCCCTGTTCCGAGTGCTGGCCTCGCTGCAGGCCGTGGCGACCGGAACCTACGCGAACCACGACTCCATCGGGCCGCTGACCGCCCAGCTGGCCGAGGACGTCCAGGCCTCCACGCTCTTTGGAGCGCACCTGTCTGAGTCCTTCATGAACTCCTCGGACGTGACGACCAAGGTTGTCACGGTCATCATGATCATCGCGATGTCGGTGAGCCAGTGGTACACCATGGCCCAGCTGACGATGAAGAACATGCCCGAGTCGAGCAAGAACTCGGACAACCCCATGATGCGCTCCCAGCGCATGATGATGACGATCATGCCGATCTTCTTCGCCTTCACCGGCGTCCAGTTCCAGATCGGTGTGCTGGTCTACTGGGTGACGACCAACCTGTGGACCATGGGGCAGCAGTTCCTCACGATCCGCAACATGCCGGCGCCCGGCTCTGAGGCCGAGAAGAAGTACCGCGCACGCGTCAACGCCAAGCGCGCCCGCAAGGGTCTGCCGAGTCTGGAGGAGGAAGAGGCAGCCAAGCGCGCTGCTGAGCTCGAGGCCGCTGGCAAGACGGGTGGTCAGCGTGTCCAGCCCGTGCGCAAGAACCGCCAGAAGCGGGCCTCTGCGAACGTCTCGATGACTGAGGAGGAGCGCTACCAGGCGGCTAGCGACGAGGAGGAGGCGATCGAGGAGATCGAGACCAATATCGTGGGTCTGACTCCTGAGGAGATCGCTCGGCGTCGCTATGAGAAGCGCGCGCGCCAGCGTCAGCAGCGTAAGAAGTCCAACGGCAAGAAGCGCCAGTCGCGCTGAGCCAGCCCCAGCCAGGCCCTAGAGAACGGAACCTCAGATGAGTGAGAACACCAGCGCCTCCACCGCCGTCAAGCGCCTCGAGGAAGAGGGCGAGATCGGTGCCGACTACCTCGAGGAGCTCCTCGATATCGCTGACCTCGGCGGCGACATTGACATTGACATCGACCACGGCCGTGCCTCGGTCGCCATCGTGGCCTCGGAGGAGGGGGACGAGCGTGAGCTCGCCGACCTCGTGGGTCGTGATGGCGAGGTGCTCGAGGCTGTCCAGGAGCTCACCCGCCTGGCCGTTCAGGCCCGTACCGGCAACCGCTCCCGCCTCATGCTGGACATCAATGGCTACCGGGCCGCTCGGCGTGCTGAGCTGACTAAGGTGGCCCAGGAGGCCGTGGCGAAGGTCCAGGCCACCGGCGAGGTCGTTGCCCTGGAGCCGATGAACCCCTTCGAGCGCAAGGTCTGCCACGACGTCGTCGCGGCCGCGGGCCTGGTCTCAGAGTCCGAGGGTGCCGAGCCGCACCGTCACGTCGTCGTCCTGCCTGCCCACACGCAGGATGAGGCCGGCGAGGACGCCGAGCAGGACTGAGAATCGCCATGACGAGCCAGATGGGGGAGCGCCACCCTGGCGGGGCCGCGGAGAGTGAGGCCGCAGCGCAGGTGGCGCAGGCAGCCGAGGACTTCGAGCAGCCGAGCCAGGAGATGCGCGAGCTGTTCGGCGTCGCTTTTTCCGCGGCCGAGCACTTCGCGGACATGCTGGTCGCTGAGGGGGAGCTGCGGGGCCTGGTGGGCCCGCGCGAGCTTCCGCGGTTGTGGTCCCGGCACATCGTCAACTCGACGGCCGTGGTTCCCTTTCTGCCTCGGCGAGGCAGCGTGGCTGACGTCGGGTCCGGCGCCGGCTTCCCAGGGATCGTAGTCGCATTAATGAGACCCGATCTAGAGGTAACGCTTATTGAGACGATGGAGCGTCGGGTTGAGTGGCTCGAGCTCGTCGTTGCCGAGCTCGACCTGGACAACGTCACGATACGACGTGCTCGGGCTGAGGAGATCAAGGACCGTTACGACGCGGTCACCGCGCGCGCCGTGGCGAACCTGAGCAAGCTGGTGCGGCTGACCTCTGGCCTGCTGCGCCCGGGTGGCAGTCTGCTCGCCCTCAAGGGTGCCAAGGCCCAGCAGGAGGTTGACGACGCGAAGTACGTCATCAAGAAGGCGAAGCTCGAGCCGGCCGTTATTCACGAGGTCGTGACACCGGGCGAGGAGCTGACCCGAGTGGTCGAGGTCCGTCGTCGGCGTGGATGATGCGGCGCCCGGCGGACGCCGAGGGTACTGAGCGCCGGGGATGAGGCCTGGCCAAGCGGGGGTCACTGCAGTATGCGGTGGCCCCGCTCTGCGTGTCGGTGGACTCACGTAGACTGTGCTGCCTGGGGGAGTGACCCCGCAGATCCGGTCGTCCGAGGAGGACAGGTTTGTCAGATTCGTCCATCTTCGACCAGCTTCGGGCGGATCACGCCGCGTTGAACCAGGTGACCACCGCGGGTCTGGATCGACCCGAGCAGACCCGGGTCATCGCAGTGGCGAACCAGAAGGGTGGAGTCGGCAAGACCTCGACGACGGTCAACGTCGCCGCCGCGCTCGCCGAGGCGGGGCTCAACGTGCTCGTCATCGACGCAGACTCCCAAGGCAATGCCTCGACGGCACTGGGTGTACCGCATAGCGAGGAGGACGTGACGCTCTACGACGTCATGGTCGAGGGGAGACCAATCGCTGACGTAGCCGTGCAGACGAGGTTCGCGCCCACCCTGTGGTGCGTACCCTCCTCGATCGATGTCGCTGCGGTAGAGATCGAGCTCATCAACTCTCCCCAGCGTGAGTCGCGTCTGCGCCTCGCCCTGCGCGAGTACCTCATCGGACGCAGCGAGGCCGGCTTGGAGCGGCTGGACTACATCCTCATCGACTGCCCACCGAGCCTGGGCATCATGACGATCAACGCCTTCGTGGCGGCCGGTGAGGTGCTCATCCCGATGCAGGCGGAGTACTACGCACTGGAGGGTCTTGCTCTGCTCACACGCTCGGTGGACAGGATTGCGCAGATCCATAATCCTGCCTTGCGGGTGTCCATGATTGTCTTGACGATGTTTGACAAGCGCACCACCTTGGCTCGCGACGTCGAGGATGAGGTAAGGACCTACTTCCCGGAGGCAACGTTGCAAACGAAGATTCCGCGGTCGGTGCGCATTGCGGAGGCTCCCTCTTTCGGCGCGCCTGTGGTCTACTGGGATCCCCGGTCGACGGGTGCGGTGGCCTACAAGGTCCTGGCTCAAGAGATTGCGCAACGTGGCAGCGGCAGCCCTGCCCAGGAGGAGAACTGATGGCACAGAAGAAGCGAGGACTGGGGCGCGGACTGCAGGCGCTCATCCCGGAGGCGCAGGCAGAGAACCCCTCGCGGCGTCCCACGGACGTCTTCTTTCCAGCGGGTGGCTCCGTTCAGGCGCACGACGGCGAAGGCTCGTCTCACGCGGCTGACATCGCCTCGACTTTGCTCGCTCCCTCCAAGCGTATGCAGGCCTCGAAGCGGGGCGGTCGCAAGGGCGGTGATGTTTCACGTGAAACATCGGGTGCGGCGGGAGGTGCCGAGCGCGGAAGTGCGGTTTCACGTGAAACATCTTCGCCGGGTCGCCAGGGCGCTCAGGGTGCCGGGTGGCCAACCGAGGCTGCGGCCCAGGCCGGGGCTGCTCCGAAGGCGGCAGTGAGCTCCGTGCGGGGTGACGACGCGGCATCTGCTGACGGCGACGCGCTCATGCCCGTGCCTGGAGCGACCTTTGCGGATCTCCCGGTGGCGCTCATCCAGCCAAACCCCCGGCAGCCTCGCCAGGTTTTCGACGACGACGACATCGCTGAGCTGGCGGCCTCGATCAAGGAGGTCGGTCTGCTCCAGCCGATCGTCGTGCGTCGCGTGGACGGGCCAGACGGTGAGGCAGCGCATTACGAGCTCATCATGGGTGAGCGGCGCCTGCGCGCCTCGAAGGAGGCGGGGCTCGAGACGATACCCGCGGTGGTGCGATACACGGAGGACGAAGACCTGCTGCGTGACGCGCTGCTGGAGAACCTCCACCGCGTGCAGCTCAATCCTCTTGAGGAGGCAGCCGCCTATCAGCAGCTGCTCGAGGACTTCAGCTGTACGCACGCCGAGCTGTCCCAGCGCATCGCGCGGTCGCGGTCGCAGATCTCCAACACGCTGCGCCTCATGAAGCTCCCGCCTCTTGTGCAGCGACGCGTGGCAGCAGGTGTGCTCTCGGCTGGCCATGCGCGCGCTCTTCTGGGACTTCCTGATGCCGCCGCCATGGAGCGCCTGGCTCAGCGCATCGTCGCGGAAGGACTGTCCGTGCGCGCCACGGAGGAGCTGGTGGCACTTCATGACGAGCCGGCCGGCGACGTGAAGGCGCCGGTCTTGCGGTCTCGCAGCACGCCGATGCCCCAGCTGTCGAGTCGGCTCTCGGATGTCTTTGATACCCGCGTCAAAGTGACCCAGGGTGCGAAGAAGGGCAAGATTACGATCGAGTTCGCCGGATCGGAGGATTTGGCAAGGATCGTCGGTGCGCTGGCGCCGGGCACGGACTTAAGTGAGCTCTGATCTGCGAGAACGCGAAGACGGGGCGGGATGTTTCACGTGAAACATCCCGCCCCGTCTTCGCGTGGACCAACCGGCCTCGCCGCGCGACTGAGCCGGCGAACGCGCCGGAGGACCGCGCCGGGCGGCAGGCAGCGGAGCCGGTCTAGCGGACGAGCGGGTGGTGGACGAGAGCGTCGTAGAGGCCGGGAAGGTCACCGGCAGCCTCTGCGGCGAGGGGGAGGAGGGAGGTCTCGGTCATTCCCGGCACGACGTTGACGTCAATGAACCATGGCGTGCCCTGCTCGTCGAGGATGAGGTCCGTGCGGGAGACTTTGCCCAGGCCGAGTGTGCGGTGCACGCTCAGAGCCGTCTCCTGCACGAGAGCAGTCTCCTCGGCACTGAGCCGGGCAGGTGCGAAGTACTCCGAGCGTCCCGGGTTGTACCGGGCGTCGAAGTCATACTGGCCCTCGGTGACGACCTCGACCGGCGGTAGGGCCTGCGGGCCTTCGCCAGCATCGACGACCGAAACAGCGATCTCGCGACCTGCGACGTAGGCCTCGATGAGGGCCCGCTCGTCATAGGCAAAGCAAGCCACCATGGCGTTGCGGAGCTGATCGGCATCGGAGGCGGGAGAGACGCCGAGCCCGGATCCACCCTGCTGGGGCTTGACGACGACGGGTAGACCGAGCCGGCTCATGACCGTGCCCAGCACCTCCTGGGCCCCGAGCTGGGAGAAGTAGGCCTTCGGCAGCGTGAGGGAGTCGGGTGTCTTCACCCCGGCTGCACGGACTCCCGCCTTGGCCGTGGGCTTGAAGGAGGCGCGCTGGCAGCCGTCGGAATGCGTGCCGACGTAGGGCAGGTCAAGGGCCAGGAGGATGTTCTGAAGGCCGCCGTCCTCACCGGGACCGCCGTGGACCAGCGGCCAGACAACGTCCGGGCCGAAGGCGCGCAGCGAGGCGATGGTGCGCGCATCGACGTCGAGGACGAGGACGGTGTGCCCCAGGTGCTTGAGCACCTGAGCCACGCGGTTGCCCGAGCGCAGGGAGACATCGCGCTCATGGCTGAGGCCACCGGCAAGGATGGCGATACGAAGAGGCTCGGCGGAGGGGAGAGTGGTGCTGCTCATCGTGGTCCTCAGATCTGGTCGGGTGCGGGAGCGACGACGCCGTCGTCGTGACGGGAGCGGGCGGGGCCGAAGAGCGTGACAAGGTCGAGGTCACGGGCGACGACCTCAGACAGGCGCCGAACGCCCTCACGGATCTCCACCGGCTCGGGGTAGCAGAAGGACAGGCGCATATGGTCTCGACCTGACCGGCCTCCGGCATAGAAGGCCGTGCCGGAGACATAGGCGACGAGGTTCGTGACCGCCCGGGGCAGCATCTCCTTGGCGTCTAGGCCCTCAGGCAAGCCGACCCAGACGTAGAAGCCGCCGTCAGGAACGTTCCATGTGCACATCGGCATGAACTCGTCGAGGGCAGAGACCATGGCGTCGCGACGGCGTCGGTACATGCCGCGGAACTCCTGGATCTGAGCCCGCCAGTCGAACTGGTCGAGGTACATGGCGATCGAGTACTGGCCCACGGAGGAGGGACACAGGATGGCGGCCTCGGAAGCGAGCTTCATCTTGTCCCGGACCGCCGGCGGAGCCACCGCCCATCCCACGCGATAGCCGGGCGCGAAGATCTTGGAGAAGGAACCGAGATAGACCACGTCGTCTGGCGCGAGGGTCTTGAGAGCGGTGTAGGTCTGCCCTTCGAATCCGAGCAGGCCGTACGGATTGTCCTCCACGATGAGGATGTGGTGGCGGCGGCAGATCTCGATCACCTGCGGGCGCCGCTCCTCACTGAGCGTGACGCCAGCCGGGTTGTGGAAGTTGGGCAGGCAGTAGAAGAACTTGATGGAACGACCCTCGCGCTCGAGCTGGGTGATGCGTTCCTCGAGAGCCTCTGGGATGACGCCGTCAGCATCGATGGCTACGTGCTGGACGTCGGCCTGGTAGGTCGAGAAGATGCTGAGCGAGCCAACGTAGGTCGGAGCCTCAGCCAGGATGACGTCACCGGGGTCGATAAACAGCTCCGTGATGATGTCAACGGCCTGCTGGGACCCGGTGGTGACAATGATGTCCTCGGGGTCGGCGTCGATTCCCTCCAGAGCCATAATCTGCGGGATCTTCTCGCGCAGGGCCGGTAGACCCTGACCATTGCCGTACTGGAGCGCGCGGCCGCCGTCCTTGCGGATCATCTGAGCGGTTGCGTCAGCGAGGCGGTCCAGCGGCAGGTCCTTGAGGTTGGGCATGCCACCAGCCAAGGAGACGACCTCGGGACGAGAGGCGACGGCGAAGAGGGACCTGGTCTCCGAGGCTCGGAGCCCGTGAGCTCGTGCTGCGTAGGAGTCCAGCCACGGGTCGAGTCGGTTCCCACGTACCTGGTTCGCGTCAGTCACGTCCAGCTCCTCTCAGGCGGGTCCTTCCGCGCCTAGAGGACAAGTCTGCCACGTGCCCACCGAGGGAGGAGACAGTGGTCACGTGGCAGAAGGTCGGCGTCAGTGTTTCACGTGAAACATCCGCAGCCAGTGGACCGGCAATGCCCGGTGGCAGCCTCAGGACAGGGCAGAGGCAACGATGATGCGGCGCAGTGCGGCAACGTCGTCGTCAATGTCGGTCACATGCTGCGATGCGGCCAGAAGAACCCGCAGGGCATCTGGAGTGGGCGGCTGCTCGCCGATTGCCTGGGCAACGGTGTCGCCGAACTTGGCGGCCTTGGCGGTCTCGAGGACCAGCGTGGGGAAGCCCGGTTCCCTCTCACGCAGGGCGACGGTGACCCCGTCGGCCGTGTGAGGATCGATGAGGTAGCCGGTTGCGCTGTGGACGCGGCGGATTGCCTCGAGGCGGTCAGCGTGGGTGGAGCGGCCAGAGACAAAGCCGAACTCCTCCCTCATGCGCTCGCGGTGCGCCGAGAGGTCGAGGCGGCCGCTGCGCGCCAGCTGTGCCCACGCAGCCACGAAGTCCTCCTCACCCAAGAGCTGACGGATGAAGCGCTCCAGGTTGGAGGCACGGGAGATATCCATCGAGGGGCTGGAGGTGGCCAGGGTCTGGGCACCTGAGCGCGGTGCGTAGACGCCGGTACGGAAGAACTCGTCCAGGACGTCATTCTCGTTCGTGGCGAGGATGAGCCGGCGGATCGGGACCCCCATGCTGTGCGCGAGGTGGCCGGCGTAGATGTTGCCGAAGTTCCCACTCGGCACGGCGACGTCCACGCGGTAGGCCGCTCGTGCCGCGGCCGTCAGCTCATCGGTGCAGCGCAGCCAGGCCCAGACGTAGTAGACGATCTGTGCGGCGATGCGACCAAAGTTGATCGAGTTGACGGCGCCGATGGAGTACTCGCGCTTGAAGTCGGCATCGGCGTTGATCGTCTTGACGAGCCTCTGGCAGTCGTCGAAGACGCCGGCCACGGCGATGTTGTGGATATTCGGCTCATCCAGGCTGTACATCTGGGCACGCTGGACGTCGCTCATCCTGCCCTGGGGGGAGAGCATGAAGACGCTCACCCCGTCCTGCTCGCGGAAGGCGTGCTCGGCGGCAGAGCCAGTGTCCCCGCTCGTCGCGCCAAGGATGTTGAGGACCTGGCTGCGACCACGCAGGACGAAGGGGATGGCCTGCCCCAGGAACTGCATGGCCAGGTCCTTAAAAGCCATCGTGGGGCCCTCAGACAGGCCGACGAGACCAAGCCCCTGCGCGACGTCGTCAAGGCACGTCAGCGGGACCACGGGGGAGGGGAAGCGCTGGGGCCCATAAGCCTGGGCAGTGAGCGTGCGCAGGTCCTCGGCGTCGATATCGGTGGCGTACAGACCGATGATCCGGGCGGCGAGCTCGGCGTAACTGAGGTCCCTGAGGTCCTCAAGGTCCTCGAGCGCCAGCTGAGGCACCTCGGAGGGGATAGCGAGTCCGCCGTCAGGTGCGAGCCCGGACAGGAGCACGTCGGTGAAACCGAGGGGCTCCATGCCCCCGCGCGTGGAGATGAACTGCATGTCCTCCGCCTTGGAAAGAAGCCACTGGGTGCGGCCTCAGTGTACTGGTGGGCGCATACGGGCACCGCAGGCGCCACATGACGAGCGCCGCTCACACGCGGTGTGTGGGCGGCGCTCGTGCGGCTCAGGCACGCTCAGGCAGGAGGTGCAGGCAGCAGATCGGGTTGAGGATCCTGCTTCAGGCCAGGACCTTCTCGACCTCGGCCTTGAAGGAAGCCTTGGGACGAGAACCGGCAAACTGGTGGAAGACCTCGCCGTCGCGGATGACGGCGAAGGTCGGGATGGACTGGATGCCGTAGGAACGAGCCGTCGCCGGGTTAGCGTCGACGTCGACCTTGACGAACTTGACCCGGTCACCGAGCTCGGCCGCGACCTCGTCGACGATCGGAGCCATCTGGCGGCACGGGCCGCACCAGGTGGCCCAGAAGTCGACGACGACGGGCGTGGTGGAGGACAGGACCTCGTCAGAGAAGGTGGCGTCAGTGACATCAAGGGCGTTGGACATAGGAGTTCTCCTGAGATGAAAGATGGTCGTGGGTAGACGCGAGGTGTGCGGGCCGAGGGCTCGCTCAGGCCTTGAGTGAGGCGAGGTAGTGCTCAGCGTCCAGGGCGGCGCGGCAGCCCGAGCCAGCGGCAGTGATGGCCTGCTGGTAGACCGGGTCAGCGACGTCGCCGCAGGCGAAGACACCGGGGATCTTGGTGCGCTGGCTGGGAGCCTCGACCTTGATGTAGCCCGCCTCGTCGAGGTCGAGGACCTCAGCCACGAGCTCGGAGCGCGGGATCTGGCCGATCGCGACGAACAGGCCGGAGGCCGGCAGCTCGCGACGCTCGCCGGTCACGGTGTCCTCCAGGGTGACGGACTCCAGGGCTGCCTCGCCGTTGAGCGAGACGACCTTGGAGTTCCAGGCGAAGGAGATCTTCGGGTCGTCCATGGCCTTGCGAGCCATAGCGGCCGAGGCGCGCAGGGAGTCGCGGCGGTGGACCACGGTCACGGTACGCCCGAAGCGGGACAGGAAGGTGGCCTCCTCCATGGCCGAGTCACCGCCCCCGACGACGACGATGTCCTGGTCCTTGAAGAAGAAGCCGTCGCAGGTGGCGCAGTAGGACACGCCGTGACCGGAGAGTCGGTCCTCGCCCTCCAGACCCAGCTTGCGGTACTCCGAGCCGGTGGAGATGATGACGGTACGGGCCTCGTAGACCTCGTCGTCAGTGGTGATCCGCTTGACCTCGCCCTCCAGGTCCAGGGCCGTGACGTCCTCGTAGCGGATGTCCGCGCCGAAGCGCTCGGCCTGCTCCTGCATGTGGGTCATGAGGTCAGGACCCATGATGCCCTCGGTGAAGCCCGGGTAGTTCTCCACCTCGGTGGTGTTCATGAGGGCACCGCCAGCGGTGACCGAGCCTGCCAGCACGATCGGTGCCAGCTGGGCGCGCGCCGCGTAGATCGCTGCGGTGTACCCGGCCGGTCCGGAGCCGACGATGATGACGTCGTGGATCATGGCTCTCCTTGTGTCGAGCGTTCAGGAGGGTCGGCGAGACCCTGCTCCCAGTATCTCCTGCGGAACAGGTGATAGGACGCGTATGTTCCGAAGTATTTGCTTATCGGAGAGTGATCTCGCCGATAGTGACCTTGAGGAGCCCGTCAGACGCCGTCGGCAGATCGGTCACCCACACGACGACCGAGCTGGTCGTCGTGGCCGAGAACTCGAAGGTCGTGGTCCCCTCAGTGAAGGCTCCCTCGGCCAGCAGCGTGCCGCCCTGAGGGTCCTCAGGTGAGGTCGCGCGGATCTCCACGTGCCCGCCGCTGCCGGTGCCCTGCATCTCGATCGCGGAGACCTCAGCCTCCTGAGCCAGGGTGACCCCCACCCCGATGCCCTGCTTCCAGGCCATGGAGGAGGAGGCGTAGTAGCGCGAGTACCACGAGGTGCTCGGGTCGCCGTCGATGAGCGCACCGGCGAGCTCCGGGTGCTCGTTGTCGTCGCCGCCCGGGTCCAGGGACTGGGCGCCGGAGATGGTGATCGGAGCCGCCGGCTGGTCCTGCCCGGCCTGCGAGTCGGCCTGGTCCGAGCCAGAGGAGTCCTCGGAGGCTGCCGAGGCTGCCGTCGGAACCGTCTTGGCGGCGGGGATGTCCTCGTCGCTGATCTTGAGGTTCGCCAGGGACAACAGGTTCGAGATCGCGAAGAAGGCGCCCACGAGCACGGCCACGAGGGCGGCCACCAGCACCATCGCCGTCGTCCGGCTCACCGCCCGGGAGGCCTCGCGATCCTCCTGGCTCACCTCCTCCTCGGGCTCCAGGTCCTCAGGGGTCGGGGCAAGGGCAGGAGCGGGTGCCGGCGGCGCGCTCAGGACCGGCTCAACCGGGCTTGCGGCGCGGTCGTCCTGTGGCTGCGCCGGATCAGGCGTGCGGGCCGACGGCGCCGACCAGCTCGGTGCCTGGTCCGGCTTAGCCTGTGCGGTCGGCTCGGCGGGTGCGGGCGCCGACGGTGCCGTGGCAGCGGGCTCGGGTGTGGCGGCGTCGGGCCTGGTGCCAGGAGCGGAGCCCCTCGCCGTGCGGGCGGCGGATCCGGGGCGCTGAGCGCGCAGGCTGCCGGCCAGGGCGCTGAGGCGTCCAAGAAGACCCTGGGCCGCCACCGCCAGTCCCGCGGTCCCTGCCGCCGCCACCGGCGCCGACTCCTCGGGCTCGGTCGCCGCCTCCTCATGGGTGGCGACCTCCGGCCTGGGCAGGACCGAGGGGTCCCAGGAGCCCAGGAGGGCAGCGACCTGCGCGGCCGAGTCCGGCGGCTCGGGACCCCAGGTCTGGGTGACCAGGGCGTCGAGGTCAGCATCGGCGTCGGACATGGCATGAGCCAGCGTGGAGGGGGCGGCGGGCGCGCCACCGACCCTCGGTGCCGAGGGGATACCCGTGCGCTTGCCGGGCCAGCGTCCGGTGAGGCTGAAGTAGAGCAGCTCCACCAGCGACCGGGCGTCGGTGCGGTCCGCGGCGAGTGGGTCGTGCCGATTCGCCTCCAGGCCCAGGAGGGCCGCCTCGATGCCGACGCCGCACACCTGCACCGATCCGTCCGGACGGATGCGCACGGCGTCGGGGGAGAGGTTGAGATGGTGCAGGTCCCGGCGCGAGCAGGCGTCCAGCACCTGGGCGACCTCGCCGATGACGGCGCGGGCCTGGGACGGGCTCAGGCCGGAGGCCGCCAGCACGGACAGCGGCTGCCCCACGGTGGGCTCGGTGACGATGAAGGCAGGGTTGCCCTGCTCGACGTCGTACACGCGCTGCATCCGGCGGTCCTCCACCAGTACGGCGCGTGTGGCGGCCTCCAGGACCTCACGGCGGTGCGGCGTGATGTCGGTCAGGGACAGGACCGTGACGGGCCGGTCCAGGATCGTGTCCTTGCCACGGTGACGCAGGATGCGCGGAAGCGTGGCCGGCAGGGGAGACATGAGTCGGTAGCGGCCGGAGCCGATTGGCGTGCCGTCACCCATGGTGTCCCCTCCTGTGCGCAGTGACGCATACATGCCGATTCTATCGGCAGCGGCACCGGGCATCGGAACGCTGCTGACAGGTGGAACCACCACCGGCACCGAGGCGTGACCAGGCAGCTCCTGGCCGGCCGGAGCCGACGCAGGAAGCGCCAGGGCGCGCCCAGCGCCTCGCACCGCGCGGCCCAGCCCACCGGGCAGCCTCGCACCGAGCGCCAGCACGATCCGCGAGGCCGGGCGGAACAGGACGCCGAGCTCGCTCACGCGCAGCACCCGGGCGACGGCGAGGTAGACCAGGGTCATGGCCACGGCCGTGACGAGGATGATGACCAGGGCGTCCAGGGCTCGGGTGCCGGTCAGCGAGCCGTCGGCCGGGCCGGTCAGGCGCCGCACCAGCACGCCGACGACGACGGCCACGCCTGCCGAGGCGATGAGCCGGGCGTAGGTGGACAGGATGCGGCGGCCGTCCAGGTCAGGAAGGTGGCGCCGTAGCAGCGGGATGATGACGAGGCAGGCCGCGGCCAGGGAGATGGTGTTGCCGGCGGCCGCCAGCATCATCCAGTGGGTGGCGGGGGCCAGCAACCAGGCCAGCAGGCAGGAGGCGACGGCGATCCCACCCACCACGCAGTCAGCGGCCAGCAGGCGCTTGGTATCGGCGTAGGCGAGCATGACGCGCTGGGTGGTGAACCACGCGCCCTGGAAGATGATGCCCACGGCCAGGATGGCGAGGATCGGGGCCGAGGCGTCCGCGACCTCACGCGAGATCGAGGGGACGAAGAGCTGCAGCGCCGGGCCTGCCAGGGTCATGATCCCGGCGGCGAACAGGACGGTGAACACGGCCACCGAGCGCAGTCCCAGCGACAGGTCGTCGCGCACTCCCTCGGCGTCGCCCGCCACGGCCTTCTCGCTCATCCGCGTGAACAGCGCGGTGATGATCGAGGTGGTGATGAGGGACTGGGGGAGCATGTAGACCAGCAGCGCGTTGGCGTACATCGTGGTCGAGGGGACCACGACGCCCGCGTACTGGGCGGACTCGGCGGCGGTGACCGCGCGGGACCCGAGGTTGGTCACGGCCAGGTCCCCCAGCGAGACGATGGCTGTGCCCAGCAGCGCCCACAGGGCCACCTTGGACATCGAGCCCAGTCCCAGGCCCCTGACTCCCAGGATGAAGCGCGGGCGGAAGCCGCAGCGGCGCAATGGGATGTAGAGCACCAGCGCCTGGACAGCGATGCCGAGCGTGGAGCAGCCACCGATGAGGATGATGCGGCTGGCGTCCCAGATCCCCGGGTCCTGACCGGTCGAGTAGCCGCCGTACAGGTGCAGGTAGGCCAGGATCGAGGCGATGGAGATGATGTTGTTGAGCACCGGCGACCACATGTAGGGGCCGAAGCTGTGCCGGGCGTTGAGGACCTGTCCCCACAGGGCGTACAGGCCGTAGAAGAAGACCTGCGGCATGCACCAGAAAGCGAAGGCGAAGGCCAGGGGCTGCCAGCGTCCCAGGCCCGAGGCGTAGAGCATGATGACCAGCGGAGCGGCCACGGTCAGCACCGCAGAGACCGCCGCGATGAGGAGCCCGGCGGCCGTCAGGATTCGGTTGACCAGCTCCTCGCCGTTGCGCTGACGCATGGCGCGCACGATCTGCGGCACGAGGATGGCGTTGAGGACACCACCGATGATGAGGTTGTACAGCTGGGTGGGCAGCATGTTGGCGACGTTGAAGGCGTCAGCCGCCCCCGACGCCGTCGCCCCCAGGGCTGCAATGAGCAGCGCGTTGCGCACCAGACCGAGGATGCGCGAGGTCAGTGTGCCTGCCGCCATGACGATGCTGGAGCGTGCGATCGAGGACTGGCTCATGGTGCCTCCTAGCTGGCTTCAGACGGGGACGGACAGGTGCCGGCGGCCGGTGCCTTGAGGGCCTGGCCGTCAGCGCCGGAGCGGCGGCCGCGGCGCACGGTGCGCACGATGCCGGCCAGCAGCATGACCACGAGCACCGCCGCGACGGCGGTCGTGCCCAGGGACTCCCAGTCGGCCCTGACCCGTGTGTGCAGAGTGATGGCGGTGCCCACGGGCGTGCCGTCAGCCGCCAGCACGGTGATGTGGACGTCGACGTCGCCGCTGCCCACCGCCTTGATCGGGACCGTGGCGGAGGCCTGCCCGTGCGCCGGGACGGTGACGGTGACGTCCTTGCTCGCCTGGAGCCGGGTTGATCCGGGCTTGAGGTGGATGCGCACGGTGACGTCCTGGTCCAGGCTGGACTGGATGCGCAGCGGCAGGTCCGCGGAGGAGGAGATGACGTTGATGGTCGAGGAGGGGACCACCGTGATGCGCTCGGTCATGGCCGTGCCGGTCTGCCGTGCCTGGTCGATATAGGCCGACCGACCCTGAGGGTCCGCGCGCCAGGAGGTTGCGCTCGCCCAGGACTCGACCTCGGTGGACAGCCCCAGGACGCTGCTGGGAGAGCTCAGGACCGAGGCGAGGGAGGCGAGGTAGGAGGCGGTCTGCCGGCTAGCGTCGAGCTCGTCCTGGGTGAGCTCGGTGGCCGAGGTCTGCGTTGAGGGGAGTTCGGCCCGGGCGACCTGGTCCCTCTCCTGCTCCGCCTGGGCGGCAGCCACCAGCGCGTCCAGGCCCTGACCCGTGGTCCACGAGGGGTCGAGCAGGGCGCCCAGCCGCGCGGCCAGCTCACTCGGATCGGTCTGGGCCGCGGTCTGGCGGCTGACGGTGACCACGAGGTCACGGTGGCGGTTGGGCGCCTGACGCGTCAGGATCGCCGAGTTGGCCCGGATGAGTTGACGAGTGTCCAGCTCGTTGTCCGTGGTCACCGGCTGGTCAGTCTCATCAGCGGCCACGGACATCTCGCCGTCGATCGCGGCGGTCAGGTCCGCGTCAGGGACCAGGACGGTGCGTCCCTCGCTAATCGCCCATCCCGACGGCGTGTAGGTCAGGTCCTCGGAGACGGGCAGGTCCCCGGACTGGGCGACGACGGTGGTCACGGACTGCGGGAGCTGAGCGAGGGTCGTGGTGTCCAGGGCGCCGGTGGCTAGGACCGTCGTCGTCATGGCGCCGTCCCAGGTGCTGGTGGCCTGGAGCGAGCGGGTCAGGGCTGAGCTGATGGCCTCGCCTTGACCCAGGTGGGCCAGGGCGCTGAGGTCAGCGTCAGCCCAGGGCAGGGTGATGACCGAGCCTGAGTCCAGGGCGTGGTTGAGGGCGCGGCGCAGCTCAGCGAGCTGGGCCGCAGGCAGCGGGACCGTGGCAGGGCTCGGCTCCTGCGAGTCGGAGCTCGTCGTGGCGGCGGGGCTCGGGGCTGGTGAGCTGGCTTCGGGGCCTGCCTCGCCAGCCTCCGGGGATGACGGCGAGGCCGGGCTGGCCTGGGCGGTCCCGGTGGCGCTCGGCGTGGCCGAGGAGCCCTCCTGACCGGCTGAGACTCCCAGGGCCTCCATGAGCGCAGGGTCGACGGCGAGGACGACGCCGTCGCCTGCCAGGGAGAGCAGACCGGTCACCCGCGTCAGGAGCGCGCTGAGCTCGGCCTGGGTCGAGGTCGTCGTGACTGAGTCGGCGTCCTGCGCTGGCGCGGTCTGCTCTCCCGGCTCAGCGCTCGCGGCGGTGGAGGCCTGCGGCGAGGGGGCCGGTTCCGGCTCGGCTGCGTCGTCCTCGCCGGTGTCCGTGACGCTGGTGGCGCCGAGCAGTGACATCTCGGCCGGCGAGGCGACCACCGGCACGATTGCCGTCACGCGTGTGGCATCGACCTGTACGCCGGCGTCCCACAGGGCGATGGTGCGGTCCGTGGCGATCTCCTCGCCCTCCTGCTCCAGCGCGAGCTCGACTCCTCTGGGCCCCCACTGCTCGGTGGAGGCGAAGGGGAGCTCTGCCGCGGGGACGGTCAGGGTGAAGGTGCGCACCGCTCCGGGCGCGAGCTCGCCGTCGAGGTCGAGTGAGGCGACGGTGGACAGGTAGCCGGTGCGCTCCCCGGCCAGCCAGGAGCTCAGCGCCGCGGTGGTGACCTCGGTGCTGCGCTGGACACGGGCCACCAGCTCAGCGCCGGACAGGGTGGAGTCGGAGCCGTTGGCGATCGTCCCGGTCAGGGTGAGGTCCTGGTCGCTGGCGAGGACCTCGGCGGACAGGGAGTCCACAGACATCGTCACCTGCCCCGGGACCACCTCGGCCGTGCGGGAGGTGGCGGAGGAGGAGGTCAGCGTCGCCGTCATCGCCTGTGGCAGGGATGACGAGGGCGCCGTGCCAGCCGTGGCCACGGGTGCCAGGCCCAGGGCGAAAGCAGCACACACGCCCGCCACGATGGTGCGGGCGCGGGCGGCCAGGGAGGGCCGACGACGGGCCGGGTGCTGACGGCCGAGCCTCACCTGGGGCCTCACCCGTCTCCCACGAGGATCTCGCGGGCCGTGGCGACGATGCGGCGCTCGTTGGGGTAGGCCAGGCGGCGGGAGACCTCCTCCAGGTCCACCCAGGCCACGTCCTCCGCCTCGTGGTCAGGATCGTTCTCCGTGGTCAGGGTGCCGCCGGTGGCCTCCAGGAGGAAGTGGTGGACGACCTTGTGGACGCGGTGGTCGTCCCCTCCGAACCAGTAGTCGATCGTGGCCAGGTGACGCAGGACGCGCCCGTGGATGCCGGTCTCCTCGGCGATCTCGCGCACGGCCGCCTGCTCCGGAGTCTCAGTGCCCTCCAGGTGGCCCTTGGGCAGGCACCACTCCAGGCGCCCACCGCGGTTACGACGGGCGATGACGGCGGTGACTGCGCGCCCGTCCTGGACATCGATGACCAGGCCGCCGGCGCTCGTCTCATCGACGACGGGCAGGCTGCGCGCACTCGCCCGACGCGGCTGAGAGCCCGCGCGGGGTCGGCGAGTGCGGTGGCTAGGCATAGGGACACTCTAGGCGGTCTTGGAGCGACCCTTGGCCCAGGTCCGAGGTGGCGTGCCTGGCACAGAGGCGTCACGGAGGAAAAAGATGGCACTCTAGGGCTGATGACCACGACGAACGCGACCTCCGCTTCCTCCACCCCGCAGGGCCTGTCCGAGACCGCCCTGGACGCCTTGGCGCAGCTGCCGCCCTCGTTGGCAGCCCTGGGACACCTGTTCGTGCGGGCCGGCCACGAGCTGGCGCTGGTGGGGGGGCCGGTGCGTGACGCCTTCCTCGGCGTGGTGCCGCACGACCTGGACTGCACCACCTCCGCCCGACCGGATGAGACCGAGGCGATCCTCACCCAGTGGGGGGACGCCTGCTGGGACATTGGCAAGGAGTTCGGCACCATCGGGGCACGCAAGGGAGACGTCGTCGTCGAGGTGACGACCTACCGCACCGAGGAGTACGAGGTCGGCTCGCGCAAGCCCGTCGTCGCCTACGGGGACACCTTGGAAGGTGACCTCACCCGCCGTGACTTCACCGTCAACGCCATGGCGCTGCGCCTGCCGGACCTGGAGCTGGTTGACCCCTGTGGTGGGCGCGCTGACCTGGAGGCCGGGGTGCTGCGCACTCCCGTCACGGCCGTGCAGTCCTTCGACGACGACCCGCTGCGCATCATGCGGGCGGCGCGCTTTGCCGCCCAGCTCGGCTTCGACGTCGAGATGGACGTCCTGGAGGCCATGAGTGAGATGGCCGGGCGCCTGGAGATCGTCTCGGCTGAGCGGGTGCGTGCTGAGCTGGAGCGGTTGCTGACCTCCCGCTGGCCGCGGCGCGGGCTGGAGCTCATGGTCCACTCCGGGGTGGCAGACGTGGTCCTGCCAGAGCTGTCCGCCCTGCAGGAGACTGTGGATGAGAAGGGGCGGCACAAGGACGTCTATGAGCACACCCTCACGGTGCTCGACCAGGCGATCGCGCTGGAGACCGGGCCGCAGGGTCCGGTGCCGGCCCCCGACCTCGTGCTGCGGCTGGCCGCCCTGCTCCATGACATCGGCAAGCCGGCGACCCGCCGTTTCGAGGGCGGCGGTGTGGTCACCTTCCACGCCCACGACCTCGTGGGGGCGCGGATGGCCAAGAAGCGGCTGACGGCGCTGCGTTTTGACAAGCAGACGATCAAGGACGTGGCGCGGCTGGTGGAGCTGCACCTGCGTTTCCACGGCTACGCGGACGCGCGCTGGTCTGACTCGGCCGTGCGTCGCTACGTCACGGACGCCGGGCCGCTGCTGGAGCGGCTGCACCGCCTGACCCGCGCGGACGTGACGACGGGCAACAAGCGTAAGGCGCAGATGCTCTCCGCGGCCTACGACGACCTAGAGGAGCGCATCGCTGAGCTGGCCAAGCAGGAGGAGCTCGCCGCGATCCGCCCGGACCTGGATGGTCAGCAGATCATGGCTGAGCTGAGGATCGAGCCCGGCCCGGTGGTGGGGCAGGCCTACCGCTTCCTCATGGACCTGCGGATGGAAAAGGGCCCGATGGGTGAGGACCTGGCGCGCCAGGCCCTGCACTCGTGGTGGGCCGCGCGCGGGGAGAAGTAGGCCGGCGCGAGGGGGTCCTCTAGGGGCCGAGCAGCGAGGCCGGGACGACGGCGATGCTGTCCGTGTCCCGATAGGCGTCCCGGCCGGTTGTGATGACGACGGCGTCAGCGAGCCTGTCTCCCAGACGCTCACGTAGCCACAGCAGGTGACGGGTGTCCCCGGGGCGCGGTGCGGCAGCAGTCTTGACCTCGATGGCGACGACCCGTCCGTCAGGGCCCTCGACGATGAGGTCGATCTCCTGGCGGCCTCCTTTGGTACGCAGGTGCCGGACGTCGGCCTGGCACAGGTCGGCGTAGACCTGCACGCTCTGGGTGACGAGCGACTCGAAGAGGAAGCCGAGCATACGGGTTCGACGTGGCTGGCCTATGGGGGTGCGGACAATGGGATGACCGACGCCGAGGAGGTGGGCCGTGCCGATGCCCAGGAGCCGGGCGGCCAGGGCCGGGTCGCACATCTGGTGCTTGTCTGCTGCCGTGGCGCGTGCAAGCTCGTTCTCCGTCGGCATCCAACCCGGTACGGGGTCGATCATCCACATGGACGCCAAGGTGTCCCTGTAGGTGCGTGCTGTGGTCGCAGCAGGCTGGATCCCCTGGCGGGCTGTCAGGGAGCGGTTGATGGAGTCGAGCGTGGTGCAGGTGGAGACCGAGGCGGCGTAGGCGCGCATCCAGTCCTTGAGAGAGCGGGTGCGGCGCTGGGATCCGTCAGACAGGTCGTGTCGGACGATGAGGTCGATGTAGGAGTCCAGCTGCGCCTGGCGTGCGACCAGGGGGAGGTCACGGGTACCCGCAAGACGCAGTCCTCCCCACCTGCGTGGAGTTGGGAAGTGGATCGTGCTCCCCTCCGTCTGACCTGCTTGATGGCGGGGGTGGAGGGGCAGGCACCTCAGCCCCAAGGGCGGCCAGGCGGAGCGCCCCGCGCATGGGGGTAGGGGGTGAGGCGCGCTTGTGCCTTGTCGCTTAAGGCCTGCAACCGTCGGTACCCATCTGGCCGGTTCCGCAGATTTCTCGCTTTAGGTGCTTAACAGTCGATCTCCACGGTTGCCACAACCGAACTGACTGTTATCGGCCTAAAGCGACGGTCTGGGTCGACCCGGAACCTCGAAGTCGACTGTTGCCGGCCTAAAACGAGGCCTCCGGCCAGCCTGCCTTCCCTCAGGAGACTGGCCGACCCCACGTGCGTGGGGGTTGAGGCTTCAGTGAGCCGGGTCCGAGGTTCTGGGAGATGTCGTCCCCACGTGCGTGGGAGGGGGCAATGACCTTGGTGTGGGACCAGATCCGCAGCTCGTCCCCGTGCCCACGGGGGTTGTAGCTATGTAGCCGGCAGTTACGACGTATGAGATCGGCGCGGCCCGTGCAAGCGGGCGATTCCTCGGTTTTCAGAGTTCTCGGGATTCACGCGCGTGGCCCATCTGGTTGATGGCGCGTGCCTGTCACTGCCGCGGTCCGCCGGGCAAGAAGCCGTCTTCTCGCCCGGCGGACCGTGCCGTGAGACCGCTTTGCCCATCGGCTGAGATCTGAGCGAAGATGGAGTATGCGCGTGCATAACTTCTCAGCAGGACCCGCCCAGCTTCCCCTCCCCGTTCTTGAGCAGGCTTCCGCCGAGCTCACCAACTGGCGAGGTTCTGGAATGAGCGTCCTCGAGGTCTCTCACCGTGGCAAGGACTTCACCGAGTGCGCCGCGGACGCCGAGGCCACGATCCGCCGCCTGGCCGGCGTCTCGGACGACTACGCCGTGCTCTTCCTTGCCGGCGGTGCCACCGGCCAGTTCTCCGCCATCCCCGGCAACCTCACCCAGCGTGGGGACACGATCGCCTATCTCAACACGGGTCAGTGGTCGAAGAAGGCCATCAAGGAGGCCACCCGTCAGGGCCTGGAGGTCAAGGTCGTGGCCGACGAGGCCGACTCCTCCTACACCACCACCCCTGCCCCCGGCTCCTTCACCGTTCCCGCCGAGGCGAAGTACCTCGGCTACTGCGCCAACGAGACCATCGGCGGCGTCGCCATGCCCTACGTGCCCACCGAGGAGGCCGCAGGCGTGCCGATCGTGGCCGACGTGTCCTCCATGTACCTCTCGCGCCCCATCGACGTCACCAAGTTCGGCGTCATCTTCGGCGGCGCCCAGAAGAACCTCGGCCCGGCCGGCATGGACATCTCCATCATCCGCCGCGACCTCATGGGTCACGCCCGCTCGGACGTCCCAGCCATTTGGGACTGGCAGGTCATGGCGGACAACGACTCCATGCTCAACACCCCGCCCACCTTCTCCATCTACCTGCTCGGCCTCATCCTGCACTGGATCGAGGACGAGGGCGGTCTGGAGGCGATGGCGCAACGCAATGACGCCAAGGCCGCCCGCCTGTACGAGGCCATCGACTCCTCCAGCTTCTACAACAACCCGGTGGAGCCCGGCTCGCGCTCGGCGATGAACGTCCCCTTCACGCTGGCCGACTCCTCCCTCGACGCCGACTTCCTTGCCGGCGCCAGCGCTGCCGGGCTGGTCAACCTCAAGGGCCACCGCAGCGTCGGCGGCATGCGCGCCTCGATCTACAACGCCATGACGGATGAGGGCGTGAGCGCCCTCATCGACTACATGGCTGAGTTCGAGCGCACCCGCGGTTGAGCGTGAGGTGGGTCGACGGCGGAGCCTGGCTGCGCCGTCGGCCCACGACAGCCCGTGGCTGCCTGAGCACGGGAACCGGGAGACGGTTTCCTGTGTGTTTCCTACGTGACCATTCCCGACTGATTCACTACGCCTGCAAGCCGCCAGCACCGGAAGGACCATCATGACCAAGCTGCGCGTCAAGACCCTCAATGCCATTTCCGCCAGCGGACTGACCCGTTTCCCCGCTGAGAGCTACGAGGTTGGTGAGGGCGTGGAGTCTCCCGACGCCCTGCTCGTGCGGTCCGCCAAGCTGCATGACACCCCGATCCCGGAGTCCGTCCGGGCTATCGCCCGTGCCGGCGCCGGGACGAACAACATCCCTGTTGCCGAGATGACCAAGCGAGGTGTTCCGGTCTTCAACACCCCGGGCGCCAACGCCAACGCGGTCAAGGAGCTGGTCCTGGCCGGTCTGTTCATCACCTCGCGCAACCTCATTCCCGCCGCCCGCTTTGCCCATGAGCTGACGGGAACCGACGCCGAGATCGCCAAGGCGGTCGAGGCAGGCAAGAAGCAGTTCGTCGGTTTTGAGCTGCCCGGCAAGACCCTCGGCGTCATCGGCCTGGGGGCCATTGGCGTGCGTGTGGCCAACGCGGCGCTCGGGCTCGGCCTGAAGGTGGTGGGCTATGACCCGGCGATCTCCGTGGACCACGCCTGGAACCTGTCGGCTGAGGTTGAGCGTGCGGAGTCGATGGAGGAGGTCTTCAAGCGGGCTGACATCCTCACGGTCCACGTCCCTCTTATCGAGGCCACGCGCGGCCTCGTGTCCACCCAGCGTCTGGCTCTGATGAAGCACTCGGCCGTCATCCTCAACTTCGCCCGGCCTGAGATCGTGGACGAGGCGGCGATCGTCTCCGCCCTCGACCAGGACTACCTGGCCGGTTACGTCTGCGACTTCCCGTCGACGGCGGTTCACAAGCACCCCAAGTGCATCTCGCTGCCTCACCTGGGTGCTTCCACCAAGGAGGCCGAGCGCAACTGCGCCGTCATGGCGGTCGACGAGCTGCGGGGCTTCCTGGAGGACGGCCAGATCCACAACTCGGTCAACTTCCCTGAGGCGGTCATGGCGCGCGAGCCGGGCACCTTCCGCCTGCTCATCGTCAACAAGAACGTGCCGAACATGGTCGGTCAGGTCTCGACGATCGTCGCCCAGCGTGGTCACAACATCGCCAACCTCCTCAACCGCTCGCGCGGTGAGCTGGCGGTGACCCTTGTTGACGTCGACGGCGAGGCGGATGCTCAGCTGGCGGAGGAGGTCCGCGGGATCGACGGCGTCCAGAGCGTGAGCCTGATCCCGGCGCGGGCCTGAGAGGGCGTGTGAGTCCGGGCCTGGTGCGGCTCCGACTCGGTCTGGGTGTGATCAGCGCGTCCTGGTGGCGCGGGTGATATCTGAGGGCGTGTCCTGAGGCGTTGAGGGACACGCCCTCAGTGTCTGAGCACGCTGCAGCATGACGAATGCCCGCCGCCAGGACTTCACAGAGGCCTCCTCGACCCTCTACTATCTAGTAACTACTAGATAAGCGGCGAGGGCGCCGCAGGAGGTCACCATGACAAGCCCGATGACGAGCTCCGCGAACCGTCTCCTGTTCGGCGCGGCCTACTACGACGAGTACACCCCTGCCTCGGCAGGCGAGGACCGCCTCGAGCGCGACATGAAGATGATGGTCGAGGCCGGCTTCACCACCATCCGCATCGCCGAGTTCACCTGGGGCACCTGGAACCCCGCCCCCAGCGTCTTCGACTTCACCCACGTCGACCGTGCGATCGATGCCGCGGCCGCCCACGGCCTGGACGTCATCATCGGCACCCCCACCGCCGCGGTACCCACCTGGCTCGCCGCCCGTCACCCCGAGGTCATGGGCGTCAACGCCCATGGGACCGCGAACAAGTACGGCCCGCGCCAGAACATGGACATCACCGCCCCGGCCTACCGCTACTACGGCGAGCAGGCCATCCGCGCGCTCGTGGCCCACACCGCCCCGCGGGACAACGTCGTCGGCTTCCAGCTGGACAACGAGACCAAGTACTACGACGCCTACAACGCGGACATCCAACGTGCCTTCGTCGACTGGCTCAAGGAGCGCTTTAACGGGGACCTTGACGCCCTCAATGCCGCCTACGGCCTGAACTACTGGGCCAACCGGATCAACGCCTGGGAGGAGTTCCCGGACCTCACCCAGACGATCAACGGCTCGCTGGCCGCCGCCTTCGACTTCTTCCGCCGCTCGCTGGTCACCGACTTCCTCCTGTGGCAGCGCGCTATCGTGGACGAGTACCGCCGCGAGGACCAGTTCGTCACCCAGAACTTCGACTACGAGTGGCGCGGCTACTCCTTCGGGATCCAGCCCGCCGTCGACCACTTCAAGGCGGCCGAGGCCGTCACCCTGGCCGGGGTGGACATCTACCACCCCACTGAGGACCAGCTCACCGGCAAGGAGATCGCCTTTGGTGGGGACATCAACCGCTCCCTCAAGGACGGCGCCCCCTACCTGGTCCTGGAGACCGAGGCCCAGGGGCAGATGGGCTGGCTGCCCTACCCCGGCCAGCTGCGCCTGCAGGCCTACTCCCACCTGGCCTCTGGTGCCATGGGAGTCATGTACTGGCACTGGGGCTCGATCCACAACTCCTTCGAGACCTACTGGAAGGGCCTGGTCTCCCAGGACTACTCCGCCAACCCCACCTACCTGGAGGCCGCTCGCTTCGGCGCGGAGATCAAGGAGCACGCCGCGTCGCTGGCGGGCCTGGCCAAGCGCAACAAGATCGCCGTCATGGTCTCCAACGAGGCCTACACGGCCCTGGAGTGGTTCTCCATCGACTCCGGGTTCCCGCGCCAGGTCAGCGGGGGCGGCGCCAACTACAACGACGTCTTCCGCCTGGTCTACGACGCCCTGTTCGAGGCCAACCTCGAGGCTGACATCGTGCCCGCCGACGCCCCGGCCGAGCGCCTGGCCCGCTATGACGTCCTGCTCGCCCCGGCCCTGTACGTCACGCCCGAGCAGACCATCGCCAACCTGCGCGCCTTCGTCTCCGGCGGCGGCCACCTGGTGACCACCTTCCGCACCGCTGTGGCCGACGAGAACGTCCAGGTCTTCACCGACCGCCAGCCTCACGGACTGTCCGACCTGCTCGGTCTGGGCACCGATCAGTTCACCCGGCCCGACGGCGTCCGGCTGGCTCCCACCGGAGCGCTTGCCGCCACCCTGCCTGAGGGGGCCGACCTGGGGCTCGCCCACTTCATGGAGCTGCTGACCCCCGTCGAGGGCGCCGACGACGTCGAGGTCCTGGCCAGCTACGACCACCACGCCTGGTCCGGCCCCGCCATCGCCACCCGCGCCGTCGGCTCCGGCTCGATCACGCACCTGGCCGCCTGGGCCAGCCCCGAGGTGGTGCGCGCCGTCGTCACGCTCGTGGCCGAGCGCGCGGGCGTCACCGACTGGGCCGGCCAGCTCGCCGGCCAGGTCACGGTGCGCAAGGGCGTCAACGGCGCCGGCCGCCCGCTGGCCTACCTCCTGCGCTACAGCCACGAGCCCGTCACCCTCACCCTCCCGGTGGGCGGCACCGACGTGCTGGGCACCCTCGGTGAGGTCGGCGCCGTCCTGCCGGCGGGTGCCACCGTCACCCTGCCCGGCTGGGGCGTGCTCGCCCTGGAGGGCCAGCAGGCCTGAGCCTCAGGTCGCCGTCGTCACGCACGACGGCGACCGCTCGCCTGCCGCTGCGCAGGCACCTCAACCACGTCCGGGCCAGGCCAGCCCGCACCACTGCAAGGACGCATGAAACACAGAAGGAGACTTCCATGACAACACAGCCCACCTGGGTCGTCACCACCGAGCACGAGTCCTGGGCCACGCCCGCCACGGGTGTGGAGATCACCCCGATGGACGAGTTCCCCGGCGCCCTCATCCAGACTGACAAGCCCGCGCAGGAGATCGAGGGCTTCGGCGTGTGCTTCAACGAGCTGGGCTGGACCTCGCTGGCCCGCCTCACGGAGGACGAGCGAGCCGAGATCCTCACCGAGATCTTCTCGCCCGAGGGCGGCAACGCCTCGGTGTGCCGCATGCCCGTGGGCGCCAACGACTTCTCGATCGACTGGTACTCCTACGACGAGGCCCCCGGCGACTTTGAGCTGAAGGACTTCTCCATCGAGCACGACGAGGCCACGCTCGTTCCCTTCATCAAGGCCGCCCAGGCCGTGCGAGGTGACCTGCGCCTGTGGGCATCGCCGTGGTGCCCGCCGACCTGGATGAAGACCAACGGCCACTACGCCTGCGGCGTGCCCAGCCCGATGGCCCAGCAGACCCGCTACGACAACGGGCTGACCCCGGACCGCACCATCCCCGAGGGCACCGACGGCTTCATCCTCGACGAGGAGCACCTGGACGCCTACGCCCGCTACTTCGGCAAGTTCATCGACGCCTACGCCGAGCACGGCATCGACATCTCCATGGTCATGCCGCAGAACGAGTTCAACTCTGACCAGGTCTTCCCCTCGTGCACCTGGACCCCGGCGGGCCTGGCCCGCTTCCTGCGCCACCTCGTGCCCGAGATGAGCAAGCGCGACGTCGAGGTCTTCTTCGGCACGATGGAGCGTCCCAACGAGCGCCTGGTGGAAGAGGTCCTGGCGGATCCCGAGATCGGGGACAAGATCCGCGGCATCGGCTTCCAGTGGGCCGGCAAGGGGGCAGTGCCCTACATCCACCACGCCCACCCCGAGCTCAAGATCTACCAGAGTGAGCAGGAGTGCGGTGACGGCAAGAACGACTGGCGCTACGCCCGTTATGCCTGGACGATGATGCGCCACTACTTCAACCATGGCGCCAACGTCTACGACTACTGGAACCTGTCCCTGGACGAGGGTGGTGTCTCGCGCTGGGGCTGGAGCCAGAACTCCTTCGTCACGGTGGACCCCGCAGACGCCACCTACACCTTCAACTACGAGTACTACATCTGGAAGCACCTGGCGCACTTCGTCCAGCGCGGTGCCCGCTTCCTGCCGACCCTGTCCTACACCGGCTACGAGAACGTGCTCTCCTTCGCCAACCCGGACGGCTCGATCGTCATCGCGGCCCAGAACGACATGACCAGCGAGCTGCCGATCGTCTTCGGTGCGGGCGGCAAGCTCATCAAGGCCACGCTGCCGGCTGACTCGATCTCTACGATCCACGTGCCGGCTGAGCTGCTGGCCTGACCGGGTCTGCCGCCCTGGTCCGGGCTGCATGCCCGAGCCTGGACCTGGCCTGTCCAGCAAGTAACGCAGGCGGGCCGGACGGTGACCTCACCGTCCGGCCCGCCTGCGTCGTCGTCCTCAGCGGTAACCGTCCCAGGTAGGGGAGGGGAAAAGCACCGGCTCCCAGCGCGCCCACTCCTGGCTCAGCGAGACCGCGGGCCTGCGGAAGGAGCGGATCTGGGACCCGTCCATGGCCTCGATCGCCATCTCCACCAGCGGGCGCATGCTCGGCCAGCCCCCCTCCTTGCGGACCTGCGGCGGAAGGCGCCAGGTGAACTGGGAGTAGAACTCCCAGACCTGCTCAGGGCGGTTGATGAAGTAGTGGTAGGCCGGGTGCTCCGGGTCGGTCGCCTCCACGCCCAGCGTCATGTACAGGCCCATGAGCTGGGGGCGGGCCTCGTTGAAGGCCACGAGGTAGCGGAAGTAGGCCGGCAGGCTGATGCCCTCGGGGTGGGTGGCGGCCGGGTCCCCGGAGTCGATGAAGTCCTGCGGCGTGCCCTGGCGGTCGTAGCGCTGGTCCAGGAGTAGCTCCAGCAGCCCGTTCTTGGTGCCGATGTAGTGCAGCAGCCCGGCCTGGGTGATGCCGACGGCGTCGGCCACCTCCTGCAAGGCCAGTCCGCTAAAGCCGTGGCGGGCCACGAGGTCGGTGGCGACGTCGACGATCTGTTCGCGTCGCTGCTCGGCGGTGAGTCGGAGGCGCTTGGTGCGGCTGGTGGTCATGGTGGCTTTCTGGGTCGGCAGGAGCGGGGAGACGACGACGGCGGCCCCGCCAGAGCGGAGCCGCCGTGTCCAGGATCTGGCGCGGGTCAGCGCACGGACTTGATCAGGAGGATCCAGACGCAGCCCGCCAGCGCGAAGGCGATCGAGATCGGGAAGACTAGTGCGTAGCTTCCGCCCTGCGCCGATACTACCGAGGCGGTGATGAGCGGACCGCACATCTAGCCGAGCGTGGTGGACATGTTGAGGATGCCCAGGTCCTTGCCGGCCTCCTCGGGGTTGGGCAGGACGTCGACGTTGAGGGCCTGGTCGACCGCGCCGTAGACGGCGTAGCCGAAGCCGGCGATGAGGGCGAACATGTACATACCCGTGGTGGTGGGGGTCAGCCAGGGCATGGCCACACCGACGGCGAAGCAGGCCGAGGCGAAGACAACCGGCACCTTGCGGCGGCGCAGCAGGTCGGAGATCGGTCCGGAGATGAACCCGCCGACCAGGCCGGCGACCATGATGATGGAGTTGGTCAGTGCGACGGTCGCGGCCACCTGCCCGGCGGACAGGGCCTGGCCGGAGTCCTTGAGGTGGTCCTGGATGATGTAGAGCTGGTAGGCGTTGATCATCTGGTAGGACAGCAGCATCGTGAAGCGGCCGATGAAGGCCTTCCAGAAGTCCGCGGCGCCGTGGATCGGCGGGACGAAGGACATCAGGACGTCCTTGAAGGAGGAGGCCGGAGCCTCAAGGTCCTTGGCCGAGCCCTCGCGAGGCCACGGCAGGACGGCCGCGATACCGGAGACACCCATGAAGATGCCGCCGAGCAGACCGCCGCCCACGACCCACGGGGTGCGCCGACCCAGGCGCGAGCGGGTGCGGTCGGAGAAGTTGCCGAAGACGAGGTTGGACACCAGGGAGACGACGGCGGTGACCGTACTGATCGAGGCGAGCAGTGCATTGGGGTCCGCCGCGCCCAGGTCCTTGAGCCGCTGGGGCAGCAGCACGGTGGCGACCATGCTCAGGCCCAGCGCCCACAGCACCGAGATGGACAGGAACCCGGCGGCGAAGCGTAGGAAGGTTCCTCGCGCCAGGGACGGAGTGGTCTCGGGCGCAGCCTGGGTGGGCGCGTTCGTGACCGCGGTGGTCGTGGCGTCACGTCGGCTCGCGGTGCCGGTGCCGGGCGTGGGGGACGTGGGAGGCTGTTCCTATGCGCCTGACCGAGGACCTCAAGGACCTTGCCTCCGTCCGAGCCTTTCGGCTACTGCTCGTCGTCAGGCTCGTGTCCCAGAGTGGTGACGGGATGGTGCAGGCGGGACTGGCGACGCTCTTCTTCTTCCAGCCCCAGAACATGACCACCGCCAGTGGGGTCGCCTGGGCGCTGGTGGTCATGCTGCTGCCTTTCAGCGTCGTCGGACCGCTGACGGGTCCCTTCATCGACCGCTGGCGGCGCCGCAACACCCTCGTGGTCGGCAACCTGCTGCGCGCCGGCCTCATCGCAGCCACGGCCCTGGTCCTGCGCCAGTGGGGGATCGGGGTGGCTGTCTACGTCCTGGTCCTCGTGGCGCTCGGGATCAACCGCTTCCTGCTGTCGGTGCTCTCAGCCGGTCTGCCTCAGGTCATTGACCACAAGCGTCTGCTCGTGGCCAACTCCCTCGTGCCCACCCTGGGAGGCGCGGCGACGGCGGTCGGGGCCGTGATCGGCGTCGTCCTGCGCCTGGTGCTGCCAGCCGGAGCCGTGCAGGACAGCGCGAGCCTGGCCTGCGCCGTCGTCCTGTACGTGGGCGCCGCGGGGGTGGTGGCTCGGCTCGGGCGTGACGAGCTGGGGCCGCAGCGGCTCCGACAGGGGGGCGGGCTGGGCCGCGCGCTGGCCCGTACGGTCGGAGACCTGGCCGACGCGGTGCGCTATCTGGTCCGGCGCGGGACGCCGGGGTTGGCGCTGAGCACGATGGCTCTGCACCGCTTCGTCTACGGCATGGAGCTCATCACCCTCATCCTCACCTCTCGCAACCTCCTGGCCCCCGGTGGCGACGCCGACGCGGGCCTGGCGGTCTTCGGCACCCTCATGGGGGCGATGGTGGCCGGCCACGGCCTGTCCGTCATCCTCACGCCGCTCGCCCACGAGCGGATCGCGCCCTCGACGTGGATCGTGTGCTGCCTGCTGGGAGGGACCGTGGGCCAGATCGTCCTGGTGGTCACGCACCACCAGCTGGCGATGACGATCGGCATCTTCGTCTTCGGCGTCGGCGTGCAGGGCGCGAAGATCGCCGTTGACACGATCGTCCAGGCTGACACGGACGACGCCTACCGAGGCAGGGCCTTCTCCATCTACGACGTCCTGTTCAACACCGCGGAGTGCGTGGCGGCCGGGGTGGCGATCCTCGTGCTGCCGGACACCGGCTGGTCGCGGGTGGTTCAGGGCGCGCTCGTGGTCTTCGTGTGGTGCGTGGCCGCGTGGTACGGCCGCGGAGTGCGGCGCCTCGGGGACCGGCCACGACCCGTGACAGGGCTGCCGGGGCTGGAGGGCTCGGCGCAGGCTTGACCCTCACGCTGCGTCAGGCACGAGGCTCGGTGGCCGTGAACGATCGCGCCAGAGGGGAGAAGGACGTGGTGGAGGACGAGCTCACGGTGGGGCAGGCCGCACGGATGGTCGGGGTGTCTGTACGCACCCTGCACCACTGGGACGAGATCGGGCTGGTCAGCCCCTCGGCCCGCTCGCGGTCTGGCTACCGGCTCTACAGCAGCGACGACGTCGCCCGCATCCACCAGGTTCTGGTCTACCGGGAGACCGGTATGGGGCTCAGTGACATCGCCACGGTTCTTGGTGATCCCTCGACCCAGGCCTCCGGCCACCTCCTGCGTCAGCGGGAGCTGCTGATTCGGCGCATCGATCACCTGACCCGCATGGTGCGGGCAGTGGACACGATGATGGAGAAGACCATGACGGGGCAGGTACTGAACGCTCAGCAGCGTGCTGAGATCCTCGGCCGTGACTGGGACCCAGCCTGGGAGGAGGAGGCTGAGCGACGCTGGGGAGACACCGAGGACTGGAAGGTCTCCACTCGGCGGATGGCCTCCATGAGCAGGGAGGATCTAGAGGTGGCGAAGAAGCGGATCGAGCGCGTTGAGGAGCAGCTGGCCCAGGCGCTGCGAGAGGGCGTGGAGCCGGGCAGCGAGCGGGCCAACGCGCTCGCGGAGGAGCACCGGGCCTGTATGAGCTGGTTCGACGTGACGCGGTCCAAGCACGTGCTGATCGCGTGCAACTACGTCCAGGACCCGCGCTTCGCCGCCCACTACGACGAGCGTGAGCCGGGCCTGGCTCGGTGGCTCAAAGACGTTATTGACGTCAATGCTGCGGCACACGGCATCGACCCCGCCACGGCGCAGTGGGAGTAGCCGAGCCGCAGGGTGTGGCCAGGAGCCGTGCTTGCGCTGATCGGGCCGGGCTTTGATGACTGGGGCGTGCCTCCCGAGGGATGGGAGGCACGCCCCAGTCGTTGAAGGCCGTTCGCGTGGCTGAGCGGTCGTTCCAGCGGTGCTGTTCAGGCGCTGGGATCGGCGGTGGCCCGCGCGTAGAGGGCGAAGAGATGGGCGACGATGGCGCGTTCTCTCTCCTCCTCGCCCATCTGCGCCGGGAAGCTGAGGCCATAGGCCTGCTCGACGGCGAGGTCGAGCGCTCGGTGTGCGGCGGTGAGCGCCGGGTAGAGGAAGTCGTTATCCGGGTCGTACAGGTCTGCGAGACTCGCTCCTTCGTACTGCGCTCGTGCGTCAAGCACGGCCTGGGCGCAGTGCTCGATCTCAGCGCGCTGCGTATCGGTGGCATCTGGCCAGACCAAGGTGTTGTAGACGATGGTGTTGGCGTAGTTGTAGTCGGACTTCAGCCGTCCTGCGACCACACGCATCCAGGCGTTGTGGACCCGGGACATGAGAATCCCGAATATATCGAGGCGATCCGTGGGGATGAAGTAGAGCTTGTTCCCTGGAATCATGCCGTTATGCACGAATCCCATGGGGATATAGTGACGGCGCTCCGATGAGACGGCGGGGACGGCGATGTAGGTGCCGTCCCTAAACAGTCCGTTGGGTCGAAACTGATGGGGGCGGTTAGCAAGTTTGAAGGCGTCTCCGGTTGGAGTTTGCTCTAGCCGCCATGAGTGGCATGCATCGACGCGTGCTCGAACCTCTGGATGTTTTGTGAGTGCAGGGAGATCGAAGTCACTCAGCCACAGGCAGTATCGATCTTGTCCCTTGATGAACTCGGCGCCCATCGAGAATTCCCTCACCCATTGCACGGCGTCAGGATCCTCGTCTAGGAGTGTCGATCGTTCAGTGTCAGAGAGAATGAGGTAACCATGGTCAGCTGGCTTAAAACCTTGAGCCATTGCAGGTACATCCCCTAGAGGCTGGCTCCGCCGCTCAATGAAGGCGTCTGGTGCGTCCACGAGGTAAGCATTGATATGCGCGACCTCGCGGACGGAGGAGGCTCCGCTGTTGTGCTCGAACAGGAGCTTCGACGTCGGAGACTCGTAACTGAAGCCCACGATGACGACGTGCACATGTGCCTGGTCGGAGGCCTCGTTGCCCCAGACGAAGCTGCGGTGCGCGAAGGTGATGTCGACGCCGTCGTTAAACAGCGGCTTCCAGATCGGGGTGACCTGCTGCCCCTGACATATCGAGTTCGTGGAGACGAAGGCGGTATGGATTGCCGTCCCGCGCATGTACTGCGCCGCCTTGACGTACCAGCAGGCCACGTAGTCCACCGTCTTGACCTTGCCGAAGAGCCGAGCGCGATCGGCATTCTGCTCTGGCGTGAGATTCGAGTAGCCGATGAACGGTGGATTGCCCATGATGTAGGAGCATCGCGAAGCTGGCAGGAGGTCATTCCAGTCCATGTCGAGGGCGTTTCCCTCAATGATCGTGGCGGCGTCGCGCAGCGGCAGGTCTTCGACCTCACGCTGGATGATCTCCGCTGTCTCCGCATTGGCTTGGAGCTCTGCGATCCACAGCGCGGTGCGTGCGACGGAGGCTGCGAAGTCGTTGATCTCGATGCCGTGGAACTGGGCGAGCTGCACCTTGATGGCAGACTCACCCACGCCCTCGAACTCCAGTGCCGTCTGCGGCCCCTGGAGGACGGAGAGCACCTTGTTCTCCAGGCGTCGCAGGCAGATGAAGGTCTCGGTGAGGAAATTGCCGCTGCCAGCAGCCGGATCGCAAACCGTATCGAAATGGATACAACGCCATGTAGGGCGTGGATGAGGCAGATGGGGCGACACCAGCGCGTGACTTGGGGAAACGCGCGGTCGTGAGAGGTGCCGGGCGGCCTACCCGGACGGTGCGGTTCCGGTATCTACTATCGCCGTGTGGCGTAGTCGAGCACCGTGAACCACGGCGGGTCCGGATTGCCGTGAAGCGCCAAAAGGTTCGGTAAGCGCCAAAAGGTAGTGGCGGTTACGGCTTGCTATTAACCCTGATCAGAGCGTGTATGTACGTGACGCAAAGACAGGAGCCGCCACCATGCATTACCCCGATCTGGCAACAGTACAAGCTCGCCTGACCTACCGGCTGACCAGCTTCCTCCTTGAAAATCTCGCCGCCGGGCACACCGTCGAGTGGATGGACGCATTCCGCGCCCAACGCCACGTCGCCGAGACCCTCGGCATCGCAGACCGCGAGTTGCCTTGGCTGGGCACTCGCGTCGACCCGCAAGGCTACAAGTCCTTCGGGCTTCGCATGTCTGGCAAGATCGTCTGCGGCGACTGCGGACGGAGGTTCGGCCACAAGACCTGGCACTCGGGCACCCCGAACCGGGTCGACGTGTGGGAGTGCCCCACGAACTACGTCAAGCGCGGCACCTGCGCCACCAGCCACCTCTACCAAGAGGTGTTGCTGGTGAAAATGGCCGAAGCGTTGCAGGTGCTCGCTGTGCGCAACCGCGCGGCGGTCGACCAGGTGGTGGACAGCCTGCGGGCAACGGGTGTGCGGCGACGCCCATCGACGCTCCACACGGCGATCGACAAGCTCCTGACCGCGCCGCCGACACAGATCACCCTCCACCTCCCGGATTTCCTTGCCGTGCTGGAGGGCGGGTGCATGCTCACCGACGGCAGGCTCGGCTTCGTGTTCATCACCGGCGAGGCCGTCACCCTCGACCTGCCGCACCGCTGGAGCCCCCTGCTCCGCGCGGACAATCTCGCAGCTACAAGGTGTTGCTGACCGGGCTGGCGAAGGCTTTCAGGTCTTCCCAGGAGTCGGCGCGGGCCGTGTCTTGCTCGTAGGCGATCAGATACCCCCAGTGCTGGCCAGCGTAGGCATCCTCAGCAACCAACCGTCGCACCAACGCCTCGGCAGCCTTACGCTTGGCCTGCACCTTGGCGTCGTCGCGGCCGCGCTCGTCCTTGCCCTCGATGATCCAATGCACCCCGTTGGTGTCCAAGGCTACGAAGTCTGGGAAGTAGCGATCTTTCGCGTTGTAGTACACGAACGCCTGGTCTTGCGGATGCAACCGGTGCCACCACACGATCCCGGGTGAGGTGTTGAGTAGGCGGGCGAGCTGGTATTCGCCGGTGAAGGAGTCGAAGGATTCCTCGGCGAACAGCGACTTGAACCAGCCGCCGTAGACCCGGCCTCGTACGAACTGGTCTCTGGTTTCGATCTGGTCATGTACCTTTTCTCCGAGCGGGAGCGTGTAGCCGGTGCCTGGCATGGGTTTGGGGTGAATGGTCGGCACTTCGCGGGTGGCGCGCAACGTCTCGGTCGTGTAGTTCTTGATGAGCGCCAGGAGTTCGTTTCGTGCGGAGTCGAGGGACTTGACGGTCCAACCGGTGAACGTCACCGCTTGCATGAACTTTGGCACCAGGAACGTGGCGACGTAGCGGGCAGTCTGCTCGGTCTTGGGCACCAGCGACATGTTGACCACCAGCTTGATCAGCGCATCCCGCGCGTCGGTATCGTCGACGTGGACGGAGTCGACTTCGGCGCTCTCCCGATCCGCAGCCCGTAGCTTCTTGCCCAGAGCGGCGATGATCTCCTTGCGCAGCAGCACGTCCCCGGCAGAGGTGACCCGACGAGCCGCTTGCTCAATCTCGGTGTCACTAATTTCGGACAGGTCAATGGGCGGTTGTTGCACGGTCATCGTGGTTACCGGGAACTGGTAGGCCACGTCAGCAAAGCTCGGATTCCGCCCGATCGAGACAAGTTCCCAGGTGGGCTCATCCTCCTGTTCGGTGATGGCGCGAACCCCGACACCGGGCAAACCCGCACCCGGGGAATCACTGCCGCCGACGGGAACGGTGCCCGGCTGCAGAGCCACACCACCGGCGACCTCACCACTGGCACCGGTGCCCGGTTCAAAACCGGTTGTCGCCGTTGGTTGGTCACCACCGGTCGTGTCTGTGCCTGTATCCGTGTTGGACTCTTCGGCGGCTTTACGGATCGCCTCTTCTACCTTGGCTTTGTCGGGTTCGGGGACGGCTTCGTCCAATCCGAACTGCTGTAGCACGTTCTCGGCGTTCAACAATTCGGTGAAGGATTGGTGAGCGATGATGTCGAGCTGATCGATCTGCCACACGCCCGTGTACTTCCCGAACGGCAAACGCAGTCCGCGCCCCATGGTCTGCTGGGTAAGCACTTCGGAGGCCATCGCCCGCAGTGTCACGACGACCGCGATGTTTTTGACATCCCAGCCTTCCTTGAGTTTGTTGACACTGACCACTGCCAGCACAGGCGATTCGGGTCGGTCCAATTCGTCGAGGCGACGCTGGGTCAACTCATCCTCGTGCTTGGAGTCCACCTGCAGCACAGCCGATTCCCGGCCGAGGTATTCCGGGGTGCGCAGCAACTCGGCGACCTGTGTGGCGTGCTCCACATCCGAGCAGACCACGAACGTGACCGCATTCACATGATCGTGGTTCTGGGAAGCCGCGTACGAGTCGTAGTAGGCCTGCTTGAGCGCACGTAGCTGCAGAGCGTCACGTAGCTGCTGCTCCTCAGAAGCCTCGTCGGTGCCATATCCAGTCTTGCGGAACGCCAACACCGGAGCCTTCACATACTTGTCGGCGATCGCCCGGTATAACGGGTACTCGAAGATCACGTGATCGGTCTTCTTATCCACCGACGCCGTTAAACCGATCGCCGCTGCTGGGTCGAGTTCCTTCAGCGCGGCGTTGAACGCTACCGCGCTGGAACCATACAAGTGTGACTCGTCCGCGATCACGACAAGGTCATCGAGGTTCTTCAGGTAGTCGAAGAGCACACCGGCGTTTTCATCAAAGCGGCGGGGCTTACGGCGCATCGCATCCTGCGTAGCACCGTGGGTATCACCCTCGGCCTCTTTCGGCGCGATCAACTGCTGGATGTTGAAGATGAACGCCAGCATCGGGGTTTCCCGCCCGAACGAAAGCTGGGCGGGGCCGTTCTGCCGGGCGATCCACGCCGAATAATCCTGCGGCGTCACCACCTCTGGTGGTACCGGTGAGCCAGCGATATAGCGGGGGGAGCCGGGAGTGAAGTTCTGCACCGTCTTCGCCTGCACCGTCTTACCGGGCGTCACAATCACCACATTGCCCACACCCTGACGACGCAAATACTCCACGAACGCCGCCATCAAGTAGGTCTTACCCACACCCGTGGCGAGGTTGAGCACCTGCATCACAGCCGGGTCGTAGTCACCATCGAGGGTGAAGATGAGCTGACGGAGCGCTTCCTTGTTCGGGGCACGAAGATCAAACTCGGCACTGATCGACTCCAACATGTCCGAATCAAAACTGATGTTGAGCCTCATCACTGGTCACCACCCTCGGAATAGCGGAACACATCATCGGGCAGGGCAACCACCCGCGACCCCTTCACCAGCTTGCGCAGGTGCTGACGCACGCCGTCCATGACGGTGGTAGCGGCCAGCACGATCGTCTCTCCGGGCTGGATTTGGGAAGCTAGCCAGTCAACGATCTGAGGCGTGGCCACACCCTCCACGACCTTCAACAGAGCGTTACCGCGTCGAGCGTCGAACACATAGTCATCGTCCGGGTGCAACAGCGTGAACCCGAGGTTGGCAGCCACCGAGTCGATCAGGGTCTGTCCGGTCGCGGCCGCAGTTAGCATCACCCGGTCCAGTTCAGGGGTGTAGTCGAAACACGCAGGCGACAGATGGGCGACCTGGAAGCCGCCGCCACCACGCCAGTTGACCACTTCCTTCGTGCGCCTGGTCTTCGAGGCAGCCTTCAAAGACTTCACCTCGACGCTCTTCTTTAATTCCGGGTCGCCCTTGATCAGCTTGTTGAGCACGCTCGTGAACTTCGCCGCATCCTCCGGCGAGACACCATCAGGCAGACCGTCCACGGCCGCATCAACCCGTTCACCCTTCGTCCGCGTAATACCACCGGGATCTTCGTTATTGACGACCTTCTCCAGACGGGGACGCGTGAACGTGTTGAACGTCGATTCGAGCAGCTCACACGTCACCCAACGCCGCCCCATCTTCTGCGCCACCGCCGCCGTCGTCCCCGACCCAGCAAACACGTCTAGCACGATGTCTCCCGGGTTCGATCCGATGTGAATGATGCGTTCGAGGAGACGCTCCGGCTTGGGGGTGGAGAACGGCTCGGAATCAGGGAACAGGCGACGCAAGTGGTCACGCTTTGCTTCCTGGTTTGATCCAACCTCTGATGCCGGCCACCAGGTTCGCGGAACCACGCCGCCTTGGACTTCGTTTAAGTAACGCTTAATCACCGGGAGTGAATCCCCGTTCGCGCCGAACCAAATACGTCTCTCTTTCCTTGCAGCTTGAAAGGACGCGGCAGAGAAACGCCAGTATGACCCGGGTGGCGGGACAACTTCACGGCCAGAGGGCAGCTTGATCTGGAACCGGTAATCCTCGGAGCCTGATTTTGCAGTTCCATTGTCACCCTGTCGCCAGGGTCCGCGTGGATCATTATCTGGATTTTGATACCGTTCGATCTGCGCTGCGCTTCGTGGCAGTAGGTTCCGGACGCTCTTAAAGTCGATGGTCGGTGACTTCTTATACACGAGAATCAAATCCTGGGCGGATGAGATATCGGTATCATTGCGCGCACCCTGCGCTTTCTCCCATGCGATAGTCGTCACAAACGAGCCTGGGGAGAACACTTCATCCAGTAAAAGGCGCATTCGGTGCACCTCCACGTCGTCAAGGTGTACCCAAATCGAACCGTCAGCAGATAGCAGCTTCTTCATGTGGAGCAGCCGGTCGCGCATCATGGTCAACCAGATGGAGTGCTCGAGGTTGTCCGGCTCTTCACGAACGAGGGTGTAGTCGGTTGAGCGCGTCGGTGGCTGGGTAGGGGTCGAGGTCTCCCGGATGATGGAAGTTCTTCACGCTCGCCATCCCGAAAGACCTCGACGTGCTCCACCCTACTT